>JANNLG010000018.1:0-27579 GCA_031396695.1 Deltaproteobacteria bacterium
CCGAACAGCGGGCGGAAGCCGGTCTCGCGCACGAAGCGCTCGCCGGCGATCGTGCACGGGTACTTGATGTAGTCGATCGCGCCGGGCGGAATGCGCACGAGCCCGAGCCGGAACAGCCGTCCGAGCAGCGGCCGCGCGACCGGCTCGGGCAACGGCAGCGCGCGTCCGCCGGTCTCCTCGATCGCCACGCGCAGCGGCACTTCGCCGGGACCCGTCACGTTGTACACACCGCGCAGTCCGCGCTCGAGCGCGAGCGCGGTGGCCTCGACCAGGTCTTCCTCGTGCATGAACTGCAGCATCGGGTTGAAGCCCATCATCACCACCACGCGGCTCTGGCGCAGGTAGTTCACGATCGAGTTGTCGCTGTAGTAGCCGAGCGTCGGAACCGGCCGCAGGATCGACGTGCGGATGTCCGGGTACTGCCACATGAACGAGGTGGTGAGCGCGTCGACCTCGACCAGGTCGCGGATCTCCGGGTAGTTGCGGCCCGCGAGCAACGGGTGGTCTTCGGCCATGAAGCTCGGGCTCTCGGGCAGCGCGCCGTACACGTAGCTGGTCGACATGACCACGAGCTTCTTCACGCCGTACGTGCGGCAGTGATCGAGCAGCTTGCGCGTGCCGCGCACATTCACGTCGAAGCGCGCGGTGTCGGGTCCGCGGAAGTGGCGCACGAAGCCCAGATGCACGACCGCGTCGGGCTGCTCCTTGCGCATCACCTCTTCGAAGGCGCGCGTGCGCAGGTCGAGCTTGTAGAACGGTGCGCCAGCCGGGCGGCGGTCCCAGTCCTCGCTGTCCACGCCCACGACGCGCTGATCACGGGACAGCCGGCGCGCGAGCAGGCGACCCTGCCCGCGAGCGACTCCAACGATCAGCACTTTCTCCACGTCGATGGGCCTCGCCGCCTCGGACTCGCGCGATCCCGCGCGGGTCCTCTCGTATGGTATAAAAAGCCGCGAATGGACACGAACGTGAAGTTCGAGACCATCCGCGTCCCCGCGATGCCGGATGTGACCGTGACCGGCGTGGTGGCAACCCCGAAATGGTGGCCGAGCGGCCAGCGCATCGGGCTCGTGATCGGCCACGACCTGACCGGCGGGATGGACGAACCCAACCTGGTCGCGCTGCAGGCGGCGCTGGCCGCGGCGGGTCACCTGGTGCTGCGCTTCAACTTCCCCTTCGCGGAGCTGAAGATGAAGCGGCCGGACGCGACCCCCATCCTCGATCGGACTTTCAAGACCGCCGTGGCGGCCGTGCTCGCCGATCCCGAGAACGCGCCGGTGCGCATGCTGGTGGGCGGGATCGGACTCGGCGCGCGGGTGGCGACGCGCGCGATCGCGCAGGGGTTGAAAGTCGATGCCGCCTTTTCGCTCGGTTTTCCGCTGCACCCGTCGGGCAAGCCGGGCCACCAGGACGTCGACTACATGTTCCGGATCATCTGCCCGGTGCTGTTCGTACAGGGCGCGCGCGATCCGCACTGCCGCACCGACAAGCTCGAGGAGCTCTTGCGCCGGATCGGCGCGCCGACCCGCCTGCACGTGATCCCGGATTGCGGCGCCGGGCTCGAGCCGATCAAGCGCACCGGCCGCACTCCGGAGAAGATCCGCGAAGAGGTGCTCGCGCAGCTCGACCTGTTCATTCAAGAGGTCATCCGCCGGGGCTGAGCTACGCTTCGGTCGTGGCCGACTCGAGCGAGCAACCGCGCGAATCCGCCCTCTCGGTGCTGTTTCACGCCGAGCGGAGACTCGCGCAGAGACTTCACGGCGTGATCCGCTTCGAGCCCGCGATCTACCGCGAGATCCAAGCCGACGCGCACGCGATCCCGCAGGCGATCGCGGTCGTGGTCGCCACCTCGGTGCTGGCCGGGCTCGGTCGCAACAGTCTGCCGCTCGTGTTCCTGTGGACCGCCCTCGCGATGTTGAACTGGGTGGTCGTGACGGCGCTGATCTGGGCGGTCGGCCGGCTCGCGGTCGAGGGCGAGGTCGACTACACGCGACTGCTGCGCGCCACCGGCTTCGCCTACGCGTGGTTCGCGCTGCTGATCGGCTACAGCCTGCCGCTGGTCGGGCCGCTGTTCGCGTGGGCGGGCGTGCTGCTCTCGTTCGCGTCGCTCGTGATCGCGACGCGGGAGGTACTCGCGACCGACACGCCGCGCGCGTTCGCGATCTGCGTGCTCGCGCTCGGGCTGCCGCTCTGCGCGCTGTTCTGGCTGCCCAACTGATCGACTACGCTCGGCTGCGGCTCGCTGCGCGCGACGCTGCGCGTCGCTTGCGGGCGCCGCCGCGGGCGGCCGCGGACGGCGCCTATCTCGACTTCCTCGCGCCAGGCGTCGGCGCTAGGAGAGGCGGAAGACGTTCGGATCCTTGTCCTTGCCGGCCGTGACGAGACCGCGCACCCCGACGCCCTCGACCTCGAGCAGCAGCCGGAAAAGCGCGTCGCTCGGCTCGCCGTTCGCGACGCTGCGCCGGCCGTCGGGCAGGCGCAGGTACAGCATGCTCTTCTCGGGCACGTTGTCGCGATCGAAGGTGACGGTGTAGCTCTCGATCGCGGCCGGGCCGTCGGGGGCGTCGACGAGCGGAGGGCCTTCGAGTCGGTCCTTCGGCAGCGTGAGCACCGACGAACGACCGTCCGAGGCCGCGATCCGGCGGGCGTCGGTCGAGAGCGCGACCATGGCGTGCTTGGTCGCGCTCATGCCGAGGCCCGAGACCCAGCCCACCTTGCCGCCGCCCGCGCGCAGACGCAATACGGTGTTGGCCAGCCCGTGCATCGCGTAGTTGTTGCCCGGTCCGCCGTGGTGCGCGAGTCCACCGGTCTGCGTCGGCGAACGCGGGTCGGTGGTCGTGAGCCCGAGCGCGTCGAGCGCGAACTCGATCGCGCACGGAAAGCAGGAGTACAGATCGAACAGGTCGACGTCGGAGATCCCGAGCGCAGCGTGAGCCTGTGTCTGGCGCACGATCGCGGCCATCGCCGGGCTCGAGGCCAGGTCGACGCGCTCAGCCGCGCTCCAGCCGTCCTGCGCCGATGCGCCGCCCAGGAAGTGCACGCGCTTCTCTCGCGCGATGCCGAGCCGATCCGCAGCCGACTCCGACATCACGATCGCGGCCGCACCCTGATCGACCTCCATGATCGCGTTCATGAACTTCGGATACGGAAAGCCGATCCAGCGATTGCGCGCGTCGACGGTGTGAATCTGCGCGGCCGAGCGCGGCTCCGGAAACCACGAGAACGGATTCCCCGCCGCCACCTCCGAGTAGCGCGCGAGCAATGCGGCGACGTAGCGCTGGTGCGCCTCGATCGAGCGGCCGGCGCGGGCGCGCAGCGCGTTCTCGTACACCGGGTACATGTCGACCGGATTGCGCACGCCGTGGCGCTGCTCGAGCGCGTTCGCGAACGGCTTCATCGAGAGCAGGAACGACGGCAGGCGATCGCCGCCCGCGGTCCAGCTCGTGAGCTTCACGCCGTCGGTGCGCGCCTTGCGGCGGCTGTACACCGCCTCGGCGCCGCACAAGAGCGCGATCTGGATCTGGCCCGCGGCGATCCGATTCGCGACCCGGTTCAGCAACACGATCGGCCCCTCGCCGCCGCCGGGCAGCTCCTCGGCTTCGCGCGGTTTGGCGCCGCACAGCTCCGCGACGCGCGCGGGCAGGTCGTCGTACGCCCAGGCCATCGGCGGAATCGTGCCCGCGAAGTCGGCCATTCCGAGCAGCTCGGGCTTGCCCGCGTCGGCCGCCGCGCGCTCGAGCGCGATCGCCATCAGCTTGGCCGGCTCGAGCGGGTTCCAGTCTTTGGATTCGAGCCCCGGTGTGGAATCGAGCCCGGGACGGTTGCGAACCTGCCCCACACCGACGATCACCGCGCGTTCGTTTGACATGACCCCGTCCTCGGTCGCAGCTTACAAGAATGAGCGACGAGCTTTTTCTGGAGCAGATCGAGTGCGGGCCGATGCAGAACTTCGTCTACGCGATCGGCTCAGCTGAGACCCACGAGGTGGTGCTGGTCGACCCGGCCTGGGCGATCGCGCCGCTGGTCGCGCACGTGCGCGAGCAGGGCTTCGAGCCGGTCGCGGCGCTGGTCACCCACTACCACCCCGACCACGTCGGCGGCTCGTTCTCGGGCCAGAAGATCGAGGGCCTGCGCGAGCTGCTCGAGCTGAAGGGCATGAAGGTCTACGCCAACAAGCACGAGGCGCAGGGCCTCGCGCGCGTGACCGGAATCTCGGACTCGGACATCGTGAAGGTCGACAGCGGCGACCAATTGAAGGTCGGCAACATCGAGATCGACTTCCTGCACACGCCCGGCCACACACCCGGCTCGCAGTGCTTCCTGGTGCGCAACGCGCTGGTGTCGGGTGACACGCTGTTCATCCAGGGTTGCGGCCGGGTCGACCTGCCCGGCTCGGACCCCGACGCCATGTACGAAAGCCTGCACAAGCTGGCCGCGCTGCCCGACGACATCGTGCTCTACCCCGGTCACGACTACGGCGGCGGCCCCCACCGCACCCTGGCCGAGACCAAACGGGTCAACACCTACCTGCGCATCCCCAATCTGGAGATGTGGCGGGAACTGATGGGCAACGGCTGAGTCCGGCGGGTCGTGAAACAAGGCGCTGCACCCGGTTGAAACGCCCAACCCCGTAACGTAGAGTCCGCCCCGAATCCCCCCGCGCGTGCGCAACCGCACGCCTTTGCACGGAGATCCGCCCGCATGAAGATCCTCGTCTGCTTGAAGCAGGTGCCCCACAAGGACGCACGGCTCGAGCTCGCCGCCGACGGAAGCTGGATCCAGGACGCGAACATCAAGTTCGAGATCAACGACTACGACAACTACGCGCTCGAAGAAGCGCTGCGCGTGAAGGACAAGGACGCCACCTCCGAGGTGATCGTGCTCTCGATCGGCCCCGACCGAGTGCAGCAGTCACTGCGCACGGCTCTGGGCATGGGCGCCGACCGCGCGATCCAGATCTGGGACGACGGGCTCGCGAAGGCCGACTCGCTCGCGATCGCCAAGACGATCGCGGCCGTGGCCAAGACCGAGAGCTGCGACCTGGTGCTGATGGGCCTGATGTCGGACGACACGAACTTCGCGGTGACCGGGCCGATGCTCGCGGAGCTGCTCGGCTTTCCGCACGCGACCGGCATCGTCTCGGCCAAGCTCGACGGTGGCCAGGTCGAAGTCGAGCGCGAGCTCGAAGGCGGCGCGCTCGAAGTCGTGAAGCTGCCCCTGCCCTGCCTGCTCACGGTGCAGACCGGCATGAACGAGGTCCGCTACGCCTCGCTCAAGGGCATCATGCAGGCGAAGAAGAAGCCGCTCGACAAGAAATCCCTCGGCGACGTCGGCCTGGCGGCCGCCGCGGTCGCTCCGAAGGTGAAGGTCGAGAAGATCTACTCACCGCCGAAGGGCGGGGGCGCGGAGATCCTCACGGGCTCGAAGGACGAGATCGCGGGCAAGTTCGTCGGCAAGGTCAAGGAGCTGGGACTTCTCTAATGGCAAAGACACTGATCGTCGGTGAGATCCAGAAAGGCGGCTTGCGCGAATCCACGCTCGAGCTGGTGACGCTCGCGCGCAAGCTCGGCGGTGACATCACGTCACTCGTGATCGGCAGCGGCGTCGGCGCCGTCGCGGAAGAGCTGGCGAAGAAAGGCGGCGGGCGCGTGCTGCTCGCCGACGACGCATCGCTCGCGAACTACACCTCAGACGGTCATGCGCGGGCGATTCGCCGCGCGATCGACGCCGAGAAGCCCGACCTGGTGCTGATCTCGAACACGCCGAGCGGTTGGGACGTGGCGGGCAAGCTCGCGGCTGCGATCGACTGCGGCATCGCCACCGACGTGATCCGGATCGAGCAGGACGGCGGCGACCTCGTGTTCGTGCGCCGCATGTTCAACGCCAAGTTCGACGCGCGCCTGCGCGTCTCTGGCTCGCCGCGCATCGCGACGGTGCAGCCGGGTGCGAGCGAGGCCTACACGGGCAGTGAAGCCGGCAGCGTGACGAAGCTCGACGGCGTGGGCGGCGATTCGCGCACGAAGTTCGTCGAAGTGCGCGTCGCACCGGCGGGCGGCCACGATCTGACCAAGGCCGAGATCATCGTCTCCGGCGGACGCGGCCTGCAGAAGCCCGAGAACTTCGAAGCGGTGCTGAAGCCCCTGGTCGAGGCGCTCGGCGCGCAGATGGGCGCGTCGCGGCCCGTCGTCGACGCCGGCTGGCTGCCGCACGAGTACCAGGTCGGAAGCTCGGGTCAGGTCGTCTCGCCCAAGCTCTACGTCGCGGTCGGCATCTCGGGCGCGATCCAGCACCTGGTCGGCATGAAGAGCTCGAACTTCATCATCGCCATCAACAAGGATCCCGACGCGCCGATCTTCGAGGTCGCGGACGTGGGCATAGTCGGCGATCTGTTCGAGGTCGTGCCGGCGCTGGCCGCGGCAGTGAAATCCGCGAAGGGCGGCTGAGACAGCGCGGCTTCTCTCAGACCCTGAGCGTCGCCACTACGATCTCGGCGCGCGCTCCGATGCGCACGGGGACGAAGCTCACGCCGACGCCGCGTCCGACGTAGAGCTGCGCGCCGTCGCGCTCGAAGCGGCCCGACCAGTAGCCCTCGTGCGTGTGTCGCAGCGGGGTGCGGCCGAGGATCAGGATCTGGCCGCCGTGCGTGTGGCCGGAGAGCTGCAGGTCGACGCCCACGTCGGCCGCTTCCTCGAAGAAGTCCGGATGGTGCGCGAGCAGCACGATCGGCTCGTCGGGCGCGCAGCCGTCGAGGGCGGCCTCGAGGTCAGGCGTGCCGTGGAGCAGGTCGTCGACGCCCGCCAGCCAGAGCGTGGAGCCGCCGCGCGTGAGGCGGACGCCGCGGTTCACGAGCACTGCTACGCCCTGCTCCTCGAGCACCGAGCGCCACAGCCGCGGCTGCTTGGCGGCGTCGTACTCGTGGTTGCCGTAGATCGCGAAGATCCCGAGCGGCGGCTGCAGGAGCGACAGACCTTTGCGCAGGTGCAGGATCTCGTGCTCCCACAGATTCACGAGGTCCCCGCCCAGGCAGACCAGATCCGGTGACTCGAGCGCCACGCGCGCGCATACGCGCGTGAAGTCCTCTTCGTCGAGGTAGTTCCCGGCGTGGACGTCGGACAGGAACGCGATGCGCAAGCCGTCCAGACCGGGACCGCCTCGCGCGAGCTGGAACTCCGGGCGCGTCACATCACGGTGTCGGTCGAGAAACGACGAGAGCCCGCTGCGGAATTCGCCGCGGTAGAGCGCGCGGGCGGCGACCGCGAGCACGCGCGCGATCAGCTCCGACAGCTGCGGCCAGGAGCCCGGCCACGCCCACGCCCGGCGACGGCCGCGCAGGTCGTGCGGCGGCTGGGGCATCGCTTGCTGTTCGTTCATTCAAGCTTCCGGATCGCCCGGGACGACCGTCACCTTGATCGCACCGCTCGCCTTGTCGGACGCGCAGCGGAAAGCCTCGCCAATCTGCGAGAGACCGAACTGGTGGGTCTGGAGCGCGGCGAGCTCCGACGCGTAGCGCGGCAGCAGCTCGACCGCGGCGCGGAACTGTGGGCCGCGCCGGCCCATCCCGTACAGGTTCGAGCCCACGATCTCGAGCTCGCGCGTGGCGAGGTTGTACGCGGACAGCTCCGCGCGCTTGGAGAAGATGCCGAGCACCACGATCCGGCCGCCGGCGCGACACCAGCGCGTGGCGTCGAGCAGAGTCGACGCGTGGCCGCCCACCGTTTCGATCACGACGTCGGGCTGCGCGTCCGCGAGCCACGCCTTCACATCGCTCTCCGCGAGCGCGTCGAGCCCGAGCCGCTTCGCGGCGTCGCGCTGCTGCGGGTGACGCGCCGTGATCGCGACGTTGCGCACGCGGTCGCGCGCGAGCAGGCCGCTGAGCAGACCGATCGGCCCGGCCCCGATCACGAGCACGCGGCTATCGTCGCTGAGATTCGCGAGCGAGACGCCGCGCACCGCCACGGCCAGCGGCTCGGCGAACGAGGCCACCAGCGGCGACACAGACGGGTGTACGCGGTGGAGCGTGTAGCGCGGCACGTCGACGAAGTCGGCGAGCCCGCCCGAGCGCATCACGCCGATGATCGCGATGCCCGGGCACAGATGCCGGCGCCCTGCGACGCAGAAGTCGCACACGCCGCAGACGGAGATCGGCTCGACCGCGTAGAGCGCGTCGTCGAGCCCGCGCGGTCCGTCGAGCGGCGTACCCGTGATCTCGTGACCGGGCGCGAGACCGACCGGCGCAGCCAGCTCGCGGCGCCACAGGTGCAGGTCGGTGCCGCAGATTCCGCAGGCCGCCACGCGCAGCCGTACCCAGTCGGGCGGAAGCGCTGGCGGCGTGACTTCCGCGACCTCGACGCCGTCCTCGGTCCAGCGCGCTTGCCGCACGGGCGGATCTCAGCCGCGGCGCTTTTCGATCGGCACGAACGGGCGCTGCGCGGCGCCGGAGTAGATCTGGCGCGGGCGGCTGATCGCTTGGCCGTCGCTCAAGAGCTCCATCCAGTGCGAGATCCAGCCCGGCAACCGGCCCATCGCGAACATCACCGTGAAGCTCGGCGTCGGAATGCCGAGCGCCTTGAAGATGATGCCCGAGTAGAAGTCGACGTTCGGGTACAGGCGGCGCTTGGCGAAATACTCGTCGGAAAGCGCGATGCGCTCCAGGTCCATGGCGATCTCGAGCAGCTTCGAGTTCACGCCCAGGCGCGCGAGCACGTCGTCGGCCGACTTCTTGATCACGGCCGCGCGCGGGTCGTAGTTGCGGTACACGCGATGGCCGAAGCCCATCAGGCGCGAGGTGTCGTCCTTCGACTTGGCGCGGTCCACGAACTGCTGCGCGGTCAGGCCTTCCTCGGCGATCTGCTCCAGCATCTCCACGACTTCCTGGTTCGCGCCGCCGTGGCGCGGACCCCAGAGCGCGTTGATGCCGCCGGAGATCGCCGCGAAGATGTTCGCGTGCGAGCTGCCGACCACGCGCACCGTCGACGTCGAGCAGTTCTGCTCGTGGTCCGCGTGCAGGATCAGCAGCACGTCGATCGCGCGCACGATCACCGGGTCGGCGATGAACTCCTCGCACGGCGTGCCGAACATCATGCGCAGGAAATTCTCGACGTAGCCGAGGTTGTTGTCGGGATACAGGAACGGGTGACCGATCGAATGCTTGTGCGCGTAGGCCGCGATGGTCGGGAACTTCGCGATCAGCCGGTCGATCGAGATCGAGACGTGGTGCTCGTCGAGCGGATCGAGCTCGTTGGGATAGAAGGTCGAGAGCGCCGAGACCACCGCCGCCGCGACCGCCATCGGGTGCGCGTCCTTCGGGAATGCCGTGAAGAAGCGCTTCAGGTCCTCGTGCAGCATCGTGTGGTAGCGAATGTCCTTCGCCCACTTCTCGTACTGCACCGGCGTCGGCAGCTCGCCCTTGATCAGCAGGTAGGCGACCTCGAGGAAGTTGCTCTTCTCGGCCAGCTCCTCGATCGGGTAGCCGCGGTAGCGCAGGATGCCCTGCTCGCCGTCGATGAACGTGATCTCGCTCTCGCAGCTGCCGGTGTTCTTGAAACCGGGATCGAGCGTGATCACGCCCGTCAGCTCGCGCAGCTTCGAGATGTCGATGCCGCGTTCGCCCTCCGAGCCCGTGATGACGGGGAACTCGTAGGACTTGCCCTCGATCTCGATTCGAGCCGTCTCGCCCATCGCGCGGCATGATACACACCAGAGCCGGGGAGCGCCGCGTTGGACGACACCGTCAGCAAGCCGCCGCTGTTCGAGCGCGCGCTCTCGTTCCTGGCCGCTCGGCTGTTGCAGCTCGTCGGCCGGACCTCGCGTTTTCGCCGCGAGGGCGAAGCCGCCCTGCTCGAGCGGCTCGCGGCCGGGCAGCCCGTGATCCTCTACGGGCTGCACGGGCACCTGCTGGTCGGCGCGTGCGACCTCGGGCGATACCGTCCCTACGTGATGATCAGCCAGAGCCGCGATGGCGAGCGCATCGCGCGCACGGTCGAGCGCGTCGGCTTTCGCCCCGTGCGCGGCTCGAGCTCGCGCGGCGGCGTGCGCGCCCTGCTGCAGATGGTGCGGCTGCTGCACGGGCCGGTCGTTTGCTGCCACGTCGTCGACGGGCCGCGCGGACCTCGCGGCGAAGTGAAGCCGGGGCTGATGCTGCTGGCGCAGCGCTCGGGTGCGGCGCTGATCCCGGTCGTCTACGCGACGCAGCGCAAGTGGATCGCGCGAAGCTGGGATCGCATGCAGGTGCCGCTCCCGTTCGGGCGCACCGCGGCGCGCTTCCTCCCCCCGCGCGAGGTGCCGCGCGACCTCGACGAAGCGGCGCTCGAAACGCTTCGCCTCGAGTTCGAGCGCGAGCTCGCGCGGGAGGAGCTGCGCCTCGAGGTCGAGATCGCGGGTCAACCCGGAGGGCGAGGCGGCCGAAGCGAACCGAACGCTCCACCGTCTGACGTCGCGGAGGTCGGCTCGTGAATCGTCGCTTGCTCGGGTCCGTGCTGGCGACTTGCGTCGCGGCCGCGCTGCTCATGGCCTGTACGCCGCCGGGAGGCAGCTCGACTGCGGCCGACGGCGATGCCCCGGTCGAGGGTCCGTCCGCGACACCCGCGTCACCGGACGACTCGAGAAGCGACGCCGCCGCCACCCGTCGGGAGCAGCGTCGCGACGCGAGCGCCGCGACCCCGGCCTCCGGGCAGTACAAGTACATCGACGAGCGCGGAAAGCTGCGGGTCGCCGTCCGTTTCGAGGACATCCCCGAACGCCAGCGCTCGACCGCGACGCCGGTCGAAGCGCCCGCATCGATGCTGCGCGCCGCGCCCGAGAATGACGAGAGTCGCGCGATCCAGACGGCCGACGTCACGATCTACACCACCCGCTCCTGCGGCTACTGCCGGGCGGCGATGGCGCACTTCGACAAGCTCGGGCTCGAGTACGTGAATCACGACATCGAGGTCGATGAAGAGGCGCGCGCGGAATACCTGGAGCTGACCGGTGGCCGCCGCGGGGTACCGGTGATCGTGGTCGGTGACGCCTGGATCCAGGGCTGGAGCAAGCCCGAGTTCGACCGCCTGCTCGCCGCTTCGCGCTAGGCCGGCCGAGCCTTCGGTCCCAGGCCACCTAGGCCGATAAGGTGCGCGTGAGCGCGCCCTCGGAATCGCCCGCCAAGAAGTCGACCCACGGTGCCGCGAGCGAAGAGCCGCGGCCTCCGCTCGGTCTGCCCGAGCTGACCGAGATCCTCGTGCGCGGGAAGCTCTTGACCGCGCAGCAGGGAAAGGATCTCGAAGCGCGCGCGACCACGCTGCGCAGCCGCGTGCTGAAGGACCGTGTCGGTTCCGTGCGCTCGCAGGCGGCCGCGCGCTACGACGTGTCGGCCGCGGAGATCGTCGCCGCCGCCGCGCTGCCGCATGCCCAGAAGGAACACCGCAAGGTCGACGAGGACTCGATCGCGCAGGCGATCGCCTCGGCCGCCGGTCTGCGGTACCTGAAGATCGATCCGCTCAAGCTCGACAACGCGCTGATCTCGAAGACGTTCTCGCGCCCGTTCGTGCGCCACCACGTGGTGATTCCGATCGCGCAGGAGAGCGAGGGTCTGGTGATCGCGGTCGCCGATCCGTTCGACACGACGCTGCGCGAGACGCTGCAGGACGTGCTGCGCCGACCGTTCGTGTACGCGGTCACGACCAAGCGCGACATCCTCGCGGTCGCCGATCGCGTGTTCGGCCTGCGCTCCAGCATCAAGCAGGCGTCTACGGAGCTCGGCGCGCAGAGCCCCACGCAGGCGCTGGTGCAGATCGTGCAGCTGCGCTCGAACGAGGAGCTCGCGAGCTCGAACGACGAGCACGTGGTGGCGGCGGTCGACTTCCTGCTGAACTACGCGTTCGAGCAGCGCGCTTCCGACATCCACCTCGAGCCGCGCTCGAACGACGCCGCGGTGCGCTACCGCATCGACGGCATCCTGCACGACATCGAGTCGTACCCGCCGGCAGTGCACGCCGCGATCATCAGCCGCGTGAAGGTGATGGCGCGCATGGACATCGCCGAACGCCGCCGCCCGCAGGACGGCCGCATCAAGACTCAGCGCGGCACCAGCGAGGTCGAGATGCGCGTCTCGAGCCTGCCCACCGCGTACGGCGAGAAGGTGGTCGTGCGCGTGCTCGACCCGAGCATCCTGCACGCGGATCTGCAGGACCTCGGCTTCGCCGCGCACGAGCGCGAGCTGTACGAGAAGTGGATCACCGCGCCGTCGGGTCTGATCCTGGTCACCGGCCCCACCGGCTCGGGCAAGACCACGACGCTCTACTCGACGCTGCGCTACCTGGCCGGCCCCGAGGTGAACATCACCACCGTCGAAGAGCCGATCGAGATGGTCGACCCGCGCTTCATGCAGGTGCAGGTGCAGCGCAAGATCGACGTCACGTTCGCGACCGCGCTGCGCGCGATCCTGCGCCAGGACCCGGACATCATCATGGTCGGCGAGATTCGCGACGCCGAGACCGCGCAGATGGCGGTGCAGGCCGCGCTCACCGGTCATCTCGTGCTCTCGACGGTCCACACGCGCGACGCCGCGGGCGCGGTGACGCGCCTCGCCGAGCTCGGCGTCGAGCGCTTCCTGCTCTCGAGCGTGCTGCGCGGCGTGCTCGCGCAGCGGCTCTTGCGGCGCATCTGCTCGCACTGCGCGGCCGAGGGCACGCTGACACCGGATCAGGTCAACGCGCTCGGCATCAAGGTTCCCGTCGAGCGGCGCGAGCGGCTCACGGTGCGCTGGGGCGAGGGCTGCGTGGAGTGCCGCCACACGGGTCTGTACGGGCGCACGGGCGTGTTCGAGCTCTTGAACGTCGGCCGGCGCGTGCGCGACCTGATCAAGAAAGGCGAGGACGCCGCGGAGATCGGCCGCGGCGCGAAGGTCGAGGGCATGGAGTCGCTGCGCGAGAGCGCGCTGCGCCGGCTCGCCGAGGGCCTCACGACCTACGAAGAGGTCGTGCGCGCGACCTCGGACATGGACTGACGCGGGCGACATGAGCCGCGAGTGCGCGAAGGAAGTCGGTCTGCTCGTGAAGGCGGGCTGGCGTTTGATCCTGCTCGAGTCGTTCGAGGAGGAGCGCGCGCTCGCCACGTTGCGCCTGGCCGCGAAGGCCTGCGGGCGCGAGCTGATTCCGTGGTCGGTCGCCTCGGGACTCGGCGCGACCGGCGCGGGCGCGGGCTCGTTCGACGACGGGCTGCGCGCGATCTCCACCGTCGCTTCGCCTGCGCTGTTCGCGATCCTCGATGCGCACCGTCAGCTCGGCGATCCGACCGCGCTGCGCAGGCTCCGCGATCTGCTCGAGCTGCTCGCCGAGCGCATGCAGTCGGTCGTGCTGGTCGCGCCCGCGCTCGACCTGCCGACCGAGCTCGTGCACGAGGCGGCCGTCGTCGAGCTGCCGCTGCCGCGCGCGCACGAGCTCGAGCACGTGTTCAAGAGTGCGATCGAAGCGCCCGATCCGGTCGCGCTCGAAGGCGCGGTGAAGGCGGCGCTCGGACTCACCGCCGATGAGGCGCTGCGCGTGTTCCGCAAGGCCTGCACGCTGGCGGGCGGACTGAACGAGAAGGCCGTCGCCAGCATCGTGCACGAGAAGCGCCAGGCGCTGCGCCGCACGCCCGCGCTCTCGTTCCACGAGTCGAGCGCCGGGCTCGACGACGTCGGCGGGCTCGGCGAGCTGAAGCGCTGGCTGCGCGAGCGCCGCCGCGCGTTCACCGACGAGGCGCGCCGCTTCGGCTTGCCGCTGCCGCGCGGGTTGCTGCTGCTCGGTGTTCAGGGCTGCGGCAAGTCGCTCTCGGCCAAGGCCGTTGCGCGCGAGTGGAACTTCCCGCTCCTGCGGCTCGATCTGGCGGCCGCGTTCGGCACGCCGGATCAGACGCCCGAGGCGACCATCCGCGAGGCGACCGCCGTCGCCGAATCGATCGCGCCCTGTGTGCTGTGGATCGACGAGATCGAGAAGGGCTTCGCGGCCGCGAACGAGGGCGGCTCGTCGAGCCGCGTGTTCGGCGCGTTCCTGACCTGGCTTTCCGAGAAGCAGACGCCGGTGTTCGTGGTCGCGACCGCGAACGACGTGGCGCGGCTTCCGCCCGAGCTTCTGCGCCGCGGCCGCTTCGACGACCTGTTCTTCGTCGACCTGCCCACGCACGCCGAGCGCGTCGAGATCCTCGCGATTCACCTGAAGGGCCACGGCCGCGACCCCCTGCAGTTCGACCTCGAAGAGCTCGCGGAGCAGGCCGCGCGGCTCTCGGGCAGCGAGCTCGAGCAGGTGGTGAGCGCCGCGCTCTACAACGCCTTCACCGAGAGCCGGGATCTGGGCTGGAACGACCTGGCCAACGCGATCACGGAGACCGTTCCGCTCTACGAGACCTACGAGGAACGGATCAAGGAGCTGCGCGACTGGGCGCGCACGCGCGCGCGCCCGGCGACGCTGGACGCGAAAGCCGCCGACCTGTTCAGGGGCCGCTAGCGGCCGCCACGCGAATCCGCGCGAACAGCGCGGGGTGATCACTTTTCGGTGTCGGGCCGTCCGAGAACTCGCGCGCCTCGCCCGCGGACTCGATCTCGATCGAAGCGCCCGCGCCGCTCCGGTACAGGATGTAGTCGATGCGCTTGTGCGCGAACGGACCGTCCGAGGCCGAGCGCGCGCCGCTGTCCGAGAGCGAGAGCTCGCGGGTGAAACGCTCGAGCAGCGCGCGATCGGCGGGCTCGTCGAAGTCGAGATTGAAGTCGCCCGCGATCACGAGCGCGCCTTGGCCCGAGAGCTTCTGCACCCGGTCGCGGAGCCGCCGGAGCTGCGCGTCGCGCGCGACTCGGTCGGTCGCGTGGTCGCCCGCGTCGAGGTGCAGGTTCCAGAAGTCGAGCTCTGCTCCGTTCTCGAGCTCGAGGCGAACGCGCAAGAAGCCCTTGTCGGCGAGGCAGTCGTTGGCGCGGTCGAGCCAGCCGGCGCAGGCGCCGAGCGAGCCGCGCGTGACCGCGCGCAGCGTCGGGCGCGCGAAGCTGGCGAGCCCGGTCTGGAACAGAATGCCGGTATCGACGCCGCCGCTGCGCTCGACGACCCCGTGCGTGGCCAGCGCCGCGAGCGCGTCGAAGTAGCTCCAGCTCTCCTGCACGAGCGCGACGTCGTAGGCGTTCAAGCGCGCCGAGATCTCGGGCATGCGCGAAGCCGGATCGTCGTCGACGATCCAGTGCGAGAGCCCGTGGACGTTGTAGCTGAGCACCGTCAGCAGCAGCGCGCCGAGCTTCACGCGCGCACTTCGTTCGCGAGCCGCTCGCCGCGCCCGTAGCGAACCAGGTTGCGCAGGAAGATATCCGCGGCGCGCTGCTCGTTGCCGCGCGACACCGACGAGTTGTGCGGGGTCACGATCACGTTCGGGAGCGTCCAGAGCGGCGACTCGCGCGGCAACGGCTCCTCGGCGAACACGTCGAGGTAGGCGCCCGCGAGGCGTCCTTCGCGCAACGCCGCGATCAGCGCGAGCTCATCGACCACGCCGCCGCGCGAGACGTTCAGCACACGCGCGCCTCTCGGCAGGAGCGCGAGCGCCGCGGCGTCGATCGCGCTGCGCGTCTCGTCGGTGAGTGCGCAGGCGAGCGCGAGCCAGTCCGCGCGCGGCAAGAGGTCCCGCAGGCGCTCGGGCGGATGCAGCTCGTCGACGGGCTCGCCGCCCGCCGCGGGACTTCGACGCACGCCGATCACGCGCAGGCCGAACGCGCGCGCGAGCCGCGCGAGCTCGGAGCCGATCGCGCCCAGGCCGAACACCAGCAGCGTTTGCCCGCGCAGATCGGCCGGCACGTTCGAGAGCGGCGTCGGCTCCCAGGCGCCGCGCGCCTGCGCGTCGAGCCAGTGCGGAAAGCCGCGCGCGAGCATCAGCAAGCCCGCGAACGCGGTCTGCGCGATCGGCTCGGCGGAGCTGCCTGCGGCGGTCGTGAGCCGCACGCCCTTCTCGACGAAGCGCTGGAACACCGGGTGGTCGACGCCAGCGTTGAACACCTGCAGCCAGCGCAGCGCGGGCGCGTTGAGCGCTGCCGCGAAGAACGCGCGCGAGCGCTCGGGGAACACGTCGCCCGAGAAGTACGCGAGCTCGATTCGCGTGCACGCGTCGGCGTCGACCCGCGCCTCGGGATCGTCGGGAACGACGATCGGCTCGAGCGTGAGGCCGCCCTCGCGCGACGCCGCGTCGAGCGCGGCCGCGTTGCGCGCCAGGAAGCGCTCCGAGATCAGCAAGCCGCGCGGCTTCGCGTTCACTCTGCGGGCTGGAGCTGCCGGGTCCAGGTCGCCAGGTCGAAGTAGTCGCGCCACGCTCGGATCTTTCCATTCTCGAACTCGAACGCTCCCATCACCGGCAGCTCGACCCACTTCCCGCCGATGCGGAAGCCGTCGCTGCGCTCGGTGAGCACGACGCTGCCAGTCTGCGCGATCTGGTGCGTCGTCCACTTCACCTCGGTCGCCATGCCGAGGAACCCCTTCAGCACGTTGCGGATCGCCTCGGTTCCCTTCACGGGCGGCATCGGCATGTTGTGGTAGACGCAGTCCGTCGTGAAGAACGCCATCACGCGCTCGAGATCGTTGGCGTTGAACGCCTCGATCAGTCCCTTCGTGAGCTCGATCTCGCGACCCATCTCCGCTCTCCTTGCTGGCTCGAGGCCTCCGAGAGCATACCCCGGAAGCCGAGCTATGATCCGCGCGTGCAGCCGCTGGTGGGGATCCCGCTCTGCGTCGACGATCGCGGCCGCCTGCGGGAAGGTCGCACCTATCACTACGTTCACGCCGCCTACGCGCGCGCCGTCGAGCGCGCCGGCGGCGTGCCCGTGTATCTGCCTGTGCAGCGCGACGTGCACGGACTCGCGGAGCGCATCGACGCGCTGCTCGTGCCCGGCGGCGACGACCTCGCGCCGCCGCGGCCCTACCCCGCGCACGTCCACTTCGATCTGGTGCCCGAGGCGCAGCTCGCCTTCGATCGCGCGCTGCTCGACGCCGCGCTCGGCCGCGGCGTGCCGGTGCTCGGCATCTGCTACGGCATGCAGCTGCTCGCACTCGCCCGCGGCGGGACGCTTCACTACGACATCGCCACGGACGTGCCCGGCGCGCACGAGCATCGCCTTCCGGAGCGCGACGGGCGCCACGCGCTGTGCATCGCGAAGGACTCGACGCTCGCGGCGCTGGCCGGCGTCCACACGGTGCGCGTCGGCAGCCGTCACCACCAGGCGGTGTCGGACCCGGGCAAGGAACTCGTCGTCAGCGCACGCACCGAAGACGGCGTGGTCGAGGCGGTCGAGCGTCCAACCGGCTCGTTCTGTGTCGGTGTGCAGTGGCACCCCGAGACCGACGGCGACGCGCTCGCGGACGCGCTGTTCGCCGCGCTCGTGTCCGCCGCGCGCTAGCGCGATCCAGGCGGATCACGCCGGGGCGACGGCGCGGCGCAGATACGGCCACACGCGCGCGCCGAGCAAGAGCGCGAGGATGGCGAGGTAGATCAGCGGCTCACGATGATCCGCCTTCACGAGCCACAGGAAGTGCAGGCAACCCGCGACCGCGGCCGCGTACACCAGACGGTGGAGGACGATCCAGCGGCGACCGAGCCGTCGCAGCCACGCGCGCGTGGACGTGATCGCGAGCGGCACGAGCAACAGAAAGCCCGTGAAGCCGGCGGTGATGTACGGGCGCTCGAGCACGTCCTCGAGCAGCGTGTCCCACGCGCCCCACAGATCGACCAGCGCGTAGATCGAGAGGTGCAGGCAGCAGTAGCCGAAGGCGAGCAGACCCAGGGTTCGCCGGTACGGGGCGAGCCACGCCCAGCCGAACGCTCGCCGGAGCGGCGTGACGGCGAGCGTGGCCAGCAGGAGCCGCAGCGTCCACTCGCCGGTCGAGTGCTCGAGTGTCTCGACCGGGTTCGCGCCGAGCGTCCCGCGCAGCGCCGACACGCCGAGCCACGCGGCGGGTACGAGCGCCAGCGCGACCAAACCCGCCTGCCCGCGAATGCTCCGCAATCGCCTTGGCCCGTCGCGCACCGCGCCTCGCCCTCGTCGCTCAGTAGTTCGCGCGAAGATCCATCCCCGCGTAGAGCTGCGCCACCTGCTCGGCGTAGCCATTGAACGGGAGCGTGCGGGTGCGGTGGAAGTCGCCGATCCGCTTCTCGCGTTTCTGGCTCCAGCGCGGGTGATCGACGTCGGGGTTCACGTTCGCGTAGAAGCCGTACTCGCCCGCAGCGGACAGGTTCCAGGTCGTCTCCGGCTGCGTATCCTGCAAGCGGATCGAGACGATCGACTTGATGCTCTTGAAGCCGTACTTCCACGGCACGATCAGGCGCAGCGGCGCGCCGTTCTGGCCCGGCAGGTCACGGCCGTACATGCCCGTGGCGAGCAGCGCGAGCGGGTGCATGGCCTCGTCCATGCGCAGTCCCTCTCGATATGGCCAGTCGAGCACCGCGCGGCGCTGGCCGGGCATCTGGTCGGGGTCGAGCAGCGTGCGGAACGCGACGTACTTCGCCTTCGAGGTCGGCTCGAAGCGGGCGAGCACCTGCCCGAGCGGCAGGCCACGCCAGGGAATCACCATCGACCAGGCTTCGACGCAGCGCAGGCGGTAGATGCGCTCGACGACGGGCGCGGCCGCGAGGATCTGTTCGAGCGGAACGCTGCCCGGTTTGGCGACCTCTCCCTCGATCGCGACCGACCAGGGCTTGGTGACGAGCGACGCGGCGTTTGCGGACGGATCGCCCTTGTCGGTGCCGAACTCGTAGAAGTTGTTGTAGGTGGTCGCGTCTTCGAACGGGGTCGGCGTCTCGTCGGTCGTGAAGCCGTCCGGCGAGCGAACCGGGCTCTTGGAGCGGGCGGGGTCGGTTGAGGCGGCTGGCGCGTCTTCGGCGCGGCCACAGCCCGGAAGGAGAAGGGCTCCAGCGGCGAGACCTCCGGCGATGATGAGATCGCGACGCCGCAGGTACAGGGATCGATCGGTGACCTCGCGTTCGGGCAGCTCTGCGAGGCGGTTCCGGCGGATCAACACGTGCGCTTCTCCTGTTCGAGCTTCCTTACGAAGCTCGCGTCGATGTGGCTACACGCAACAACGAAAACGGGGGTGGCGTTTCCGCCACCCCCGTCTCGTATTGTCAGATCTCTGATCTGCTTCGGAAGCGATCAGGCCTTGCGCGAGCGCAGGGCGAGAGCGCCGAGGCCGAGCAGGATGAGCGCCGCCGAGGCGGGCTCAGGAACCGGCTGACCGAGGCCGGTCGAACCGAACGTCAGGCCCGCCGAGCGGCGGTTGCCGAGATCCGCTTGGTTCGACCAGCGGGTCACCGCAAGGCTGCTGCCGGTGATGGTGTCGTGCAGGACGTTCAAGTCCCACTGACCGAGGACCAGCGCCGTCACGCCCGTCGTGTTCGTAATGAGCGAAAAGATCGGCTCGAACGGAAGCGGGATGCCTGCAGGCATCGAGATCAGGCCGCAGTTCGGACCATCGCACTGGATGGTGCCTGCAGTCGACGCGCTCACCGGCGTGCTCCAGAGGATGCTGTCGCCCACGAGCGTACCCGTGGCCGCCGGCATGTACGCCGTCGCGCCGTAGAGCGTCGTGCTGACGATCGTCGTCAGGTTGATCGTGCCGAACACGATCGGTGTCGGGTTAGCCGACGTGTTGATGTTGATCACGCCGCCAATCATCGTGACGGCCGTGCCGGTGATGTCGACTGTGACCGAGCTACCGGCCGCGAAGCCGTAGCGGAAACAGTCGTTGCCGGCGCCACCCGGAGCGGGCGGCGACGACATACCCGGCGTGCACACGCCACCGTTGGTGGGCGGTCCCGGGATCGCGGCGTTCGCGTCAGTGCTCCGCGACCAGGTAGTGCCCGTAGCAGAGATATCGAATGTGACGAGCGCCGCGCTTGCCACCGAGCTGTACGCCAGCACGGCTGCAGTCGCGACGACCATTCCAAGGATGCGCTTCATTCTCTTCTTCCCTCCCAAAATGCCCCGTGATCGCTAGCTACCCCGAGGCTTGTCATTCGCAGTGAAACCCTGGTCACTCCCTCCGAGTGGGCTTCGGGCGGCACTGTAGCCGGAATCCTACGCGCGATGGTTCCGTAAAGCCTATGCCGATCTCCGCTCGATTTGTGTCGATTCGCGCCCAGTTTCTGGGCGTTCGTGCGTGGGATCGAGGCGGCCATATCCAATTCTGCCGGCGCGCCGGGAAATCCCCGAACCATTCCGTAGCTGAACGCGATCAGGTTGCCGGGTCCGCGGAGTGCTCGGTTCGCGACCCGTGCAGAGCGCGATAGCGACCGGGCGGCTCGACCCTGCGCTGCGCGAACACGCGCGAGAAGTGGAACCGGTTCGCGAAGCCGCAGCGCTCGGCGATCTCGTCGATCGTCAGGCTCGTGCGCGCCAGCAGCTCGGCTGCGTGGTTCACGCGCCGTTCCTGCACGTGGCGCGCGGGCGTACAGCCGATCACGCGCCGGAACATGCGGATGAAGTGCGATTCGCTCGCATGCACGAACGCGGCGAGGCGCGCGTTCTCGAGCGGCTCGTCGAGATGCGCGTCGATGTAGCGAAGCACCGGCCGGAGCTGGCGCTCCGCGTCGTCGGGCTGGTTCGGTTCCTGAAGCGCGTCGCCGTCGACGTCGAACGCGGCTGCGACCGACAGGTGTACGAGCGCTTTGGCGCGCGCGCAGGTCGCCGCGCCGATCGCGCGGCCCGCATCCAGATCGCGGCGCAGCCGCGCGCAGAGCGAATCGCGAAGCTCGTCGGGCCCGAGCACGACGGGCTCGGGTCCGAGCGCGTCTGCGTGCGCGGCCGCGGCGGCGCTGGGTTGGAAGTGCGCGCGAAGCTGCAGCACGTCGCCTTCGGTCTTCACGCGCGCGGCCGCGGGCGGAACCAACACCACGCGTCCGGCCGGCATCGCGATCACGCGCGAGCCCAGGTGCAGGGTCGCACCCGAGCCGGCGCACACGGATAGGGTCCAGGGGACCGCTCCCGGGATGTCCGCTGCAAAGCCCGCCGCGAAGGGAACGACGCCCAGACCGAGCAGACGTATGTGATAGGCGTCTAGAGCGGACTCTCCCTGAGCTGCCACGGGTTCCCTCCCGAGCAGCATTGTATACAGATCGAGCGGCCGTAGGTAAAAAAACTCGATCGGCCGGGCGACGACCCATCCGCAAGCGGCAATGCGGGGGCTATCGCCCCGAAAAACGGGCCGGTCTGCGCTCCAGGAACGAGGCCACGCCTTCGCGGTGGTCGTCGGAGCGGAAGCACGCCCCGAGCGCCTCGCGGTGGGCGGTCATGTGCTCGAGCACCCCCCGTTCCGAGCCGGAGTAGACGAGCGATTTGATCAGGGTGTGCGAGAGCGGCGAGCCGGCCAGGAATGCCTGAGCCTCGTCGCGGGCCGCCTGGGCGAGCGCGTCGGGCTCGACCACGCGCGCGACATAGCCGATCGCGAGCGCTTCTTCGGCGGGCAAGAACGCGCCCGAGTACAAGAGCCGCAGCGCGCGCGCCTGTCCGATCAGCCGCGGCAGAAGCCAGGTGCCCGCGCCGGTATCGGGCACCAGGCCCCGATGCGCGAAGTTCCAGGCGAAGCGAGCGCGCGTGCTGGCGATGCGCACGTCGCACTGGCTCGTGAACTCTGCGCCCATACCGACTGCCGGGCCGTCGATCGCCCCGATCACCGGTTTGGGGCAGGCGACCAATGGCCACCAGCGGCTCTTCTCCTGCGCCTCACCGCGCAGGCCCCGGCTCTCGCCCGGGATGGTGGCCAGATCGGCCAGGTCCGTGCCGGCGCAGAACGAGCCGCCCGAGCCCGTCACGATCACGACCCGCGCCTCGGGATCCGCGCCGGCGCGCTCGACCGTGTCGATGAACTCACCGAGCATCGCGTAGCTCATGGCGTTGCGTTTCTCGGGCCGGTCGAGGGTGATGGTGGCGATCGCGTCTTTCAGCTCGTAGCGGACGTGCGATGTCATGCGTCTCTCCTCTGGAAGCGGCCCGGCTCGACCTCGCGCGCGCGCCCGGCGCGCAACAGGCGCGACACGTGCTGCGACATGCTGCGGCGTTCGACCGCCTCGGCGAACGGCACGGGGTCCTGCGGGCGGTACACGAACCGGTGTTGCGCGATCTCGGTCATCGAGTGCGGCTCGGCCAGGTACTCGAGCAGCCGTCGCTCGCGATCGGCGATCACCGCGCTGAAGCGGTCGAGGCGCTCGAGGAAGGCCTCGCGGCCCTCGAGCACGCCCACGTGGTGGAACGTGGCATACCAGCGCGCGTCGATTTTGCGCACGGCTTCGAGCGTGCGCTCGAAGTCCTCGAGCTCCGACCAGGCGTCGCCGTAGTACGGTCCGAAGCTCGACAGGTCGATGTCGGCCAGGTAGACGAGGTCGTCGGGCTCGACGTGGAACAGGCTGTGTCCGCGCGTGTGTCCGGGCGCGTGGATCACCCGCACGCGCGCGCCGCCCAGGTCGAACACGTCGCCGTCGCGGAAGCCGCGCGCCTCGGGCCGCGCCGTGAAATGGAATTGCGACACCACGGTCTTCTTCCAGGCCGAGTGGATCGGCTCGGGGTAGCCGTACAGCTCCATCAACCCGTCGAGCGAGCGGATGCCAGGCAGGTCGGCGGTGTGGAAGTGCCAGGGCGAGTCAGGGTAGAGAAACGAGCCCGCGACGTGGTCCTCGTGGCAGTGGCTGTGCAGCACGCGGTCGGCGCGCGGTGCGCTCGCCCCTCGCACCACCAAGCCGAGCGACGGATCGATCACGACCGTCTCGTTCGTGCCGCGCACCAGCAGCGAATTGCCGTGCGGGTACTTGCCGCGGTTCGCGCCGTAGAAGACGGTGACGGCGTCGAAGCGCTGTTCCTCGAGACCGTTCGCTGGCTCCGCCACGCGCGAATTCTATCAGTCGGGCCGCGCGCACATGTGTCATGCTCGCGGCGTGAGAGCGATCGCCGCACTCGCCTTTGCGCTGCTCGCCGTCGGCTGCGGACCGAAGACGAAGCACGACATCCTTTCGCGGGCCGCGCAGGTCGAGACCAAGGCCGAGCTTGCGCGCGCGCTCGGCGCGCCCGACGACCAGGACAAGCTCGGCCCGCTCGAGGTCTGGACCTATGACGGGTCGGACGGCAGCGTCACGTTCCTGATCACGGGCGAGAAGGTCGCCCTGCAGGCCACAGGGGAACGCGAGGCGCGCTAGCGCTAGCGGTCGCCCGTCTGACGCAGGGGGTCCAGCAGGCGGTCGAGCTGGTCCGGCGGCAGGATCGCGCGCTCGCGGCAGATCTCGCGCACGCGCTTGCCGGTGCGCCAGGCCTCCTTCGCGATCTCCGCGGCGGCGTCGTAGCCGATCGCGGGCACTAGCGCCGTCACCATCGCGAGGCTCTCCTCGACCAGCGCCTCCGCGCGCTCGCGCCGCGCCGACACGCCCCCGATACACTTTTCGGTGAAGACCCGCGACGCGGCCGAGAGCAGCGCGATCGAGGCCAGCAGGTTGCGCGCGATCAGGGGCACGAACACGTTCAGCTCGAGCTGGCCCTGGAGCCCCGCCACGGCGATCGCCGCGTCGTTGCCGATCACCTGCGCCGACACCTGCAGGACGACCTCGCAGATCACCGGATTGACCTTGCCGGGCATGATCGACGAGCCGGGCTGGATGGCCGGCAGCTCGAGCTCGCCGATTCCGCCGCGCGGGCCCGACGCGAGCAGCCGCAGGTCGGCGGCGATCTTGGCGAGCGAGACCGCGAGCGTGCGCAGCTGGCCGCTCGCCTCCACGGCCGCGTCGCGCGCGCCCTGCGCTTCGAAGTGGTTCACGGCCTCGCGGAAAGCGAGACCCGTCTCGCGCGAGAGCGCCGCGATCGCGCGCTGCGCGAAGCCGGCCGGCGCGTTCAAGCCCGTGCCGACGGCGGTGCCGCCGAGCGCGAGCTCCGCGAGCGCCGCGCCCGCGCGTTCGATCCGCTCGCGGGCGAGCTCGATCTGGCGCGCGTAGCCGCCGAACTCCTGGCCGAGCCGGATCGGTGTCGCGTCCATCAAGTGTGTCCGGCCGAGCTTCACCACGTCGTCGAGCTCGCGCGCCTTCGCGACCAGGCCGGTGTGCAGGGCCGCGAGCGCCGGCTCGAGCTGCTCGCGCAGCGCCAACCGCGCGGCCACGTGCAGCGCGCTCGGAATCACGTCGTTCGAGGACTGGCTCGCGTTCACGTGATCGTTGGGGTGCACGCGTCGCGCGCCGCCGCGCGCGGCCAGGATCTGTGTCGCACGCGCGGCGATCACCTCGTTCGCGTTCATGTTCGTCGACGTGCCCGAGCCGGTCTGGAACACGTCGACGGGGAAGTGCGCGTCGAGCGCGCCCGACTCGACTTCCGCGGCTGCCTCGGCGATCGCGCGCGCGAGCACGGCGTCGAGCACACCGAGCTCCGCGTTGGCGTCGGCGGCGCAGCGCTTCAGCAAGCCGAGCGCGCGCAGGAACACGCGCGGGAAGCGCTCGCCGCTGATCGGGAAATTCTCGACCGCGCGCTGCGTCGATGCACCCCACAGCGCGTCGCTCGGCACGCGCATCTCGCCGAGTGAGTCGCGCTCGATCCGGGTCTCCGGGCGCTGGGCCATCTCCGCTCCTCGAGTGCAGGGTACAATAGCTCGTGCCGATGCCCGACCCGCGCCTTCCCCTCGCCGAGCTGCACCTTCACATGTACGGGACGATCCGCGCCGACGACTACCTGGAACGGCTCGGCGCGCGCGACGTGGACTGGCGCTTCTACGAGACTCTGTTCGAGCGCGCGTACGGCGAACGCCCGCCTGTGCGCGAGATCCTGGAGCGGCACCGCGCGGGCGATCCCGAGGCGCGCGACGCGTTCCGGCGCCTGTTCGTGTTCGGCGACGCGGACGCGGGCAACTTCGAGCGCTTCCAGGCCAAGTTCAACCTGCTGATCAACGGCAGCGAGCTGATGAACGCGGCCAGCGGCAAGTACACGGATCCGGTGCCGCCACTCGCCGAGGAGATCGACTTCTTCATCACGCGCATGCTCGCCGACCAGCGCCGGCAGGGCATTGCGTATGCGGAGCAGCGCATGATGTTCGGGCCGCCGTTCACGGCCGAGCTCACGCGGCGGCTCTCGCTCGCGATCCTCGAGCGCTACGCGGCAGCGACGCGCGACGGGCTCACCTCGCGGCTAGCGTTCAGCCTGCCGCGCCGCGATCCGTGGCCCGATTTCGAGCTGGTGCGCGAGCTCGCGCTCGGGCCGTACGGCGCGTCCGTGACGGGTGTCGACTTCTGCTACGTCGAAGAGGGCTTCCCGCCCAAGGACAAGCGCGAGTTCTTCGCGGCGATCCACGACTTCAACGATCGAAACCCGGCACGCGCGCTCGCGATCCTCTACCACGTCGGCGAGAGCTTCACGGACAAGTCGCTCGAGAGTGCGGTGCGCTGGGTGCACGAAGCCGCGGAGTTCGGCGCGCATCGGCTCGGCCACGCGATCGCGCTCGGCGTCGATCCGGAAGTCTACGGCGCGCACGAGCGAACCGAGTCGGCGGACGAGCGGCTCGACCAGATCGACTACGACCTCGCGCACGCCGAGGGCCTGCGCGCGCGCGGCGTGCGCGTGGACGAGCAGGCACTGACACGCGAACGCGACTCGCTGCGCGCGCGACCGCGCGACCAGCGCTTGACGCACGTCTACGACGCGGCTCGGCTAGCGGACGTGCGCGCGCGCCAGGAGTTCGCGATGGCGCGCGTGCGCGCGGCCGGCGCGATCGTCGAGGTCTGCCCCACGTCGAACCTGCGCATCGGCGGCATCGCCGATCCCTTACACCATCCGGTTCACCGCTTCATCGAGGCCGGCGTGCCGTTCGTGGTGGCGAGCGACGATCCTGGAATCTTCGACACCACCGTGCGCGACGAGCTGGACTGGGTCGCGCGCGAGGCGGGACTCGAGCCCGGCGCGGTCGACGACCTGATCGAGCGCGCCTGGAACTCGCGCAGCGAAGTGATCAGCGGGCGCGAAGCCGCCTGAGGCCACGAAGCGCGGGGCGCGTCGTGTAGAATGCCGCGCATGACGACCCCTCGGCCGGCGGATCCCGACAAGCTCAAGGCCTATCTCGCGACGGTGTTCGGCGCGCTCGGCGGCGCGATGACGTCGGCGCTGATCTGCCTGGGCGATCGCATGGGGTTGTACAAGGCGCTCGACGCGCTCGGCGCCGCGACCAGCCACCAGCTCGCGGCCGCGACCGGCCTGCACGAGCGCTGGCTGCGCGAGTGGCTGTACCAGCAAGGCGCCGCGGGAATCCTGCAGCACGTGGGCGAGCAGCGCTTCGCGGTCTCCGCCGAGGGCCACGCGGTGCTCGTCGACGAGAATCATCCCGCGTACGGAGCGGGCTTCTTCGTGCACCTGCCGCAGACCATGGCCGTGGTGGAGAAGCTACCCGAGGCGTTCCGCACCGGGGTCGGTCTGCCCTACGACGCGTTCGGACCCGAGGGCGCGCAGGGCATCGAGCGCTCGTTCGCGCCCTGGTTCCGCGCGCTGCTCGTGCCCTTCGCGCTGCCCAAGCTGCCCGGCGTCGTGGAGCGCTTGCGCGACGGCGGCCGCGCGGCCGACGTCGGCTGCGGCGCGGGCGTCGCGTTGCTCGAAATGGCGAAGGCGTTTCCGAAGGCCGACCTGCACGGCTACGAGATCTCGCAGCACGCGCTCTCCCGCGCGGAAGAGAACCGGCGCGAGGCGGGCGTACGCAACGTGGTGTTCCACGACGCGCGCGTCGACGGCCTGCCCGAGGACGCGAGCCTCGACTTCGTCACCACCTTCGACTGCCTGCACGACATGTCGCACCCGCAGCAGGTCATGCGCGCGATCCGCCGCGCGATCCGCCCCGATGGCGTGTGGCTGATCTGCGACATCAAGGCGCGCGACACCTACGAGGAGAACGTGAAGAAAAACCCGATGGCGTCGATGATGTACGGCGCGTCGGTGCTCACCTGCATGTCGTCGGCGCTCTCGGAGCCGCACGGCGCGGGGCTCGGCACGCTCGGCTTCTCGGAGAGCGTCGCGCGCAAGATGTGCGGCGAAGCCGGCTTTACGCGCTTCGAGCCGATCGACTTCGGGCACCCGATCAACGCCTTTTACGTCGCGCGGCCGTGAATCGCATACTCGACGTCGCGAGCTCGTTCCTCGTCACGGGCGCGCGCTTCGTCCACGGCTTTCAGGTCGGCCGGCTCGGCGCGCGGCCGGAGCTGCCGCTCCAGCTCTACGAGTTCGAGGGCTGCCCCTACTGCCGCAAGGTGCGCGAGGCGCTCTCGGTGCTCGACCTCGACGCGGACGTGTTTCCGTGTCCGAAGAACGGCCCGCGTTTTCGCGAGGACGTGAAGCGGCGCGGCGGCAAGGCGCAGTTCCCGTTCCTCGTCGACCCCAACGCCAGCATCGAGATGTACGAGTCCGACGCGATCGTGCAGTACCTGTTCGAGCGCTACGGCGACGGCAACGTGCCGCTCCCGCTCGCGCTCGGCGCGCTCACGGACGTGTCGGCGCAGCTCGCGGGTCTGTGGCGTCCCGGCTTCGGCGTGTTCTGGGAGCGCGGCGTCCCGCCCGAGAAGCCGCTCGAGCTGTGGAGCTTCGAGGCCTCGCCGTTCTGCCGGATCGTGCGCGAG
>JANNLG010000046.1:0-36520 GCA_031396695.1 Deltaproteobacteria bacterium
CCGCGCGGATCGGCTCGCGCGTCTGCGCGATCGTGACGACGCGGTCGTCCGGCACGATCTGTCGGACCATCGTGAAGACCTCCCACGGCCCGACGAAGTCGAGCTCTTCTGCGTCGTCGAAGATCAGCATTCCGGTCGTGATGCCCATGGCTCTACTCCTCGGGTTGGTTGTCGGTTCACGCGGCGGCGGAGCGGAAGCGCGCGCGGTACGCGGCGGGCGACACCCGTACGCGGCGCAGGAACGCGCGGCGCAGAGCCTCGGCGCTGCTGAAGCCGCAGCGAATCGCGATCTCGTCCACGCTCGAGCCCGACTCCTCGAGCAGTCGTCGAGCGGCCTCGACGCGCGCGCTCGACCCAACGCGCGGGCGTCTCCCCGACCTCGCGCGCGAAGACGCGCGCGAAGTTGCGCGGACTCATGGCCGCGCGTGTCGCGAGCAGCGTCACTCCGAGCGCGGCCTGCAGGTGTCCCTGCGCCCAGGCCTGAAGCGAGCGGATCGCGTCGTGCTCTGTCGCCTGCGCGGAGAGCTCGGCGCTGAACTGCGATTGCCCGCCCGGCCGCTTGAGAAACAGCACGAGCCAGCGCGCGACCCGCAGCGCGAGCTCGCGGCCGTGGTCCTGCTCGACGAGCGCGAGCGCCAGATCCATCCCGGCGCAGACGCCGGCAGAGCTCCAGAACTTTCCGTCGCGCACGAAGATCGGATCGCTCTCCACGGCGATCTTCGGATGGCGCTTCGCGAGCTCCGCACAGCTCGCCCAGTGCGTGGTGGCGCGCCGGCCGTCGAGCAACCCCGCCTCGGCGAGCAGGAACGCGCCCGTACAGACCGACGCGACCCGGCGCGCGTGCAGCGCGCGCCGGCGCAGAAAGGCGATCAGCGCGCGATCGCGCAGCGCCCGCGCAGTTCCCGCGCCACCCGCAACGAGCAGCGTGTCGATCGGACCGCGCAGGTCGCCAAGTACGCAGGTCGCTGCGAGCTCGATCCCCGACGTGGTGCGCACGGGACCCGGAGCGCTCGCGGCGATCTCGATCCGGTAGCGCGGTGTGCGGCTCTCCGCCTGCTCGTCGAGCCGGCGGTTCGCATTCGCGAACACCTCGAGCGGTCCGGTCACGTCGAGCACCTGCACGTCCGGGTAGACCACCATCACGACTCGCATGGCCGCAGGATGGCAGCGCACCGACCTGGCTGCAATGCCAAAGACCCCACGATTTCTGCCAGGACGGAAACGGCCCTCAGTCGCGCGGGCAGGCGTCTCCGAAGCCGTCGCGATTCGCGTCGGCCTGGTCCGGATTCGCGAGCTCCGGGCACACGTCGCAGCCGTCGGGGTAGCCGTCCTGATCGCGGTCCGACTTCGCGGACAGGCAGCCCGCCACCCCGCAGGGCAGGTCCTCTGCGCCGAAGCGACAGGCTCGGTACGGCGCCGACTCGAGGTAGCGGTCCCAGTTGACGTAGATCGCGCTACCGATCACGAGCTTGCCGCAGTTCGGCAAGAGCTCCGGCGTGCGCGTCGAGCGGCAGGCCTTCGGATGCGGATCGTTCATGCGAACGCGCGGGTAGATCGCGCCGTCCGGAACGTGCAGCTCGAGCAGATCGAGCCGGCACACGTCGCGGCCGTCGGCGTCGCGCGTGCAGGGAGCTGCGTGCAGCACCTGGCCGCGCGCGTCGAGCAGCTCGATCACGTCGAAGCGCCGCGCGAGCCGTGAATCGCCGCTCGCGTTGCGCGGATCGTTCAGCGCCAGAACGCTGATCGCGACGCGCCCGTCCGGTGCGTCGAGCAGCTCGCCCATCGGCACCCAGCGGCCGGCGTCGACGGGCCGCATCTGGAAGCGCAGCGCCGGCCGCAGCGACGACGCGTAGTAGCAGCGCCGCGCGAGCATCGCCTCGACCAGCGCGTGGCGCGTGCGCTCGTCGATCCAGCAGATCGTCGCGCCCTTGCGCGCGTTCGCGCCCTGCTTGGCCGAAGTCGCGTCGTGGCTGTCCGAGCCGAAAGCGGGGAACACGCGATAGCCGCTGCGCAGCATGCGCTGGTAGCTACCCTCCCACTGCGGGTCGTTTTTCGACGAGCTCACCTCGACGCCCTGCACGAACGCGTCGGAGAATCCGCCCGGCGCGTTGCGCGGATGGAGCGGTCGCAGATCCATTGCGTCGGCGGCGCCGGGATGCGCCTGGATCAGCACGCCGCGCTGCGCGCCCGAGTTCGCAAGCCAGCGGTAGAGCCGAAACTCGTCGCGGCAGTACTCGTCCCCCGCGAGTCGCCCGTCTGCAGCGCACAGGCCGTCCGTCTCGGCGGGCAGGACCACCAGCTTGTGCCCGCCCTCGCGCGGACCGACACCCGTCGGTGTGAAGGCGTAGTTGGTGAACTCGCGCCCGCTGAGCGCGAGGAAGCCTCCCTCGCCTTCGACCGTGTGCGCGCTCGCGACCCGCGAGAGCGCGAGCGCCTCGTTCGACGGTGGGTTCACGCTCGCGCCGGTGGGCCCCGCGGCGTCGGGAAAGCCCGCTGGCGCTACGCGCTGCTGCCACCAGACGTATTTCGCGCTGCTCGGATCGATGCAGATGTTCGCCATCTGGCCGGGGTGGTTGGTGTCGTGGTGCGAGACGCTGCCCCAGTCGTAGCCGCCGCCGCGCATCGCGTCGTAGGCATCGGCGCTCGAGCCGTGCTCGTGCAGGCCGTCCACGAATCCGGGCACGGGAGGGTCGCGCTCCTCGCGTTCGAGCATCGAGTACGTCGCCGCGTGCTGGTGGCTGTCGCCCGCGGACAGGCTCATGCCCCGATAGGGATCGTCGGCGTTCTCCGGTGGAATCAGCGCGGCGAGCGAGTGGTAGAGAACGGCCGCGAGCAGCGTCCGCGTCATTCGATCCGCATCGACGGCGGCACGCCGTCGCTGCGCTCGTGCTTGTTGAAGTTGCGGAGCTGCCAGGCCGTCCACGGCCGGCACTGATCCACGCGCTCCTCCACCCAATCGATGCGCTCGTCGCAGCCGGGCGCGGCGGTGAACTCGACCGGCGCGGCTTCAGCCTCGGGGTCGACCTCGGCCTCGATCCCGCTCGTCGGATCGGGCACGCAGCCGACCAGGAACACGTCCGCCCAGGCGATGAAGGCCTTGGTCGCGCAGGGGTGCTCGAACGGCGTGGGCGCCGTGTCGACGCGCTCGTTCCAGTTCGCCTGCCAGGCTGCGCGCTCCGGATCGCGCGTCAGCGCGCAAGGAGCGAGCACCAGGCAGAACGCAGCGGCGATCGGCGCGAATCGCATGGGTCGATGGGCGTTCGTGCGGCGTCGCGCGTTCAGTCGAGCGGTTCGAGCGACGGCGAGTCCGTCGTCGGCGAGAGCGTGAAGCGCGGCTTGCGCTTCTCGAGAAAGCTCTGCACGCCCTCCTTCGCATCCGCCAGGCGCCCGAGCGCCCACAGCACCTTGCCCTCTCGCTTCGCGACCTCCGTCGGCGGCGGGCCGCCGAGGTGATCCCAGATCATCCGCTTGGTGAGCGCGACCGAGACCGGCGCGCAGTTCTCGGCGATGTCGCGCGCGATCTCCCGCGCGCGCGCCAGCACGCGCTCGGTCGGCACGGCTTCGTTCACGAGTCCGAGCTGCGCGGCCTCGGCGCCGAGCACGATCCGGCCCGAGAGCAGGAGGTCCGAAGCGCGCGCGATGCCGACCAGCCGCGGCAGGATCCACGTGCTCGAGAGCTCCGTGACCACGCCCCGGCGCACGAACAGGAAGCCGATCTTCGCGTCGTTCGCGGCGATCCGCAGGTCGTACTGCAGCGGCAGCGTGATGCCGACGCCGACCGCCGCGCCGTTGATCGCGGCGATGATCGGCTTGCGCACGTTCCAAGGCAGGATCGTCTCGACGCGCGCGTGTTCGGCCCGCGCAACGCTAGTCGCGAACGTGTCGCCGCCGCGCTCCAGATCCGCGCCGGCACAGAACGCGCGGCCCGCGCCCGTCACGATCACGGCCCGCACCGCGTCATCGCGATCGCAGCGTAGCAGGTGCTCGTTCAGCTCGACACCCATCTGCGCGGTGTAGGCGTTCATGCGCTCGGGCCGGTCGAGCGTGATCTCCGCGATGCCGTCCTTGACGTCGATCCGTGTATGGCGCTCGTCGCTCATCGCGAAACTCCTCACCAACCGGCGAGCGCGGCTGCGCGCTCGCGGTGCGCGGCCGGCGCGCCGAGAAACGCGCGGTCGAACATCGCGCGCTTGAAGTAGATCTGGACGTCGCACTCCCAGGTGAAGCCGATCCCGCCGTGCGCCTCGACCGCGTCGCGCGCGATCTGCATGTAGACCTGCGTCAGGTGCGCCTTGGCGAGCGCCGCACTGCGCTGCGCTTCGGACGGCACGTGATCGAAGGCATAGGCCGCGTACCAGTACAGCCCGCGCGCGGGTTCGACCTCGACCGCCATCGTCGCCAGCTGATGCTTCAGACCCTGAAAGCTGCCGATCGTCACGCCGAACTGCTGACGTGTCTTGGCGTATTCGACCGACAGCTCGAGCAGCTTCGCGGCACCGCCGAACGCGTCGGCCGCGAGCAGCACGAGCGCCGCGTCGCGCACGCGCGAAGCCGACTCGGGCCCGCCGGGCATGACGTCGCAGGCTGTGTTCTCGAGCGCGAGCGATGCGATCCGGCGCGTGCGATCGATGCCGGGGAGCGGCTCGACGACCAGCCCGCTCGCGCCTCGCTCGCACAGCGCGAAGCCGCCGCCGCGCGTGCCGACCACGAACAAGCCCGCGTGCGCGCCGAACGGAACGTGCGCCTTCACACCCGTGAGCGTCGCGCCGCGCGCGAGCGTCCAGTCCTCGGGCTGCCAGCGTCCGTCGCCCTCCGCGAACGCGACCGTGCCGAGCACTTCGCCGGAGGCGAGCTTCGGCAGCCAGGTCTTCTTCTGCGCGTCGCTGCCGGCGTGCAGGATCGCGAGCCCCGCGAACGAGTGCCCCAGGAAGGGACCCGGCACGGCCTCCGCGCCGAGCACCTCGGCGGCGAGCGCCAGGTCGAGCAGCTCGAGACCCGCGCCGCCGAACTCGTCGGGCACCGCGATCGCGCCGAGCCCGAGCTCGAGCAGGCCCCGCCACAGCTCGGTGTCGTGGCCGTCGTCTCCGTCGAAGATCGCGCGCCGCCGCGTGGGTGTGCACACGTTCGACGCGTACTGCCGCACGGTCTCCTGCAGGAGATCCTGCTCGTCCGTCAGGTCGAAGTTCACGGCGTCAGCTCCTCTGCGCGGCCGCGTCGCGCGGCAGGCCGAGCCCGCGCTCGCCGATCACGTTGCGCTGGATGTTGGCGGTGCCGCCCGCGACCGCCGAGCCGAGCGACCACATGAACTGGCCGATCCACTGGCCGTTCTCGCGCGGCGCGCCGAGCCTGCGCTCGCGCGGCTCGAGCAGACCGTCGTCGCCCACCAGGTCGAGTGCGAGCTTCGCCATCTCCTGACCTAGATTGGTCGAGACCAGCTTGTTCATCAGCCCGATCCGACCCGGCTCCTGGGCCTTCGCGGCTTTGGTGAGCTGCCGGTAGCCCGAGTACTGGTGCGAGCGCACGTAGCCCTCGAGCGCGACCAATCGCTGGCGGATGCCCGGATCGTCGAGCGCCGGCCGGCCGTCGCGCAGGCTGCGCTTCGCGAGCGCGACCAGACCCTCGAACATCATCACCGTGTTGGCCGCGTCGCCGATCATGTTGCGCTCGTGCTTCAGCGTCGTGCGCGAGACGATCCAACCCTCGCCGCGCTTGCCCACGATCCAGTCCGCCGGCGTGCGCGCGTCGCTGAAGAACACCTCGTTGAAGTCCGCGGCGCCGGTCATCTGGCGCAGCGGCCGCACCTCGATGCCGGGCTGCTTCATCGACAGCAGCAGGTACGAGATGCCCGCATGCTTGGGCGCCTCGCGCTCCGTTCGGCACAGACAGAACATGTAGTCCGCGACGTGCGCGCCGCTGGTCCAGATCTTCTGACCGTTGATGACCCATTCACCGCCGACGAGCTCGGCGCGCGTCTGCAGCGACGCGAGATCGCTGCCGGAGCCGGGCTCGCTGTAGCCCTGACACCAGACGATCTCACCGCGGATGGTCGGACCGATGAACTTGTCTTTCTGCCATTCGGCGCCCTTCTCGAGCAGCGTCGGCACGAGCATGCTCGGCCCGATGCCGCCGAGCTCGCCGGGCGCGCGCGCGCGAAAGAATTCTTCGCGGATGATCTGCGCCTTCAGCACGTCGGCCGGCTGCTCGGACCCGCCGTATCGCTTGGGCACCGAGCGAGCCAGGTAGCCGACTTCGATCGCGCGGCCGCGAAACACCGAGGCCTTCTGATCGCCGGGCAGCTCCGCTTCCTTGCCCGAGAGCGGCCAACTCGCGGCCAGGAACTTCGCGACTTCGGCGCGGAACGCTTCGTACTCCGCGCTGTATGAAAGATCCATCGATACGCCCCTTGCTCTTCGGTCGAGCTCGCAGTCTATCATGGGCCCTGAGGAGCTTTGGATGGCCTACCCGATCATCTCCGCGGATTCCCACATCACCGAGCCGCCCAACACCTACCTCGACTTCATCGACCGCGCGTGGCGCGATCGCGCGCCGCGCATGGAGCGCATCGACGGGCGCGGCGACGTGTTCATCGTCGACGGCATGAAGCGTCCGATCGACATCGGGCTCGCCGCCGCCGCGGGCAAGCCCCCCGAAGAGCTGCGCGCGAACGGCGTTCCGTTCGAGGACCTGCACCGCGGTGGCTGGGATCCGGAAGCGCGCCTCGGTGACCAGGTGCGCGACGGTGTAGCCGCCGAGATCATCTATCCGACGGTGGGCATGGTGCTCTGCAACCACCGCGACTTCGACTACAAGAAGGCCTGCTTCGACGCCTACAACCGCTGGATCACCGAGTTCTGCTCAGCCCACCCGGAGCGCCTGCTCGGCACGGGACAGACCGCCATGCGCACGCCCGAGGAAGGCATCGCGGACCTGCACGAGATCAAGCGGCTCGGCCTGCGCGGCGTGATGATGCCCGGCAATCCCGCTCTCGAGGACTACGACTCGCGCATCTACGACGCGTTTTGGGAGACGGCGATCGAGCTCGAGCTGCCGCTCTCCTTCCACATCCTGACCGTGCGCGAGAACGCGCCCGTGCGCGGGCCGAAGATGAACGGCTTCCTGTCGATCATACGCGGCTGCCAGGACATCATGGGCACGCTCGTGCTCGGGGGCGTGTTCGAACGCCACCCGAACCTGCGCGTGGTGTGCGTCGAGGCCGACGCCGGCTGGGTGCCTCACTACATGTATCGCATGGATCACGCGTACAAGCGCCACCGCTACTGGCTGCCCGCGGGTCAGGAGCTCTCGAAGCTCCCGTCCGAATACTTCCGCGAGCACATCTACACCACGTTCCAGGACGACTTCGTCGCGTTCCAGGCCGCCGATCAGATGAACTGGCGCCGGCTCATGTGGGCGAACGATTTCCCGCACAGTGACTCGACCTGGCCGTGGTCACAGGAGATGCTCGCCAAGCACGCCGCCGACCTGCGCCCCGAACAGCGCCGCGCAATCCTGTGCGAGAACGTGGCCGATCTGTACAAGATCGACCTGACGAAGCTTCAGTAGCGGAGCGCCGCCAAGTCCAGCAGGTCGCGGACGCGCTCGACGCGCGCGTCGGCGTCCATGCGCAGGCCGATGCAGGCGACGCCTGCACCGCGCGCGGCTTCGAGGTCGTAGCGCGAGTCGCCGACTACGATCGCTTCGCGCGCTTCGACGCCGAGCCGGCGACAGGCTTCGACCACCATGTCCGGTGCCGGTTTCGCGTTCGGAACGTCCGTGCCGCCCACGACCTCGTCGAGCTCGAGCTTGGCGGCGCGAAGGATCTCGCGTGCGAGGCCGGAGGGAGTGTTCGTGAGCAGCGACTGCGCGAAGCCGCGGCGGCGCAGCTCGTCGGTCACCGAGCGCGCGTCGGGGTCCACGCGCAGGTGGCTCGCGTGCCCCATGAAGTGCGCGTGGTAGTAGGCCTCGGTCTCGGCCACGGTCTTGTGCGGGAAGAAGCGCTCGACGTCGGCGGCGACGCCCTGCCCCCAACCGTCTCGCATGACCTGGCGCGAGATCTCGATGCCGCCGAACGCGCGCGAGGTCGCGTTCAGCAAGTGGAACCAGACCTCGTAGCTGTCGATCAGGACGCCGTCGAGATCCCACAGGACCGCGCGGACGGTCAGTGGAAGGGGCTGCACGTGGAGGGCGGCGCGTTGAAGCGCAGCAGGTGCCTGGCGCTGTTGCGCAGCGTCCTGCCGCCGAAGCTCGCGCAGAAGCGCTGGCCGAACTCGCCGATCGCGAGCTGCACGAAGATCTCGCCGGTCGCCGGCAGCGGAACGTCGATCGCCGCGCCGCGGCAGCTCGCGCGCACGTGGTGCCGGCTCACGACCACCGACTGACACGGATCGGTGACGCTGCCCGCGCCGCGGTAGTGGTAGCTGCTCCAAGCGTGTCTGCCGAGCTTCTTCCAGCCCGAAGCGGGCAGCGCGAACTCGATCTCCGAGTGCGGACCGAGATCCGCGACGCGCAGCACCGCCCCTGCAATGCGCGGATCGCTGGCCTCGGGCGGCGCCGCCTCGGCCGGCAGCCGATGCGCGTGCAGGCGGAAGAGTTTGCCCGGCACGATCGCCACGGCCCCGCCCTCGAGCATGACGTCGAAGTCGCCCTCGCGCGCGATCTCGACTTCCCGCTCGATCACGTTGTTCGACTCGTTCGACTCCGCGATCTGCGCCCCGGGGTCCACGGTCACGCGCAGCGTGTAGCGGCCGGTGCGCACGCCGCTGACCTCGATGTACTGACAGCCGAGATAAGCCGGATAGGTATCCCAGCAGCCGGCCGCGAGCCCCTGGTTCGAGCAGGTGTGACGGTTCACCGGCGTGGCGAGGCAACCGCTCTCGTATAGACAGAAGCTGCGCTTTCCGCCGAGTCCGACCTGCTGCCCCTGCGCGTCGATCAGCTCGTAGCGCAGGAAGTTGTCGTAGTGCGGATGGTTGTGGCCGCCCGCAGGGCTGCAGATGAAACGGGGATCGCCGCAGTATTGACCGGGAAAGCTGGCGCAGTTCGGACAGCTCGGATTCCCGAGGGTCAGGTGGCCTGGCCCGTCGTTGCGCGTGGTGAGCGCGAGCCGCAGCAGGTCGACTCCGGTCGTCGACGTGGCGCAGCCCTCCACGACGTCGCCGGCCGGCACGGTCGAGTCGTAGTCGAAGTGGATGTCGGACACCTCGGGCACCAGATCCGGCAGGGCCTGCGCGAGCGCGAGCGCGGGCGTGAGGGCGAGCAGAAGCGTCGCGAGCAGCGGCATGGTTCGGGCCATGGCCCGATTCTACCCCGCGCTTGCCTCTCCGAGGTAGGCGGCGCGGACGCGCGGGTCGTTGGCGAGCGCCTGCGCCGAGCCTTCGAGAACGAGCGCACCGGTCTCGAGCACGTACGCGCGGTGTGCGACACGCAGCGCCTGGTGCGCGTTCTGCTCGACCAGCACCACGGTCGTACCCTGCGCGTTGATCGCGCACACGATCTCGAAGATCTGCTTCACCAGCAGCGGCGCGAGACCGAGCGACGGCTCGTCGAGCAGAAGCACGGTCGGCTGCGCCATCAGGGCACGGCCGATCGCGAGCATCTGCTGCTCGCCGCCGGACAGTGTTCCACCGGCCTGCTCGAGCCGTTCGCGCAGGCGCGGAAACAGGGCGAAAACGCGCTCGAGTCCCTCTTCCTCGACGCCGCGCCTCGGCCACGCGCCCATCTGCAGGTTCTCGAGCACGGACAGGTTCGCGAAGATGCGCCGGCCCTCGGGCACGTGCGAGCAGCCGAGCGCGACGATCGCCTCCGGGCGATGCGCGGTGACGTCGATGCCCTCGAGCCGGATGCGCCCCGCGCTGGGCCGCACCAGTCCGCTCACCGCGCGAAGCAGCGTCGACTTGCCGGCGCCGTTCGAGCCGATCAGCGTCACGATCTCGCCCGCGCGCACCTCGAACGAGACGCCACGCAGCGCTTGGATCGCACCGTAGCGCACGTCGAGTGACTCGACCGAAAGCAGCGCCGCGCTCACGCCGAAGCCTCCGCGTCGCTGCCGAGGTAGGCCTCGATCACCGCCGGATCGCGTCGCACGCGCTCGGGCAGGTCGTCGGCGATCTTCTCGCCGTGGTCGAGCACGACCACGCGATCGCACAGGTTCATCACGAACGAGACGTCGTGATCGATCAGCACGATCGTCAGTCCGTGATCCTGGCGCAGCCGCCGGATCAGCTCGCGCAGCGCCTGCTTCTCGGCCGGGTTCATGCCCGCGGCGGGCTCGTCGAGCAAGAGCAGCTTCGGCCGCGTCGCGAGCGCGCGTGCGATCTCGAGCCTGCGCTGCTCTCCGTAGGGGAGCGAATCGGCTCGGGCGTCGGCGAACCCGCCGAGTGCGAGCTCGTCGAGCAACGCGCGCGCCTCGCGCTCGGCAGCGTCCTGGCGCGCGCGCCACTTCGCTCCGCGCACGACGTCGCGCAGGCCGCTGCGCCGTGCGCCCTGCAGGGATGCGCGCACGTTCTCGAGCGCGGTCAGACTGCGGAACAAGCGAATGTTCTGGAACGTGCGCGCGATGCCGAGCGCCGAGATCCGGTGCGGCGACGCGCCGCCGATCTCGCGCCCGTCGAAGACCACACCGCCGTCGCTCGGCGCGTACACGCCGGTGATCACGTTGAACGCGGTGGTCTTGCCCGCGCCGTTCGGGCCGATCAGCGCGACCAGCGAGCCCGCCTCGACGCTGAAGTCGACGCCCGCCACCGCCGAGAGTCCGCCGAACCGTACCGACAGCGCGCGAATCTCGAGCAGACTCACTTCGCACCTCGACCCAAGCGGGAAATCGGCCACAGCTCGCGCTGGCCGAGCAAGCCCTGCGGCCGCAGGATCATGGTCGCGATCAAGAGCAGCGAGTACAGGACCATGCGCCACTCGCCCAGGCCGCGCAGGACTTCGGGCAGCGCAGTGAGCGTGGCCGCGGCGAGGATCGCACCCGTGATCGAGCCGAGGCCGCCGAGCACGACGAAGGCGACCAGCTCGAACGAGCGCACGAAGCCGAAGCTGTTGGTGTGGATGTAGCCCTCGCTGTGCGCGAACAGCGCTCCGGCGACGCCGGCGAAGAAGCTCGCGACCAGGAACGCCTCGACCTTCACGCGCGTGGTCGCGACGCCGATCGACTCCGCCGCGGTCTCGTCCTCGCGCACGGCGCGGAACGCGAGCCCGCCGCCCGCGTACACGAGCCGCGCGAGCACCGCGATCGTGACGAACGCGACGCCGAATACGCCGGCCAGGCTCTCGAAACGCAGGTCGATCGCGGGATGCGCGGACGACGCGAGCGAGAAGCCGCGCGCGCCGCCGACCGCGTCGATGTTCAGGATCGCGATGCGGATGATCTCGCCCGCGCCGAGCGTCGCGATCGCCAGGTAGTCGCCGCGCAGGCGCAGCGCCGGCACCGCGACCACGATGCCAGAGACCGCGGCGACGAGCCCCCCGAACACCAACACCAGCGGGAAGTACACGATCCGGGCGAGCGCGAGCGGCACTACCTGCGACACCGACTCGAGCAGCGCGGCACCGGCGAACACGGAGAGCGCCGCCGACGCGTAAGCGCCGATTGCCATGAAGCCGGCGTGCCCGATCGAGAACTGGCCGGTGAAGCCGTTCACCAGCTGCAGCGACACCGCCGCGATCACCGCGATGCCGATCCGCGATAGGATCGTCACGTAGTACGGGTTCAACACGCGCGGCGCGACGACTTCGATCGCGATCAGACAGGCGATCACGCCGCCGGCTGCGACGAGCGGGCGCGCGCGCATCTCGGCTAGACCTTCTCGGTCTGCGGCGCGCCAAACAGGCCGGTCGGCCGGACCAGCAAGATCAGCACCAGGATCACGAACGCGATCGCGTCGCGGTACGTGCTCGAGAGATAGCCGGTCACGAGTGTCTCGATCACGCCGAGCAGGAGGCCGCCGACCATCGCGCCCGGCACGCTGCCGATCCCGCCGAGCACCGCCGCGACGAACGCCTTCAGACCGGGCATGAGCCCCATCAGCGGATCGATCTTCGGATTCGAGAGGCCGACCAGGATGCCCGCAGCCGCAGCCAGCATGGAGCCGAGCACGAACGTGCCGAGGATCACCCGGTCGACCGGCACACCCATCAGCGCCGCCGCGGGCGCGTCGTACGACACGGCGCGCATCGCGCGGCCGAAGCGCGTGCGCCGCACCACGTACTGAAGCGCGGCCATCAGCGCGATGGCGGTCGCGAGCACGGCCACCTGGATGTTCGAGACGGCGATCCCGCCCACGCGCACCAGCTCCTCCGAGCGGAGCAGCGCGGGGAAGAACTTCGGATCGGCGCCGAACACGAGCTGACCCGCGTTCTGCAGCAGGAGCGACACGCCGATCGCGGTGATCAGCGGCGCGAGCCGACCCGCGCCGCGCAGCGGCCGGTACGCGACGCGCTCGATCAGCGCGCCGAGCAGCCCGCAGGCCAGCATCGACACCAGCAACACGAGCAGCAGCGCACCGAGCGACGGTGTCGAAGCCACGCCGAGCGCGTGGGCGGCGTAGTAGCCCGTCATCGCGCCGACCATGTAGACCTCGCCGTGCGCGAAGTTGATCAGCTTCAGCACGCCGTACACCATCGTGTAGCCGAGCGCGATCAGCGCGTAGATCGAGCCCCACGTGATGCCGTTGAGGAGCTGCTGAAGCAGGTTCTCCAAAGGCGGGTCGCGGCCGCTACTCGGCCGACACCGTTTTGTGGTAGCGGAACTTGCCGCCTGCGATCTTCAGCACCACCGCATCCTTGCGCGCGTTGCGCTGCGGGTCCATCGAGATCTTGCCCGTGACGCCCTCGAAGCCGGAAGTCGAGGCGATCGCGTCGCGCAGCTTCGCGCCGTCGGTCGTGCCCGCGCGCGCGAGCGCGTCGGCGAGAATCAACGCGGTGTCGTAGCCGAGCGCCGCCATCGCGTCGGGCGTGGCGCCGTACTTGGTCTGGAACTCGGAGACGAACGCCTGCACCCGCGGGCTGTCGGAGTCCGCCGCGTAGTGGGTCGAGAAGTAGTAGCCCTCGACCGCCGCGCCGCCGATCTCGATCGTCTTCTCCGAATCCCAGCCGTCGCCGCCGAGCAGCGGTACGTCGATGCCGAGCTCGCGCGCCTGCTTCGCGATCAGACCCAGCTCCGTGTAGTAGCCGGGCACGAAGATCGCGTCGGGTTTCGCCGCGCGGATCGTGGTGAGCTGCGCGCGGAACTCGATGTCGCCGCTGGTGTAGCGCTCGTCGGCCACGATTTCGGCGCCGAGCTTGGTGGCGGTCTCGCGGAAGAACTCGGCCAGTCCCACCGAGTAGTCCTGCTTGAAGTCGAACAGAATCGCGACGCGCTTGGCCTGCAGCTCCTCGACCGCGAAGCGCGCCATCACCGCGCCCTGGAACGGGTCGATGAAGCAGGCCCGAAAGACGTAGTCGCCGACCTCGGTCACCTTGGGATTGGTCGAGCCGGGCGAGATCATCGGCACCTGCGCGCGCTGCGCCTCGGGCGCGGCCGCGAGCGAGCGCGACGACGCGACCTCGCCGAGCAGCGCCACGACCTGGTCGCGCTGGATCAGCTTCTGCGCGGCGGTGCGCGCCTCTTCGGTGACGGAGCGGTCGTCCTCGGTGACGAGCTCGATCGGCTTGCCGAGCGCGCCGCCGGCGGCGTTGATCTTCTCGATCGCCATGCGCATGCCCTGGTCGGCGCTGCGTCCGAAGGTCGCGGTGTCGCCGGTCATCGAGGCCACGTGGCCGACCACGATCGCGTTCGACGCGCGCTCGCCGCCTCCGCACGCGAGTACGAACGCGAGTGACGCCCCACACACCGCCCCGGTGAGCCAAGCTCCCCGCATGCTCCACCCTCCGAGGCTTGGGGTACACGCCCGTGCGCCGCTTGGCAAGGCGGCGTGGAGTGCGCGCCCTCCGTGATATCGTCGCGCGCGCATGGAGATGCAGGCCTGGCTCACGCTCGCGGTGTTGATCGCGATGATTGCCGCGATGGCGTGGGAGATCGCGGCACCCGACGTCATTCTGATGGGGGGACTCGTCACGCTCGCGGCCGCGGGTGTGCTGACTCCCGCGGAGACCTTCGCCGGCTTCGCCAACGAGTCGATGCTGACGGTCGGCGCACTGCTCGTGCTGTCGGCGGCGCTGCGCGACACCGGCGCGCTCGAGGCGACGTTCGGGCGCATCTTCGGACGCACGCGCAGCGAGCGCGTCGGCCTGGCGCGGATGATGTTCCCGATCGCGTCCATCTCCGCGTTCCTGAACAACACCACGATCGTGGCGATGATGACGCCGGTCGTGATCGACTGGGCGCACCGCAACCGCATGTCGCCGGGCCGCTTCCTGATCCCGCTCAGCTACGCGACGATCCTCGGCGGTGTCACCACGATCATCGGGACCAGCACCAACCTGACGGTCGCGGGCATGATGATCCAGTCGGGCATGGAGCCGATGGGCTTCTTCGAGCTCGCGCCGGTCGGCATCCCGGTCGCGCTGGCGGGCCTCGCCTACCTGTTGTGGGCCTCGCCCAGACTGCTGCCCGCGCGCAAGGAGCCGACCGAGGGGCTGGGCGAGGCGCGACGCGAGTACACCGTCGCGATGATCGTCGAGCTGCGCTCGCCGCTCGCGAACCGCACCGTCGAGGATGCCGGCCTGCGCCACCTGCCCGGCCTGTTCCTGGTCGAAATCGATCGCGCGGGCCGCGTGATCACGCCGGTCGGGTCGGATGCTTTGCTCCTGGAGGGGGATCGGCTGGTGTTCGCGGGGGTCGTCGACACGATCGTCGACCTGGCACGTATTCGGGGGCTGGTGCCGGCCACCGCCGACGAGCACCCCGCCTCGGCCGATCCGGGTCGACGCCTGATCGAGGCGGTCGTGTCGCACTCCTCGCCGCTGGTCGGGCGCAGCATACGCGACGCGAGCTTCCGAACGCTGTACGACGCCGCGGTGATCGCGGTGCACCGCAACGGCGAGCGCGTAGCGGGCAAGATCGGCGACATCGTGCTGCGCCCCGGCGACACACTGTTGCTGCAGACCGCGCCCGGCTTCCTGCGCGTGCACCGCAACAGCCCCGACTTCTACCTGGTGAGCGAGCTGCCCGAGACCGAGAACCCGCGCTACGACCGCGCCTGGGTGGCGCTGATCGTGCTCGCCGCGCTGGTCGCGATCGTCACGCTCGGCTGGCTGCCGATCTCGATCGCTGCGTTCCTGTCCGCGGGCGCGCTGGTCGCCACGCGCTGCATCACCGCCGCGCAGGCGCGCCGCAGCATCGAGTGGTCGATCCTGATCGTGATCGCCGCCGCGCTCGGCATCGGCACCGCGATGGAGAAGACGGGCGTCGCGGCCGCGACCGCGACGCAGCTCACGCGCTTGGTCGGCGACGTGGGGCCGGTCGCGGCGCTCGCGCTGGTCTACTTCGTGACGGTGATCCTGACCGAAGCGATCAGCAACAACGCGGCCGCCGCGCTGATGTTTCCGATCGCGGTCGCGACGGCGGGCCAGCTCGAAGTCGACGTGCGCGGATTCGTGATGGCGGTCACCGTCGCCGCGAGCTGCGGCTTCGCGACGCCGATCGGCTACCAGACGCATTTGATCGTCTACGGACCCGGCGGCTACCGCTTCAGCGACTTCGTGCGCGTCGGTCTGCCGCTCGACGTGCTGTGTGGTGTGGTCGCGGTCGCCGTGATTCCCTACTTCTTCCCGTTCTAGTCAGGGGAAAAGAAATGCTCCAGCGCACGGCCGTTCTGTTGACCTTCGTCCTGGTGCTCTCCGTCGCGGCATCCGCGCGATCGGAACGGCAGTGCGGGGACGGACGCGGGGCGCAGAGCGCCATGTGGTACTCGATCCTGCATCCCGGCCTCGGCGAGTATTACCTGAAGGGCTGGGGGCCATTCCCGAACGCCCCGCAGAAGAAGTTCTGGCTCGGCTTCATCCCGTTCTACGGCTGGCCCGGCTACCTGCAGTACAAGAGCGCGAAAGACGCCTCGAACTGCCTCACGAACGACGACCTCTAGCGGCGCAGCCGGCTCACGAAGCCGGTCAGCCTCTCGCGCGCGAACGCCGCCTTGTCCCACGGCTCGCGCGACAGCGTGTGGCGGTGGGCTTCGCGCACGACGTAGACCTGCGCGGAAACGCTCGTGCCGTCGGGTTTCGTCACCGGTAGCGTTCGCCGCTCGTAGAGTGCGCCCTCGAAACGGTCGAGCGTCGCGAGCGAGTGGGCGTCGAGCGCGCGGTAGAGCGTTCCCTCGGTGCGGGCGCCCGGCTCCGGCACCAGGCCCGGATAGTCCGCGTCGCGCACGCGGTAGCGAGCGAAGCCGTCGAGTGCTCCCGGCTCGCCGGCAAACGTCTGGCCGGTGACCTCGCGCATCACCTCGGCGAACTCGAGCGATCCGTAGCAGAACAGCAGCACGTGGCGGCGCTCCGTCGCGGCGATGATACCTTCCGCGGCCGCCCATGCGCGCGCAGGTCGTTCTCGTGCTCTGGCTATTCGCGGCGCCGTCGGCCGCGAGCGAGCTGCGCGTGCCGATGCAGGTCGACTTCGCCTTTTTGCGCGGACTGCTGGTCGAGCGCGCCTTCAGCGATCCGGATCAGACCGCGCGCGTGTACTCGGACGGCGTGGAGTGCAACCGCGTCACGCTGCTGCGACCCGAGCTCGGCGCCGCGGGCGCGCGCGTGCGCGTGGCAAGCGACATCGACGCGCGCTTCGGCACGCTCGTGCTCGGACTGTGTCTCTTTCCGGTGTCGTGGCAGGGCCGCGTCGAGTCGGAGCTCGAGGCGTGGCTCGATCCCGCCCTGCCCCTGGTGCACTTCCGCGTGGTCGATTCCACGGTGCTCGAGCGCGATGGCTCGCCCGCCGGCGCCGCGAGCGTGCTCTGGGACTGGGTGAAGCGCTACGTGCACCCGCGCCTCGAGCTGCTCTCAATCGACCTCGCCAAGCCTGTGAGCGACCTGCGCGCGGTGCTGCCGCTGTTTCTGCCCGAGTCCGACGCGTCGCGCGCGCAGGCGCTGGTCGATTCGCTTGCACTCGACTCCGTAGCGGTCGACGCAAGCAGCGGCGTGACCGTCACGCTTCGGCTCACGCCGCCGCCGCGCGACGCGCCGACTCCGAGCGCACCCCGCGAGGCTCCGCTCACGCCCGACGAGCTCGACGCCTTCGAAGCGGAGCTCGCGCGCTGGGACGGCTTCGTCACGTTCGTCGTGAAGCAGGCGGGCATGGCATCGAGCGATCCGGCGCTGCGCGAGCAGCTGCTCGAGGTGCTGCTCGACGCGCGCTATCGCGTGATCGAGCTGCTCGAAGCGCCGCCGTCCGCCGAGCCGGATCCGGTGCGGCCGCTGTTCCTCGCCACCTGGCAGCGGCTCGCGGTCGCGCTGCGTGCGCTCGGCGCGCAACAAGACGGGGGCGAAGCGCTGCGCTGGCTCGGCTTCGTGACCGCGGCCGACGCGCTCGCGGCGCTGGACGCGCTCGGCCCCGAGATGTCCATCGAGATCTCGGCCGACGGACTGCGCCGTCTGGCTCGGGTCGTCGCCCCGGATGATCCGGTCGATCCGTTGGCTACACCGAGCGACGTCGACCCCGAGCTGCGCCGCACGCTCGGTTTCGGCGAGCCGCTTCCGCCGCCGGCGCTGGAGCTCGAGCCGGATCCCGTGCCTGAGGTCGTGCCGGGGGAAGAGCTCCCCCCCGAGATCAGTGCGCCACCGCCCGGCGCGTCTCTCGTGCCGAGACTACTGCGCGAGCTCTTCGAGCCTTCGCGCTGGCTCGGCGGTACCGCGCAGGCGGCCGAGCTCGCGAGCGAGAGCGTCCTCGGTCTCTCGCGCGACGAGCTGTTGCGGCTCAACCGCTGGGTGCCGAAGCGCGCAGAGCTTCCCGAGTACCTGCCGCTCGTGCGCACGCTGCTGCGCTCCACCGCGGCCGAGACCGCGCGCGCGAAGTCGCTCGCGCCCGCCTTTCACCGGCTGTACAACGACCTCCAGCTCGCAACCGCCTGGCAGGAGACCTGCTGGCGCCAGTATGTACGGCTCGGCGGCACGATCCGGCCACTGCGCTCGAGCGCGGGCGCGGTCGGTCTGATGCAGGTGAACACGCGCGCCTGGCGCGGCTTCTACGATCCGCGCGGGCTGACCAGAGACATCGCCTACAACGGGCGCGCGGGCAGCGAGATCCTGCTGCACTACCTGATCGACCTGGCGCTCGCGAAGGGGGAGCACAAGCAGAAAGGTGGCAGCGACAATCTGGTGCGCGCCACCTACGCCGCCTACAACGGCGGGCCGCGTCACCTGACGCGCTACCGGCGCGCGAGCACGCGCAAGAGCCTGCGCGCGATCGACGCGAGCATCTTCCGCAAGTACGAGGCGGTGCGCGACGGGCGCGAGCTCGAAGTCGCGCGCTGCTTCGGCTGAGGCCGGGCGCTGGCTAGAGCTTCAGGCGCCGGAGCCGCAGCGCGTTCGCGATCACGCTGACGGAGCTTGCGCTCATGGCCGCGGCGGCGAGCATGGGCGAGAGCAGTAGACCGAAGAACGGATACAGCGCGCCGGCCGCGACCGGCACGCCGAGCGTGTTGTAGACGAAGGCGAAGAACAGGTTCTCGCGGATGTTCGCCACGGTCGCGCGCGACAGTCTTCGCGCGCGCGCGATTCCGCGCAGATCGCCGCGCAGCAGCGTCACGCCCGCGCTCTCGATCGCCACGTCCGCGCCCGTGCCCATGGCAATTCCCACGCGCGCGCGCGCGAGCGCCGGTGCGTCGTTGATGCCATCGCCGGCCATCGCGACGATGCGCCCTTCGGATTCGAGCTTCGCGATCACGTCCGCCTTGTCGGTGTTCAGAACCTCCGCGATCACCTCCGCGATGCCGAGCTCGCGCGCGACGGCCTCGGCCGTGCGCCGGCTGTCTCCGCTCAGCATCACCACGCGCAGGCCGTCCGCCTCTAGCGCGCGCAGCGCCTCGTTCGCGTGCGGCTTGATCGGGTCGAGCGCGCCGAGCACCTGCCCGTCGCGCCACACGAACACAACCGTCTCGCCGCGCGCGCGCAGCCGCTCGGCCGCCTGCTCGAGCGCGTCGAGCACGGACGCGCCGACGCCGAGCTCCGCGAGCAGCGTGCGGTTTCCGAGCGCGGCGAGCCGACCGTCGAGCGTTCCCACCACGCCGCGGCCGGAGCGCGACTCGAACGCCGAGACGGCAGCGAACGCGAGCCCGCGCTCGCGCGCGCCGGCCGTGATCGCGGCCGCCAGCGGGTGCTCGCTGCCGAGCTCGAGCGACGCAGCGACACCGAGCAGCGTCGCCTCATCGACGCCCGGGCTCGGTGCGATGCTCGCGAGCCGGGGCTTGCCCTCGGTGAGCGTGCCGGTTTTGTCGATCACGAGCGTGTCGATCTCGCGCAGCCGGTCGATCGCCTCGGCGTCCTTGAACAGCACGCCTGCCTGCGCCCCGCGCCCGATCGCGACCCTGATCGACATGGGCGTCGCGAGCCCGAGCGCGCACGGGCAGGCGATGATCAGCACCGCGACCGCGTTCACGAGCGCATGGGCGAGCCGCGGCTCCGGCCCGAGCCAGGCCCAGAGCGCGAACGTGAGCAGCGCCGACACCAACACCGCGGGCACGAAGATCGAGGCGACCCGGTCGGCCAGGCGCTGGATCGGCGCGCGGCTGCGCTGCGCCTCGGCCACGCGCGCGACGATCTGCGCGAGCAGCGTTTCGCGGCCGACGCGCTCGGTCACGACCAAGAGCGTCCCGCTCTGGTTCACGGTCGCGCCCGTCACGCGGTCGCCCGCGCGCTTCTCCACGGGAATCGCTTCGCCCTAGAGCATCGACTCGTCGACGCTCGACGCGCCTTCGAGCACGCGCGCGTCGACCGGAATCTTCTCGCCCGGCCGCACGCGCAGGTGATCGCCCACGCGCACCTCGGCGAGCGGTACGTCGAGCTCGAGGCCTTGCTCGCGCACGAGCCGCGCCGTCTTGGGCGCGAGTCCCAGCAGCGCGCGCAGCGCCGCGCCGGTGCGCCCGCGCGCGCGCAGCTCGAGCACCTGACCGAGCAGCACGAGCGTGATGATCACGGCCGCCGCCTCGAAGTACAGGGCGATGCCGCCGCCGTGAGCGCGGAACGCGTCCGGGAAAACGTCCGGGGCGAGCACGGCGACCAGGCTGTACAGCCACGCGACGCCGGTGCCGAGCGCGATCAGCGTGAACATGTTGAGCCGCCGCGTCACGAGCGAGGTCCAGCCGCGCGCGAAGAACGGCCCGCCGCAGTAGAGAACCACCGGCGTCGCCAGCACGAGCTGAACGAAGCCGAGCAGCGCCGGCGACACCGCGTGTTGTAGCGGCATGCCCGGCCACATCTCCGACATCGCGAGCGCAGCGAGCGGCAGCGTGAGCAGCGCCGCGATCCAGAGGCGCCGCGACATCTCGCGCAGCTCGGGATTGTCCGGCTCCTCGAGTGACACCTCGAGCGGCTCGAGCGCCATGCCGCAGATCGGACACGAGCCCGGCCCGACCTGTCGCACCTCCGGGTGCATCGGGCAGGTGTAGACCGCATCGGACGGCCCCTCCGCCGCCGGTTGCCTCGGATCGAGATAGCGCGCCGGCTCGGCCTGGAACTTCGCGAGGCAGCGCGGATTGCCGAAGCGGTACGTGACACCGTCGTGCTCGCAGTGGTGCGGCCCGTCGGCGGCGACCGACATGCCGCAGACGGGATCGATGAATCCGGTGTCGGCCACTCACCCCTCCTCGAGCTTGAGGAACGCTCCGCAGCCCGGGCAGCGCTGGATCGCGGGCAGCGCCGCGGGCGGAGCCAGCGTGTGTTCGGCAGCGCAGCCCGGGCAGCGGCCGCGGATCTCGAGGATTTCGCGTTGCTCGCGGTAGCGTTGGAACGCGAGCACGGCGCCCGTGATCGTGACGGCCGTGAACCACGGCACGTGCGGCGGGATCACCAGCACGCCGCAGGCAAGGCCGAAGATTGGCAGAAAGCGCCGCAGCGCACGGCGCATGCGGTCGCGCTTGGTGAACTCGCTGATACGCGCAGCGAGCCGCGTCGGCTCGAAGCCGTGCGTCGATGCGCGCACACTCACGTCGTTCGTCGTCACGTGGCCCGGACCGTCAGCTCGGCCGCCGCTCGAGACTTGCGACGCGGCTGCCGAGCACTCCCGGTGCGTACTCGATGAACTCCACGATCAGGCCGTCCGGATCGCGACAGCAGACCACGGCCTCGATGCCGAGCGCCGCGTCGGGAATGAACGGCTCACTGAGGAACGAGACTCCCTTCCCGCGCAGCTCCTCGTACGCCGCGCGCGCGTTGCGCGTGCGCAGCGCGACGATGCGCGGGACGCGCTCCTCGATCGGCAGGTGCGCCTGCGAATCGACGGCTCTTGGCTCGAGCCATTCGAGCAGATCGATGCGCGTGTGCTCCGCGCCCTCGCCGATTGCGAGCAGCGCGCCGCGAGCCTGCGCGCGCTTCATGCCGAAGTTCACCGCCACGAAGGCCGGCCAGACCACGTCGCGATTGTCGCGCAACAGCTTGAACCCGATCTGCTGGTAGAATGCCAGCGATCGCTCGAAGTTCGAGACGTTGATGGTGAAGTGGAAGATGCCGTGAATCTCCCAATCGCCGCTCATCGCGTCCTCCGGGGCCGAATGAACGCGACGATACCAGAGCGTCCGAACCGGCGGTGCGCGGGGGCACGGTGAAGTTCGACATTTTCTGCGAGATTCAGAAGGCGAAGCCCTGGGTCGCCGACCAGGAGCGCGTGCTGTTCGAGGAGACGCTCGCGCAGGCCGTGCTCGCCGACGAGCTCGGCTTCCGCTGCTGGTGGGAGGTCGAGCACCACGGCGCCGCCGAGTTCTCCTGGAGCTCCGCGCCCGAGGTGTTCCTCACCTACCTGTCGCAGCACACGCGCCGCATCCATCTCGGTCACGCGGGCGTACTCGCTCCGTTCCGCATCAATCACCCGCTGCGCGTGGCGGAGCGCGCCGCCATGCTCGACGTGCTCTCGAACGGCCGGCTCGAGCTCGGGCTCGCGCGCTCGGGCGGGAACGAATGGGACACCTTCCACGTCGAGCCCTCGACCACGCGCGAAGAGCTCGTCGAAGCCATGCGCATGATCCCGCGGATGTGGACGCAGGACTCGTTCGAGTGGGACAGCGCGCTGATCAACATCCCCAAGCGGAACGTGGTGCCGAAGCCGCTGCAGAAGCCGCACCCGCCGCTCTGGCAGACCTGCGGCAGCCCGGAGTCGTTCCACCTGGCGGGCAAGCTCGGCGTCGGCGCGCTCGGCACGACGTTGCTGACGCCGCTCTCGCAGATGGAGTCACTGCTCGTGGAATACCGCCGCGGGCTCGCGTCGTGTCTAGCGCCCGCGGGGAAACTGGTGAACGCGCAGGCCGCCGTCTTCACCTTCGTGCACGTGATGGAGTCGAAGAAAGAGGCGATCGCGAGCGGCGCGGCCGCCGCGGCCTGCTGGTACGTGAACACCGCGCCGCGCATCTTCAACGCGCCCGCGGAGATCTGGTACGGCCAGATCCGCGGCGGCTTTCTCGCTGGCGACCCCGCAGCCACGCGCTCGCTCGAATCGGGTGCGAGCGGCGCGAAGGCGGTGGTCGGCTCGCCCGAGCCGCCCAAGGAAGTGCCCGTCGTCGCGCTCCTGAAACGGCTCGCAGCCGGCGAGCCGGTCTCGAACGAAGAGGTCTACGAGCTGCTCGAGCCGCTGCCGTCGGTGATCATCGGCGACGTCGCCACCTGCAAGCGCAAGATCGAGGCGTACCGCGAGATCGGCGTCGATCGGCTGATGTGTCTGGTGCAGTTCGCCGGGATTCCGCACGAGCGCATCCAGAAGTCGCTGCGCACGATCGGCGACCGTCTCATTCCCGTCTACGACCGCTAGGCGAGGATGAACTCGCGGATCAGCGCGAAGCCGCGCGCGGGATCGTCGCGGAACACGCCGTGTCCACAGTTGGCGAAGCGCTCGAAGCGCACGTGCTCGCGCGGCAACGCAGCCGCGATCTCGGCCTGCATCTCGATCGGACACACAGGATCGAGCTCGCCGCCGAGCACGAGCGTCGGACAGCGCACGTTCGCGAGGCCGGGCAGCAGGTTCATCGTGCGGCCCTCGCCGCCCAGGAACTGCAGCATGAGGTCGACCGAGAGTCGGCCGCGCCGTGCGCCGTCGGGGTCTCCGGGGATGCGGTTGTAGGTCGGGAGAGCGAGGCTCACGTAGTCAGCGAGCGAGTCCGCGCTCATCTCGGTCCAGAAGCGGCGCGCCACTGCGGCGACTTCGGCGCCGCCTCGCTCCTCGAAGCGGCGCACCATCCGCTCGAGATCGTTTCGCGCCGCCGTGCTCGAGAACACCAGCTTCGCGGGGTGGTCGGGGTGCCGCGCGGCGTAGGCCATCGCGACCATGCCCCCGAACGACTGCCCGAGCACGATCGGCTTCACGATCCCGAGCGCGTCGCAGAACGCGCGCACGTCGTCGGCCCACTGCGCGAGCGTCCAATGCGCGGGCTCGCTCTTGTCGCTGCGTCCGTTGCCGCGGTGGTCGAGATACACGAGCTGCGCGACGTCGGCGAGCCGCGAGAATTCCGGCTTGTAGCCGGTGTGATCGAGGCCCGGTCCGCCGTGCAGCAGGATCAACGTCGGTTTCTCGCGCATGCGCGCTCCGTCCGGTACGAGTGCCGCACCTTCGACGTCGAAGTACAGTCGCACGCCGTTCACGTTCACGTACATTCCGTTTCCCCTCGCTCGCTTCGCGTATGATCGCACGAATGCAGAGCACTGCCGACAAGGGCATGGGAATCGGCGGATTCGCGCTGCGACTCGGCTTCGCGCTGGCGCTTGTCTACGCCACCTACAACCCGTGGGGAGTCTCGTACGTTGCATGGATCACGGGCAACTGGTTGCCCTCCGAAGGGCCGAGCTGGTTCGCGTCGCCCGCGCTGAAGTTCGTGGTCGGCGTCGTGCTCGCGATCGCCTGGGTCGTGTACGCGAACGCCACTCGGCGCTCGCTCGGGGGCGTGGGGATCTTCCTGATCGTCGCGCTGTGCGCGGGCGTGATCTGGCTGCTCGTCGACCGGAGCGTGTTTTCGATGTCGGACGTGCCGACACTGACCCACGTCGGGCTGATCGTGGTCGCCGTCGTGATGTCGATCGGCATGGGCTGGTCGCACACACGCAGACGGCTGACGGGACAGGTCGACACCGACGAAGTCGATACGAACTAGCGCGTCTTCACTCGTTCGCAGGCGCGTCCCAGAGCGCACCGAGAAACGGTCCCAACGTCTCGAACCTCGCGCCGGGAAGCTCGGCACCGAAGAGCTCGCGGAAGCGCGCCGGGGAGAGATACCGGTCACTCGCGAGGTGGGCGAGCCAGGGACGTGAGAGTCGAAAGCGCAGCAGGCGGAGCGCGGCGATCGGCCCATGGCGGAAACAGTCGCGCGGTGGTGCCAGAAGCGCGCCGGCGGCGAACTGCCACTTTGGAATCGCGGGTCGCTCGGAGACCGCGTCGACGATCGCTACGCGTCCGCCGGGCGCCGTCAGGCCGCGAAGCGTGCGCAGCGTCTTCGGGACGTCGGTCAGATGGTGGAAGGTCGTGTGGCTCGCGATGAAGTCGAAGCGCCCCGTGAGCGAGAGCGAGTTCGCGTCCATGCGGAGAGAGGTTAGGTTGGACTCGGCGCTGTCACTTCGGGCCAGCGCAAGCATCGGCTCGGAGAGATCGATCGCCATCACCTCGTCGAAGTGGTGGGCGAGTTCGCGTGCGAGCCCTCCCGCGCCGCAGCCGATCTCGAGCGCGCGGCGGCGCTGCGTAGGCAGCTTGCGCAGAAAGAAGCCGTGGTCGCGCTCGAGTGCGGCCATGTACGCGTAACGCTCGGCGAACGCGTCGAAGCTCTGGGGAGCTCGTTCCGCCTTCGCCGGTTTCACGATCGTGCAGACGCGCGGGGCGGGAGGAAGCTTCGACGGAAGGCTGCTGCACTGTTTCGACGGCCGCTCAGCGAGAAGGAGGTTTGACCACCTCGTGCCACAGGTACATGCGCTGGCGGCGTCCCGCGCGAAAGTTCGTGATCTCGAGCCGGATGCCGTCGGGGTCCTCGAAGAACACCGCGTAGTAGTCCGGCGCGTACTCCGGGTAGAGCCGCCCTTCGGTCACCGTGATGCCCGCCGCGCGGAGCTCGGCTGCGGCCAGATCGACCGTGCGCTCGTCGATCACGCGGAAGCAGAAGTGGTGCAGGCCCGGCGCGTACGGATCGTGCCTCGGTGTGCCCGAGCGCGCGGGGCGCAGCGAGAGCCCGAACTGGCGGTTGAAGTAGTGCACGTGCGGATCGCCGCCGATCGGACCCTCGACATTCTGGTAGCCGAGCACCTTCATGACGACGTCGTAGAAGGCGCTCGAGCGCGCGAGGTCGCGCACCGCGAAGTATACGTGGTCGATTCCGATCACTTCGACGGGCATGGGCCCTCTCCTAGCGTCTGTCGGTCCACGCGAGTGACACGTTCGGCGCGCTGGCGCGTCCAGCGACGGTGTAACCGAGCGCGGCGAGGAACGATGCGACGTCGACGAGCGGCTCGCTCGCACCGGGATAGTGACAAACGATCAGCCGTCCCTCGGCTGCAACCGCGCGCTCGAGCAGGCGGCGCACAAACTCCGCGCGGTCACGCTCCTGCACGCACTCGATGCTCAGGCGCACGAAATCGTAGCGCCGCCGCGGCTGCCAGCTGAATGCGTTCGCGACCTCGAACGATCCGGCGTGCGCCAGATGCCGTGCGCGCGCGAGCTCGACGAGCCGAGGCACGAAGTCGATGCCGTGCGGACGGATCGCGATCCCCTTCTCGGCGCACCAGCCGGCCAGCGTCTCGAGCAGGAGTCCGTTCGCGCAGCCCGCATCGAGAAAGTCGCCGTCGCGATCCACGGCGTCGGCGATGCAGCGGCGCGTCTCCTCCCAGCGTGCGGCCCCGCTCGAGCGCCCGCTCTCGCGATACGGATTGCCCGGCTCGGCCAGGTAGTGCGCCTCGATCGCATTGCGAAGCGCCTCGAACCAGAGCTCGCGCGGCGCGTCCCCCGCGAGCGATTCGAAGCGCCGCTGCGCTTCGCTCAACGCTCGCTCATGCGACCCGGCGCGGACTCGCGCCGCCCGGTCGCGGGCACGCGCTTGGTCGCCTTCGCCAGTCCGAACGCCGGCATGTTGTTGTACACGCACTCGAAGTCGCCGCGCCGAACGCGGTAGGTCTCGTGCCAGATACCGACGTCGCCGTTGCTGCCAACGCGCCGGTTGAACTCCGCCCACGCCGGCAAGTGCGCGAGGTCGCGGTGGGTCGCGTAGGCCTCGAGCGCTTCGAACGAGCGCCAGTACTGCAGGAACAGCAGTGGATTGCCGACCCACGACTCGTAGCCGAGGAAGCCCGAGTCGGGGAGCTTCTCGAGCTCGGCGAGCATGCGCCGCATCGCGCGCGCGACCGGCCACCAGCGATGCACCTTCCAGAATCGGTTCACGCGCATTCCGATCAGGAACACGCAGACCTCGTCGCCGATCTCCGCCGTCACGCGCTCGGCCAGGATTCGCGCCATCGATCGCGATTCTAGCTCACGCGCGCGGCAGCCCGATCGCCCACGCGTGACTGGCGTGAAAGAGCAGGTCGGCGGCGCGCGCGGGCTCGAGCCAGACGAGCTCGTGCTCGCCGCGTCCGCTCGGTTCGCTCGCGAAGCTTCCGGCGAAGAAGACGTGGTGGCCCTCGAAGAAGCCGCGCGACGCGCGGAACCACTGCACCGCCTCGCCGATGCAACGCGCGAGCGCGATCTCGCGCGCGCACTCCTCGCGCACCTCGCGCACGAGCCCGGACTCGTCGCTCTCGCCGCGCTCGATCCCGCCGCCGGGCAGGAAGTGGCCGCGGCGCGTCTTCACGGTCGCCACGCTTCCCTCGTCGCTCCAGATCACCGCGTACGCAGCACGCCGCACGGTGTAGGCGCGCCCGACCACGCGCTCGCCGAACATCTGGATCGCGGCGCCGTGCGAACGCTCGCGGGTCTCGCGGTGCCGCGGCCGGCCGTCGTCGCCCTGCATCCAGCCGATCCCCTGACTGGTCCAGATGTGGTCGCGCGGCGCGTACAGCCCCGGGTCGTCGGCGCTGGCCACCGTCACGTCGATCTCGCTGGGGGTCTTTGCGTGGCGGTAGGTGAGCGGCGTGCCGCACGCGCCGCAGAACGTGCGCGTGACCGCGTCCGAGGAGTGGAACTCGACGGCCTTACCGCGCGTGAAGACGAAGCTCTGATCGGGAACGGTGATCCAGGCCACGACGGGCGCTCCCGAGGCGCGCCGGCAGGTCGCGCAGTGGCACAGCGTCGGCGCACTCACCTCGCGACTCGCGCGATAGCGCACCGCACCGCACAGGCAGCCGCCCTCGAGAATCGACTCGCTCACGACAGGGTCCTTCCCGCGTCCCCGGTGAACGCACGCGCGAGGGTAGCGCTCAGCCGCCGGAGAGCGCGCACAGGATCTGCACCTCGTCGCGCTCGTCGAGCGCGCGGCCGAGATCGCGCGCGAGCTCCGCGTTCACGAACAGGCGGATGTGCACGCGGATCCGGCCCTGCTCGTCGATCATGCGGAAGCGGATGCCCGGAAAGGCGGCTTCGAGATCCCCGAGCAGCTCGGCGAGCGTCGCGCCTCGCGCCTGCACCTGTTCGCGGCCGCCCGTGTAGGAGCGCAGCGGGCTCGGAATCGCGACGCGCATCAGTCGAGCGTGGCGGCGACGACGGAGTAGATGTGCGGCAGGTGCGCCGCGATCTGGCGCCAGCGCTTGCCCTCGTTCGCGCTCATCCACAGCTCGCCGCCGGTCGTCCCGAAGTACAGCCCGACCGGCGCGAAGGCATCGGCGCCGAACGCCTGACGCTTGACGGTGTACCAGCCGTTCGCGCGCGGCAGTCCGCTCTGCTGGCGCTCCCAGCTCTTGCCCGCGTCGCGCGACCGGTACACCGCGGGCTTCCCGTCCGGACTCACGCGCGGCCAGACGGTCGTGCCGTCCATAGGGAAGACCCAGACCGTGTCCGGATCGCGCGGGTGCAGCACGATCGGAAAACCGATGTCGCCGACCGCCGCCGGCATGCTCTTGCCGACCCGCTCCCAGCGCGTCGCCGGGCGGTCGAGGCGGTAGATCCCGCAGTGGTTCTGCTGCCAGAGCCGGTCGGGCTGCAGCGGGTGGATCGCCATGCAGTGCGGATCCTGGCCGTACTCGGGGAACGGCTCGGGATTGGCGGGGGCCTCGACGCCCTGGTTCAGCGGCCGCCAGCTCGCGCCGCGGTCCGTGCTCTCGAACGAGCCGCCGCCCGAGCAGCCGACGTACAAATGTGTCGAGTCGCGCGGGTCGACCAGGATCGAGTGCAGGATCGAGCCGTCCGGCGTCTGATCCTCGGGCGGACACCAGACTTTTCGCAGCGGATTCTCGTTCCAGCCGTCGATGCCGCGCCAGCTCACGCCCCCGTCCTCGCTGCGGAACAGCGCCGGCGGCGACGTACCCGCGTACCAGACGTTCGGCTCGCTGGCGCTGCTCGGGGCGAGGAAGAAGGTGTGCTGGACCGCGTCGCCCACGACACCGGGCGGTGCAGGCTTGAACGCGGGCGGCACGCTCGCCTCTTTCCAAGTCTTGCCCAGGTCGGTCGAGCGGAAGATCGACGGACCGAGGTGCCCGGCGCGCGCGGCGCAGAGCAGCGTCCGGCCGTCGCGCGGATCGAGCACGACGTGGTTCACGATCTCGCCGAAGCGGTGCGGCCCCTCGCTCCGCCAGCTCGTGCGCGAGGCGTTGCCGTGCAGGATGAATGCGCCCTTGCGCGTGCCCACGAGCAGGACCACGCGCGGCTGCCGCTTCGCCCGAGCGGACTTCGCGAGCGTCCCCTTGACCGGCTTCGCCCGCGCGGGCTTGCGAGCGCTGCGCGACTGGACCACCGGCTTCTTCTTCACGTTGCGTTTGGGCATGTCGGTAATCCTAGACCCGCCGAAAATCTCGGTCGAGTGCGATCTCAATCGGTCGCGAAGCGCCAGCGCGTGGCGGTCTTCGCGAACAGCTCGGCGCGCTCGATGAAGGCGAAGACGGTGATCGGTCGGACGCGGAAGACGGCCGAATCGGGCGGGTAGCCGCCCGGGTACTTCGCTTCGTACGTCGCTTGGACGCGCGCGAGCGTCGGCTCGCGCGATTCGCGCTCCGCCACGCCTTCCACTACCACCGCCTCGTCCGCGCGCTCCGTGGTGATCACACAGAACGCTGAGTGCGCCAGGTTTCGCGCCTTGCGGCTGCCGACCGCGGTGCTGAACCAGAGCGCGCCGTCGAGCCAGACCGCCCAGACCGGCATCGCGTGCGGCCGACCGTCGCCGCGAACGGTCGACACCCAGTAGTTGCGGCTGCGCTCCAGGCGCTCGACCGCCCACGAGAACGGCAGCAGCCCGTTCTCCGCGTCGTCCGGCGCGAGTCCGTACTCGGGCATGTGCGGGCGGCTCGCCCGCGGGGCGCTCGCCATCGGCCACCTCCGACCTTGCGCGAATCGTATCAGCTACCCTGCGCGCGTGATCGAGATCCGAACGCCGCGCGAGTCCGAGCTCGAAGCCGTCGTCGTGCTCTGGAACGAGACCAAGCGCGACACCTACGACTTCCTTCCCCAGGAGCGCGACCGAAGCGTCGCCGACGACCGCGGCTTCTTCCTTTCGAACATCCGGCCGAGCTGCGCGCTCTGGATCGCCGTGGACGGCGAGCGGATCCTCGGCTTCCTGGCGCTTCGCGACAGCTACGTCGACCGCCTCTACGTGCACCCGGCCGCGCAGCGTCGCGGGGTCGGCTCGGCGTTGCTGCGCCACGCGTTCGTGCTCTCGCCGGCGGGTGTCGAGCTGCACACGCACGTGCGCAACACCAAAGCGCGCGCGTTCTACGAGAAGGAGGGTCTGGTCGCCGTGAAGTTCGGCGTCAGCCCGCCGCCCGAGAGCGAGCCCGACGTCGAGTACCACTGGCGACCCTGACATCGCCCGGTGTCGGGGCCTTCATTCGGGCGCGCGCCGGCTGTTGAACTCGGCCGTGGTGTTGACGTGCGGGAACGGCTCCGCGGGGATCGGCAGCCCGAGCCGCTGACAGATCGGCGCCCAGCCGTCACCGGCGCGCCATTCGAGCAGTCGGTGCGCCGGAACGCGCGCGCGCACCGCCGCGTTGTGCCGCTCGAATGCCGCCAGCGACGCTTCGCGATCGTGGATCGCCGACGTGAAGCGCGACGCGAACAGACCGTCGATCATCTCGCGCCACTCTTCGCTCGGCGCGCGCTCGGTCGCGGGGAAGATCGTCCCGTTCGCGCTCTTCCACCACGACTCGGCATCGCGCACCGACAGCAGCACGAGCGCGTCGGGAAACGCCTCTGCGAGCTCCGGCCAGAACGCGGAAGCGGGCCAGTCGACCGCGGCCGCGTAGCCTTTCATCAGCGCGTGCCAGTCCGGGATCCTGCCGCGCGTCGCGCCGTGCCAGATCGGCACGTGTTCCGGCTTCCCGAACACCTCCGCCATGTGATAGCAGGGCGCGCCGAGCAGCCGCTCGAGCGCGAGCTTCAGAGACAGCGTCCCCGTGCGGCCCACGCCCGCGCCCACCACTCGCAGCATCGGCTCTCCTTCTCTACGCGCGCCGCAACGCGGGGCTCGCGATCGTCGCGAGCGCGCGGCCGAGCGCCTGGTGTTGATCGGCATCGAGGTGCACGCCGTCGACGCGGCTCGAGCTCGTCGTCTGCCCCGCGTCGAAGAAAAGGCAGCCGAGCTCGTGCGCGATAGCTTCGTACGCCGAAGCGAGCCCCACGCACTTCGCTTCCGCGCCCCGGAACTTCGCCGCGATCGGGCCCTTCGGCGTCTGGATCGCGGGCGGCGCCACGACGAGGATCTCGGGCATGGGCATGCCCGGCTCGATCGGCGCGCGCCGGATCGCGCGCACCAGCGCTGCGATGCCCTGTGCGGATTGCCATGCGTCGTGCGCGTGCATCACCTGAAAATCGTTCGTGCCGAGCAAGAGCACCACCAGCGCGAGCGGCGAGCAGATCTCGATCCGCTGCTCGAGCCCGTCGAGCCCGTTCCGCCCCGGCTTGTACGGATCCTCGAACACCGTGCGCCGCCCGTTCAGGCAGTCCTCGATCACGCGCGTCTCGAGCCCCGCCTGCGCGAGCGCGGCCTCCATCACGCCGGGCCAGCGCGAAGCGAACGCCAACCGCTCGCGCGTGTTCGGCACGATTCCCCAGGAGAGCGAATCCGCATAGACCAGGATCTGAAGCATCGCGGCGGCGCAGTGTACCGCGCGCCGGGCGCCCGCTCAGAGTCGGGCGATGCTCCGCTCCAGGAACCTGCGCTCCGGCTCCTGGCGCGCCACGCGCAGTGCGCGCTCGTACGACACGCGTGCGTCCTCGACTCGACCGAGCCGGCGACACATCTCCGCGCGCGCGGAGTGGCCGAACGGGTAGTCGTCGAGCGCGCCGGTGGCGAGCACCGCTTCGACCGCTTCGAGACCGGCCGCCGGGCCGTCGCGCATGCCCAACGCGACCGCGCGATTGAGCAACACGACCGGCGACGGCTCCACGCGAGCCAGCACGTCGTAGAAGCTGACGATCTGTCCCCAGTCGGTGTCGCTCGCGCGCGGCGCCTCGGCGTGGATGGCCGCGATCGCCGCTTGCAGCGTGTACGCGCCGAAGCGGCGCGACTCGAGCGCACGCTCCACCAGCGCCACGCCTTCTGCAATCTGCGGTCGATCCCACTTCGCGCGATCCTGGTCCTCCAGCAGCACGATCTCGCCCGACGCCGTCGTGCGCGTTTCCCGCCGCGCCTCGTGCAGAAGCATCAGCGCCAGCAGTCCGACCGCTTCGGGCTCGTCCAGCAAGCCGACTACGAGCCGGCCGAGCCGGATCGCCTCGCGCGAGAGCTCGAAGCGCACGAGCTGCGCGCCGCCCGACGCGGAATAGCCCTCGTTGAAGATCAGGTAGATCACGTGCAGGACGGTCTCGATGCGGCCCGCGATCTCGCTCAGTGAAGGCGCGCGGAACGGACTCGTTTCCTCGCGCAGCCGCGCTTTGGCGCGCACGATCCGCTGCGCGATGGTCGGCACCGGCGCGAGAAACGCGCGCGCGATCTCCTCGGTCGTCAGTCCCGCGACCTCGCGCAGCGTGAGCGCTATTCGCGCATCCGGCGAGAGCGCGGGATGACAGCAGGTGAAGATCAGCCGCAACTCGTCGTCCGCGATCTCCTCGTCGGAATGCGACACGGCGGCTTCGCCCTCCAGCTCGAGCTGCGCGGACAGCTCCGGCAGCGCGCGTTCCAGTCGCGCTCGCCTGCGAAAGCGATCGATCGCCTTGAAGCGCCCCACGGCGACCAACCACGCGTGCGGGTTGGCCGGCTCGCCCTCGCGCGGCCACGACTGCGCGGCCGCCGCGAAGGCGTCGTGCAGCGCCTCTTCGGCCGTGTCGAAGTTGCCGAGCACCCGGATCAAGGTCGCGAGCACGCGCCGCGAGTGAGTGCGATAGGCGACCTCGAGCGCAGTCACCCGGAAGCGCCGGCCACGTGGATGGGGCGGACCTCGATGCTCCCCAGTTTCGCGAGCGGCATCTCCGCTGCGATCCGGATCGCCTCGTTCAGATCGCGCGCCTCAACCAGGATGAAGCCACCCAGCACCTCCTTGGTCTCGGCGAACGGGCCATCGGTCGTGGACATCTTCCCGTCGCGAACCCGGACAGTGATGGCGTTGTCGCTCGGCGAGAGCGGATGGCCGAGGATCAGGTGCCCCCGACTCTGCAACTCCTCGTCGTAGGCGTTGCAGGCCTTGGCGACCTCGTGCGCGCGGCTCATTCCCAGATCGACCACGAAGCCGGGCACGAGCTGACCCTCGAGCGGCTTCTCCTCCAGATAGACCAAGCAGATGTATCGCATGGAATTGCTCCTTTCCTGGATGCGTCGCTCGGCGAGACCGGAATTCGACACGGCCCCGGATATTCTATGCGCATGGCCGAGCCGTTCGAGCTGTACGAAGCGCTGCTCTGGGAGCCGCGGAGGGGGTATTTCCTGCTCGACGCGCACCTGCAGCGGCTCGACCGGTCGGCGAAGCACTTCGCTTTCGCTCTGGACCTCGGGCGCGCGCGCGCGGAGCTGCTCGCCTTCGCGACCGGCCTGCCGCCTCAGCCGCGCAAGGTACGGCTCGAGCTCTCGGCCGACGGCTCGGTCTTTCTCGAGCAGGTCGACGTGAAGCCGAGCACCCCCGTGCAGGTGGCGCTCGCCTCGGCACCGGTCGACAGCGCGGACGAGTTCCTGCGCCACAAGACTTCGCGGCGCTGGGTCTACGAGCACGCGCTGGCAGCGCGACCAGATGCCCAGGACGTGGTGCTGTGGAACGAGCGCCGCGAGCTGACCGAGAGCTGCGCGTCGAACCTGGTGGTCGAGCTCGACGGCCGCAGGCTCACGCCCGCGGCTTCGTGCGGTCTATTGCCCGGCACCTATCGGTGTCACCTGCTCGAGCGCGGCGAGCTCGAGGAGGCAGTCCTCGGGGTCGACGCGATCGCGCGCGCGAGCCGCGCGTTCCTGATCAACTCCGTGCGCAAGCTGTACGAGGTCCACTGGCTCGATGTTCCGGAGCGCTAGGCGCGCGGGTCGAAGCGGAACAGCACGATCCCGTCGGGAACCGGGTCGTAGCCGCGCATGCCCAGGATCGCGTCGCGCGTCGGCGCCTCGGTCACCGGCACGGCCTCGAGATCGTAGAGTGAGTCGCCGATCCGAACGCGCACGTCCGGGTGCTCTTGCCAGACGAGCGCCCAGCTCTTGACCGGCCACCACGACGCATTCACCCAGCGGTGCGACTGCACGTACAGCGCGCCCTCGTAGCTGAAGCAGTCGAGCTGGATCGAGTGCGGGTCTGCGGGACGCGACTCGATCTCGCACAGCGCGTGATCGCCGCCCATCGCCGCGTTCCAGTCCGAAGGCACCGCTCCCGGATCTCCGTCGAGCGAGCCGCCGGGGATCGGGCCACAGGCGAGAGCGATGCCGAGCACGAGAAGACGCGCGCGCTTCATGTCGAGCACTCCTCCGAGGATGGGTGTGCAGGATCGGCGGGGTCAGGCCGTCGCGCAATCACCGCGCCTCGACAGCGAGCCACCGGTCAGGTCTCGGCGCCGAGCAGGCCGCGCTCGATCAGCGCGCGGCGAAGCCGCGCTGCCGACTCGAACGGAACCGCGTCCCAGCCCGCCTCGCGCGCGGCCGCGACGTGACGCGGCTGATCGTCGACGAAGAAGATCTCGCGCGGCGAAAGCTCGAGGGCGCGCGCGACGGAGTCGAACAGGGCGCGCGCGGGCTTGGTGTGACCGACCTCGAACGAGTACAGGATCGGCGCGAACACCCGCGCGAGCTCGGGTAGGTGCGCCGGCACCGCCTCGCGCAGCAGCGGCGCGTTGTTGGTCAGGATACCGACGCGAAGCCGCTCGGCGAGAGCTTCGGCGATGCGCAGCACGTCGGGCTGGACTCGGAACGCCAGCGCTTGCAGTGCCAGCAGCTCGTCGCGCGTGAACGCCACGCCGAGCCGCGCGCAGATCTGCGCGTGCATCTCGTCCGCGGAATACACACCGCGATCGGTGTCCTCCCAGAAGCCGTCCCGCGCGCCTGCAATCCGGGGTACAGGAACACATCACCGTGGGCGTAGTGGCGGTAGTGGCACATCAGCGTCCCCATCGAGCGTTGCGGGTGGTAATACTCCCGGTGCGCGAAGCCGTAGTCCACAACAAGCAGCGCTCCCTTCGCGAGCCGGCCCGCGAGCGTCGCAATCCACGCCTGCGCCGCGAGACCGATTTCGCTTTCGTAGCGGCCCGACGGCGGCAATTCAATCTCGATCGAGCCCGCCGCGTCGAGAACGGTTCCTGCCGCGGCACGTTCTGCCCATGCCAGTTCGCCCTCGTTCTCGCACACGCCGCGTTCCATGATGCCGCGATCGGACCATGCCACCGCGTGCACCGGCAGCGCATCGGCTACTTCGTTGGCAAGCATCACGCCACGGAAGCTTTCAGGCAGGCGATCGAGCCAGGTTGCGCGTGCGCCGATGCGCCGGCGCTGCCGGTCGCGCAGTTCCGCGCTCGGCTCGAGGATGAAATACCCGGGAAGATTCACGGAGGCTCGCGCGAATTCCGCGAGCAGTGCCTGCGCGAGCGCTCCGCTGCCCGCGCCGAGTTCGAGGAGCGCACCGCCCGTGGCATCGAGCAACGGCGCTACCTGCGCGGCGAGCGTCTGCGCAAACAGCGGCCCCAACTCCGGCGCGGTGACGAAATCGCCGCCGGGGCCGAGCTTCGCCGACCCGGCCGCGTAATACCCGAGGCCGGGTTGGTAGAGCGCGAGCTCCATGTAGCGCGCGAAATCCATCCAGTTTCCGTGCGCGCGCAACTCGGCGCGAATCCGCTCGACGAGGGTGCGGCTGGCCGCCAGCGCGTTGCCGTCGGGCGCGGGCAGTTCGGTGGGGCGCATGGCGGAGAATTTACCCTAGAATCACGTGATCGAATCATGGACCAGGCCCTGCACGGCAAGACCGCGCTTGTCACCGGCGCCGCGCGGCGCGTAGGCGCCGCGATCGCACGGCACCTGCACGCGGCAGGGGCGAACCTGGTGCTGCACTACCGCGGCGGCGAAGCCGATGCAGGCAGGCTCGAAGCTGAAATGAACGCTGCGCGTGCAGGAAGCGCGGTGAAGGTGAAGGGTGATCTGCTGGCGCCGATTGCGCCGCAGGCGCTGGTGAACGCGGCGCTCGAGCGCTACCGGCGGCTGGACATTTTGGTGAACAACGCCTCGTCGTTCTATCCCACCGCGCTGGGCGAGATCGAGGCCGGGCACTGGGAGGAACTCGCGGGTTCCAACCTGCGCGCGCCGCTGTTCCTTGCGCAGGCCGTTGCGCCGCACCTGGCCAAGGTGCAGGGCACGATCGTGAACATCACCGACATCCATGCCGACCGGCCGTTGAAGGGCTACGTCGTCTACAGCATCGCCAAGGCCGGGCTCGCAGCATTGACTCGCTCGCTCGCGCTCGAGCTCGCGCCCGGCGTGCGGGTGAACGCGGTTGCGCCGGGTGCCATCGCCTGGCCCGAGGACGGCCAGTTCGAACCCGCAGAGCGCGCGCACATCCTCGCGACCACGCCGCTCGCGCGCACCGGCGATCCGGAGGATGTTGCGCAGGCAGTGCTTTACCTGTGCACGGCGACCTTCGTCACCGGCCAGGTGCTGGCAGTGGATGGAGGGCGTTCGGTGTTTTCCTGATCGCGCCGCGCCTTTAGCGCATCATCTTCCGCACGAACACGACCACGAACAGGGAAATGGAAAACACACCGATGAACGCCTCAATGGCCGCCACGATCCGTGACGCGCCCAATGGGACGACGTCTCCGAAACCCACCGTGGTGAACGTGACGATGCTGAAGTAGATGCAGGTCAGAAATTCGTGCAGGTTCTGCTCCATGCCGGCCGCCGGATGGAACACCACGATAGTGTTGTCGGCGCGCAGGCCGAGCAGGAAGTAGAGCATC
>JANNLG010000055.1:0-8940 GCA_031396695.1 Deltaproteobacteria bacterium
TTCTTGAACCCCTTGCTGAGCGTCTCGAGCATCGGGCGCAGGCTAGCAAAGGAAGGGAGAGATTCGCTTCGTTTGAAATAGGCTGCGCGCCTGTGCCAGAGTACGCCGCGACTTGAGCACGAACGTCGAGGCGCACATCACCGGCACCGTCTTCAAGATCGAGACCTCGATCGGAGCGACGGTTCGCGAGGCCGATGTGCTCGTGATCCTCGAGTCGATGAAGATGGAGTTGCCCGTCGAGGCACCCGCGGGCGGCCGCGTGGCCAAAATCCTCGTCGAGGAAGGTCAGAGCGTGGAAGAGGGCGAGGTTCTAGTCGTTCTCGAGTAAGGAGAGAGAGATGGGTCTTCTGGATGGCAAGGTCGCGATCATCACGGGCGCCGGCGGCGGATTGGGACGCTGTCACGCGCTGCTGCTCGCCAAGGAAGGCGCCGCGATCGTGGTCAACGACCTCGGCGGCTCGCGCGACGGGCAGGGCGGCTCGAGCTCGATGGCCGACCAGGTCGTGAACGAGATCAAGGCTGCCGGCGGACAGGCGGTCGCGAACTACGACTCGGTCGCGACCGTGAAGGGTGGCGAGAACATCTGCAAGACCGCCGTCGACGCGTTCGGCAAGGTCGACATCCTCGTGAACAACGCCGGCATCCTGCGCGACATGACGCTGGTGAAGACCGACGAGGCGTCCTGGGACATCGTCGTGCAGGTGCACCTGAAGGGCACCTACTGCGTGACGCGCCCGGTCTTCACGCACATGAAGGACCGCGGTCTGGGCGGAGTGATCGTGAACACGAGCTCCACGTCCGGCCTGATCGGCAATTTCGGCCAGTGCAACTACGGCGCGGCCAAGGCCGGCATCGCGGGTTTCACGCGCTGCCTCGCGCTCGAGGGAAAGAAGTACGGCATCCGCGTGTGGGGTCTCGCGCCCGTCGCGGTCACGCGCCTGACCGAGGATCTGCCCGGCATGGGCAACGAGTCGGTGAAGGAAGCGCTCGGTCCCGAGAAGGTCTCGCCGGCGGTGCTCTACATGGTGAGCGATTTGTCGAAGGACAAGACCGGCAAGTTCCTGTTCGCGGGCGGCACCAAGGTCGCGGAGATGAAGATCGTCGTCTCCGACGGCGTGAAGAATCCGAAGGGCGTCACAGCTCAGGAGATCGCGGCGAACGAGGACAAGGTGTTCCTGGAGGACAAGCCCTTCAACCTGATGGGCTAGAGACTTCGTGAGCGGGAAGACCGGCTTCGTCTTTCACGAGCGTTACCTGTGGCACGACACCCGGTCAGCCGCGGGTTTCATCCCCGCCGGCGGTATGGTCGAGCCGGATCGTCACGCCGAGAACCCCGACACCAAACGGCGTTTCCGCAATCTGCTCGCGGTCTCGGGCTTGCTCGAGCAGCTCGTCGACCTGCCACCGCGGCTTGCGACCGAGGACGAGATCCTGCGCGTGCACGGGCGCGCGTACCTCGAGCGCGTGAAGAAGCTCTCGGCCGAGAACGGCGGCGATGCGGGCGTGCTCACGCCCTTCGGCCCCGGCAGCTACGAGATCGCGTTGCTCGCGGCGGGCGGCGCGATCACGGCCGTCGACGCCGTGCTCGACGGCCGCGTGGAGTCGGCCTACGCGCTGATCCGACCGCCCGGCCACCACGCGGAAGCCGATCAGGGCATGGGCTTCTGCATCTTCTCGAACGCCGCGATCGCCGCACACCACGCGCGCGAAGCTCGCGGCTTGGCGCGCGTGGCGATCGTCGACTGGGACGTGCACCACGGCAACGGCAGCGAGAGCGCGTTCTATCGCGACCCGAGCGTGCTCACGATCTCGGTCCACCAGGACAACTACTTTCCGGCCGGACGCGGCGCGCTCGAGGACGGCGGCGAGGGCGCCGGCGTCGGCTTCAACCTGAACGTCCCGCTGCCGCCCGGCTCGGGACACGGCGCGTACGAGGCGGTGTTCGCGCGCGTGGTCGCGCCGGCGCTGCGCAAGTTCCGACCCGAGCTCTTGATCATCGCGTCGGGCTTCGACGGCGGCGCGATGGATCCGCTCGGCCGCATGCTCGCGACCAGCGCGACCTACCGCTCACTCACGCGTACGCTCGTGGAGGTCGCGCGCGAGATCTGTGGCGGCCGGATCGTGCTCACGCACGAGGGCGGCTACTCGACCGCGCACGTGCCGTTCTGCGGACTCGCGGTCATGGAAGAGCTCTCCGGGATCTCGACCGGCGTGGTCGATCCGTTCCTCGAGTTCTTCATGTCTATCGGGGGGCAGACGCTCCAGCCGCACCAGGAGTCGGTGATCCGGGCGGCGGAGAAGCGGCTCGAGTGGATTCGCTGATCGAGCGCAGGATCGCCTCGCGCTCCTCGCTCACCTTCGAGAGCTTCTGGCTGCGCAGGCGCGCGACTTCCGCAGCCGTGTAGGGCGCGAAGTCCGCGGGCAGATGGGCGGGATCGAAGCGGCGCACGAGCCAGTCGAGCAGCTCCGCCAGCTCGCGGTCCGAGAGCGGCGCGTTCGCCGAGCCCGGCACGCGCACCAGGAACGCGCGCCCCTCGGGCGAGCCGAGCAACACCGATACGTGTCCGCGCAGATCTGGGACCGCGCCCGGCAGGCCGCTGCCGTCGGGCCGATGGCAGCCCTGACAGTGCAGCATGTAGTTGGTCTCGGGCGCGCGGCGCACTTCCGGCGGCGCGCCAGGCGCGGACGACGGCCCGCCGAGCGCGAGCGGAGCCGCGGCCGTAACCAGCGTCGCCGCGAGCGCGGCGGCGAACCGGCTCACTTGTCGGCCACGCCGACCAGCACCGCCGTCGAGCAGTGGTACGCGATCTTGTTCTCGCCGCCCAGACACCAATTGATGTCGTTGCTCACCCAGGGCAGGTACGGCGGGCGATCGCCTTCGTTGCGGTTGCACATGCAGTGGCCGCAGCTCGCCTTCCCGCAGCAGTCGTTGTACGAGACGATGTACGCCTTGCCGTCGGCCGGGTTCCGGCAGGTGCCGACCCAGGTCATCGGCGCGGGAGAGGTTCCCGGCGGACAGGTGCTCGCGCTGCCGCCGCAGCAGGAGCACAGATACCCGTCGATCGCGCAGTAGCGCCAGTAGTCGCAGCTCTCCGGGTCGTCGATCTTCGCGCCGCCCGACGCCCCGCCCGCAGCCCGAGCCACGCGCGAGACCGGTAGCAGCGGGAGCGCCGCGCCGCCGACGAGCAGTCGCCCGAGCATTCCGAGCAGCGAGCGCCGCGAGGTGCGCGAAGCGAGTCTGCGCGCCGCGGCCTGCGTGAGCGCATCGATGCGGCTCACTTCACGTCTCCTGCGATCGGCTGCAGGAGTCCGGGCCAGCTCGCCGCGTTCTCGATCGCGCGCAGTCTCGTGCCCGTGCGCGCGTCGTAGACCACGAGCGCGGGCGCGCCCAGGAACGCCGAGTAGAGCAGCGGCGCGTCGTCCGGACTCACGGCGATCGAGGTCGAGAGCTCGTCGAGCGCGATCTTCTGCACGCGCTTCTTCGTCGCCAGGTCGTAGACCCAGACCGATTGCCCGGGATCCTTGTGCGTGTCCGCGCCGCCCTGGTGCACGAGCGTGTAGAGCCGGCCGCTCGACGCGTGCAGCGCGAATGGCTGCAGGCCGCCGGGCAGCCATTTCGAGGCGCGCTCCGCCGCGTCGGTGAGCGGCCACTTCGCGCCGAAGGTCAGCCCGGAGGCCGACACGTCGACCGGATGGACGTCGCCCGCGAACGAGACGAACAGCCACTGGTCGCCCGCGCGCACCGCTTTCTCGAGCAGCGGATCGAGCGACGGATCGAAGAAGTTCGGGTGCGCCTTGCGCGCCTGCTCGCGGCCCGCGTCGTCGAGCGTCACTTCGAGCAGGCTGCCGTCGCCGCACAGCGACGCGAAGCGGCGCGGACCGAGCGGGTAGACCAGCGCGCAGCCGGCGACCTCGATCTCGCCGACGAACGCGCCGCGCTCGAGATCGACGACCGAGACCGTCGATGCCGGCGAGAAGTTGTAGGCGAGCAGGAAGCGCTCGTCGTCGAGCAGGCTCGCATGCGCGCTGGTCGGCAGGCCGAGCAGGCGCTTGGCGGGAATCTCGATCTCGCCGGTCGGTCGCAGCGTGGTCGCGTCGAAAGTCGTCACCACGTCCGTGCGCGTTCCGCGAAAGCCGCGCGAGAGGTACGTCTCGGCGGAGTAGAAACGCGGCGACTTCGCCGAGAGCTCGAGCTCCATGCCCAGGTAGCCAGTGTCGACCTGCGCGAGCTGACGACCGCTGTCGGCGTCGAGAAGCGTTGCCTTCGCGTAGCCGATGCCCACCAGGTCGTGAATCCAGACCCGATGTCGCCCGTCGGCCAGCTTGGCGGTCGTCGCCTGCTCGGCGACGAAGTCCGCAGCCGTCGCGCGCGGCGCGAAATTCGCGACCACGACCAGCGCGAGCGCGAGAGCGGCCAGCCTCGGTGCACCCACGCGGGCCACGCTGCCACCCCTCCGCCGCCCGGTCAAGCGCAAGAACGGTCGCGGTTTCGCCGGATGCCCCCTACCTTCGGCGCGTGGCCGAGGTGAAGCTCCGTCTGATCCCCGATCCCACCCCCGCGGGCGAGTCCGCGCCGAAGTCGAGCGTGGCCGCGAATCCGTACACGTCGATGACCGAGCGCTTCGGTCGCACGGCGACGCTGTTCGGCCGAAGGTTTTTCGGCGAGTTCGACTTCGAGCGCCACGACGCAGAGCGGCTCTCCGATCTCGATCGCGCCGGCGCCGTCGTGTACGTGATGCGCTACAGCTCACGGCTCGATTATTTCCTGTTCAACTGGTTGTTCCTGTTGCGCGGGATCCGACTCTCGTCGTTCGCGAACGGGATCAAGTTCTTCTACTACCGCCCGTTCACGGAGGCGCTGCGCCTGCTCTTCCGGGGCATCGGCGAGCGCGTGCGCCGCGGCCCCGGCGGCATGCGCGAGCGCAGCATCGTGCAGATCCGCCAGTGCGTGCGCGACGGCGGCTCGGCGTTTCTGTTCCTGCGCACCGACAAGATCCGCACGCGCGTGCGCAGCAAGCGCGGCGCGCTGCGCGAGGGCCGCACCGAGCTCGACTACCTGCGCGAGGTGGTCGACACCGCCTTCGCGAGCGACGTGCCGGTGTCGCTCGTGCCGCTCGCGCTGTTCTGGCGCAAGGGCGCGCGGCCGGAGCGCCCGTTCCTGAACCTCTTCTACGGCGGCAACGAGCGGCCGACCGACTCCGGCAAGGTCGTCGCGTTCTTGTGGAACTACCGCAATCTCGCGGTGCGCGTGGGCCAGCCGATCGACCTGCGCGCGTTCGTCGACGCGAACCGCGCCTCTGGTCGCGAGCGCGTGGTGAAGCAGGTGCGCCGCTCGCTGTTGATCTTCCTGCGTCGCGAGGAGAAGCCCGTCGTCGGCGCTCCGCTGCCGAGCTTCGCGCGCGTGCAGGAGGCGGTGCTCGAGGATGGCGAGGTTCGGCGCGTGATCGCCGAGGTCTCGATCGGGAGGCGCCGCTCCGGCGCACGCGTGGAGGCGCGCGCGCGCAAGAACCTGGCCGAGATCGCGGCCTCGCCGAGCGCGACCATGCTCGCGGTGCTGGCGGTCGGCGTGGAGTGGCTGTTCAAGCGCCTGTTCGCGCGCATCGAGGTGCACGGGCTCGAGCCGGTGGTCGAAGCCGCGAAGTTGCACCCGCTGGTGCTCGTGCCGAGTCATCGCTCACACTTCGACTACCTGATCCTGTCGTGGCTCTTCTACCAGAACCACCTGGTGCCGCCGCAGGTCGCAGCGGGCATCAACCTCGCGTTCTGGCCGCTCGGTCCGATCTTCCGCCGCGCGGGCGCATTCTTCCTGCGCCGCAGCTTCGACGGCGATCCGCTCTACCGCGCGGTGTTCCGCGGCTACGTGCAGCACCTGATCAAGGACGGGGTCACGCAGGAGTTCTTCATCGAGGGCACACGCTCGCGCACCGGCAAGACGCTGCGCCCGCGGCTCGGCATGCTGCGCATGGTGCTCGAGGCGTACGCGCGCGGCGCGCGCCTCGATCTGTACCTGGTGCCGATCGGCTTCACCTACGAGCGACTGGTGGAGGAGAGCTCGATCACCGGGGAGCGCGGCGGGGCGCGCAAGCAGCGCGAGTCGCTGTTCTCGCTGCTGCGCGCCCACACCGTGCTGCGTTACAAGTACGGCAGCGTGACGGTGCGCTTCGGCGAGCCGATCTCGCTCGCGCAGTACTTCGGCGACCGGGTGCCGCGCCGCATGGGGCCGGGCCAGATTCCCGACCTGCGCGACGTGACCTCCGAGTTCGGAGTCGAGATTTCGCGCCGCATCGACGCGCTGATCACGGCCGGCCGCTCCGCCGTGTCCGCGGCCGCGCTGCTCGGTCAGCCCGCGAACGCGCTGCGCGAGGAAGAGCTGCGCGAGCGGGTGGTCGAGGTCGCGCGCCTGCTCGAGCTGCTGGGTGTGCCGCGCTCGGAGTCGCTCGAACGCTGCCTCGCGAGCGGCCGCCCGGAAGCCGCGATCGAGCTGCTCGAGCAGGCCGAGCGCGTGAAGCGCGTGGCCTCGCCGCGCGGTGATCTGATCCAGATCGCCGACGGCATGCGCGCCGCGCTCGATCTGTACCGCGCCTCGATCGGACACGCGCTGGTGTGGCCCGCTGCGCTGGCGCTCGGGCTGCACGAGCCGCGCTTGCGCGAGGCGCTGTTCGCCGACGCTTCGAGCTGGCTCGATCTGCTCGCAGACGAATATTTCCCGCTCGAGGGCGACGCGCGGCGCGAGCGGCTCGAACGCGTGCTCGAGCACCTGGTCGCGCGCGGCTGGGTCGAGCCCGCGAGCACCGGCGCGCTGGTCCCGACGAGCGCGGGCGAGCCCTGGCTCGGCTTCCTGCGCGCGCAGCTTCAACCGTTGCTCGAGGCCTACGCCGCCGTCGCGCGTGTGGTCGGCGAGGCGAACGGGCAGGGCGAGCGCGACGCGCTGCTCGACCGCGTGCGTGCGGTGCAGAAGGAGGCGCTCCTGGTCGGCGAGGCGCACTACCCCGAGGGTGCCTGCCCGATCGCCGCGGCTAACGCGCTCGAGCTCCTGGCTCGCGAGCGCATCGTGGTCGCACAGGCCAAGTCCGAGCGGGGCGAGTCGAACCTCGCGCCCGGGCCCGAATTCGGCGCGCTCGAAGCCCTACGCGCTCGCCTGGCAGCCGCGACAGCCCTCCGATAGAGTCGCGCGCCATGGCACTGGGCGTGAAGCGGTCGAAGGAAGGGACGCAGGTGCTGCGCTTCGGGTTCCCGAAGGGCTCGCTTCAGGACATGACCGCGACGCTGTTCGAGCGCGCCGGCTACCGCATGAGCTTCCCCGACCGCTCGCTCTACCCGACCATCGACGACGTCGAGATCGAGTGCGTGCTGATCCGCGCCCAGGAGATCGGCCGCTACGTGGGCGAGGGCGTGCTCGACGCCGGCATCACCGGCTTCGACTGGATCCAGGAGAGCAAGTCGCGTCTGCGCGAGCTCGCCGAGCTGCGCTACTCGAAGACCAGCCTGCGGCCGACGCGCTGGGTGCTGGCCGTCCCCGAGGATTCTCCGATCAAGGGCGTGAAGGATCTCGCGGGCAAACGCATCGCCACCGAAGCCGTCGACCTGGTGAAAAGCTGGCTCAAGAAGAACGGCGTCAAGGCGCAGGTCGAGTTCTCGTGGGGCGCGACGGAAGTGAAGCCGCCCCTGCTCGCCGACGCGATCGTCGACGTGACCGAGACGGGCTCCTCGCTGCGCGCGAACAAGCTGCGCATCGTCGAGACGCTGCTCGAGAGCACGCCGCGCCTGATCGCGAACAAGCTCGCGTACAAGGACGCCTGGAAGCGGCGCAAGCTCGACCGGCTCGCGCTGATGCTGACCGGCGCCATGAACGCGCACGGCAAGGTCGGCCTGATGCTGAACTGCCCGAAGGATTGTCTGCCGAAGATCCTGGCGCTGCTGCCGGCGCTTTCGTCGCCGACGGTGTCGCCGCTCGCCGACGGCAAGATGGTCGCGATGAACACGATCATCGACGAAGCCCGCGCGCGCGATCTGATCCCGGATCTCGCCGACGTCGGCGCGACGGGCATCGTCGAGTTCCCGATCACCAAACTGGTGTACTGATGCTCCTGCGCATTCTGCGCGCGGCGTTCTACGCGATGCTGGTCCTGGTCGTGGCGCTCGGCGCGCTCGCCTTCGGCGCGCGCTTCCACGACGGGCCGATCGGTCCATTTCCGGGCGGCGCGCTCGTCGCGGGTGAGCCCGTGACCGCTCCGATCACCGACTGGAGCTTCGCCGCGCCGATCCAGACGCTCGAGCTCGAGGTCACCCCGGAAGAGCCGCGCTCGATCACGACCTGGTTCTTGATCGTCGACGGCGTGCTCTACGTGCCGAGCGGCGGCGCGGCGAAGAAAACCTGGCCCGGTCAGGTCGAGCACGACGGACGCGTGCGCGTGCGGCTCGATGGAAAGCTGTGCGAGCTACAGGCCACGCGCGCGACCGATCCCGAGCTCGGCAAGCGCCTGTCGGCCGCGGTCAAAACGAAGTACGGCTTCGGCGACGGCCAACCGGTCGAGGGCGCCTGGGCCTTCGCGTTGGCAAAGCGGAGCTCGACGGCTCCGTGACGGAGTCGGCCGACGCCACGCTCTGGTACTTCGCCTACGGCAGCAACCTCGACCCCGGCACGTTCCTCGGGCGCAGGCGCATGCGGCCGCTCGAGACGCGCGTCGCGCTGCTCGAGGAGTTCGAGCTGCGCTTCGATCTGCCGGTCGGTCCCGGAGAGCGCGGCGTAGCGAACGTCGCGCCTCGCGAAGGCGAGCACGTGTGGGGCGCGCTGTATCGGCTGACGCATCCGGAGGCGGACCGGCTCGACTCGACCGAGGGCATCACGCGCGACTTCTATCGCCGGATCGACGTGCGGGCGCGCGCGATCGACGGAGCGACGATCGCCGCATTCACGTATCACTCAGGCCGCGGGAAGGA
>JANNLG010000060.1:0-15550 GCA_031396695.1 Deltaproteobacteria bacterium
TCGCTGAGCTCCATCGACTTGTCGGCCTGCTCCTTGTCGAAGTCGTCCCAGGAGCTGTCCGAGGTGCCGGAGATGCCCTTGAAGCGCAGCGCGAAGTCGTCGGGATTGGAGACGTGCAGGAGCGCCTCCTCGTAGGTGATCAGCTTGCTCTTCACGTGCTGCATCAGCGACTGATCGAAGCTCTGCATGCCGTAGGTGGTGAAGCCCTTGGCGATGGCGTCGTTCAGCTCCTTGGTCATCTCGGGGTCGGCGATGCACTCGCGCACTCGCGCCGAGGCGACCAGGATCTCGACCGCGGGCACGCGGCCCTTGCCGTCGGCGCGCGGCACCAGCCGCTGGCTGATGACACCCTTGATGATGCTCGCGAGCTGCAGCCGGATCTGCGGCTGCTGGTGCGGCGGGAACACCGACACGATGCGGGTGATGGTCTCGGCCGCGTCGATCGTGTGCAGCGTCGACATGACCAGGTGCCCGGTTTCGGCCGCCATGAGCGCGGTCTCGATCGTCTCGAAATCGCGCATTTCGCCGACCAGGATGACGTCCGGGTCCTGGCGCAGGGCGGCGCGCAGCGCCGTCGCGAAGCTGTTCGTGTCGACGCCGATCTCGCGCTGGTTCACGATCGAACGCTTGTCGCGGATCAGGAACTCGATCGGGTCCTCGATCGTGATGATGTGACAGGTGCGGTTGGTGTTGATGTAGTCGATCATCGCCGCGAGCGTGGTCGACTTGCCGGAGCCCGTGGTGCCGGTGACCAGCACCAGACCGCGCGCCTCCATCGCCACGCGCTCGACGACCTTCGGCAGCACGAGCTGCTCGATCGTCTTGACGCCGAACGGGATCACGCGAAAGACGATCCCGACCGTGCCGCGCTGCATGAACGCGTTCACGCGGAAACGGCCCAGACCCGCGATCGAGTAGGCGAGATCCACCTCGTGGTGCTTGTCGAAGTGGTTCTTCTGTCCCGGCGTCATGATCGACGTCGCGATCCCGTGCAGGTGCTCCGGCGTGAGCCGCTCGCCGTTCTTCAGCGGGACGAGCGCCCCGTCCACGCGGAAGAGCGGCGGCAGGCCGGCCTTCAGGTGGATGTCCGAAGCCAGGCCCTTGATCGCGATGGTCAAGATGTCGTTGAGTTCCATTCCCGCCAAGCCTCTCCGCTCGCACGTTTGCGAGGGGTACTTGCGGGTGGATCGTCCCGACCGTTGGCGTTCTTGAGAGCTCCGCCCGGCGCTCAGCCCTCTTCGGCCTCGCCGGGGCTCGTGATGCTCTCGCTCGCCACCGGGACCTTCTTCTTGATCCCGGCGTTGGCGAAGACCAGCTCGCACAGGCGCTCGTACATGGCCGGGTTCGCGGTCAGGAACGCCTTCGCATTCTCGCGGCCCTGGCCGATGCGCGTGCCCTCGAAGCTGTACCAGGTGCCGCTCTTCTCGAGCAGCCCGCGCTCGGAGCCGAGGTCGAGGATGTCGCCCTCGCGCGAGATGCCCTTGTCGTGCATCAGATCGAACTCGGCCTGGCGGAACGGCGGCGCGCACTTGTTCTTGACCACCTTCACGCGCGTGCGGCTGCCGATCGTGCTCTCGCCGTCCTTGATCTGGCCGATCCGGCGTACGTCGAGCCGGATCGAGGCGTAGAACTTCAGCGCGTTTCCGCCCGAGGTGGTCTCGGGGTTGCCGAACATCACGCCGATCTTCATGCGCAGCTGGTTGATGAAGATCAGGCAGGTGTTCGAACGCGACAGGTTGCCCGTCAGCTTGCGCAGCGCCTGGCTCATCAGCCGCGCCTGCAGGCCGACGTGCGTGTCGCCCATCTCGCCCTCGATCTCGGCCTTGGGCACCAGCGCCGCGACCGAGTCGATCACCACGATGTCGACCGCGCCGGAGCGCACCAGCATGTCGGTGATCTCGAGCGCCTGCTCGCCCGTGTCGGGCTGCGAGACGAGCAGCTCCTCGACGTTCACGCCTAGCTTCTTCGCGTAGTTGACGTCGAGCGCGTGCTCGGCGTCGATGAACGCCGCAACTCCGCCCTTGCGCTGACACTCCGCGACCGCGTGCAGCGAGAGCGTGGTCTTGCCCGACGACTCCGGGCCGTAGATCTCGACGATTCGCCCCTTCGGCAGACCGCCGACGCCGAGCGCGATGTCGAGCGACGGCGCGCCGGTCGAGATCACCTGGACCTCGCGGTCGAGCTGATCCTGACCCATCACCATGATGGAGCCCTTGCCGAACTGCTTCTCGATCGATGCGACCGTGAGGTCGACGGCCTTCTTCTTGTCGTCTTTGTTTCCGGACTGCGCTCGCGACATCTCTCTCTCCTAGGGTTCTGGGGCGAAATCTGCGTGTTCGGCATCGCCTCCCGCGCCGAGCGGGAAACGAGCCAGGGGAACGTGCCGAGCGCCGTTTGGCGACAAACGACTCTCGAAGAGTACGACTTCGGCGACCGTCCAGGCGACGGAATCCGGTGGCGCCGCGCGCTCCAGCTCGACGCGCAGCGGATCGCGCAGCCGGCCGAGCGTCAGGTGCGGCTCGAACGGTTTGCGCTCACGCGGCGCGCCGATCGCGCGCGCGGCGGAGTCGAGCTTGCGCGCGAGCCGGGCGAGCGAGCTCGCGCCCTCGCTGACGCCGATCCACAGTGCGCGCGCCTCGCGCACGTTCGGAAACGCGCCGTAGCCCGCGAGGCCGACTTCGAACGGCTGCTCGGGCGCGAGCTTCGCGTGCGCGCGCGCGATCAGGCGCGGCACATCCTCCTCGCGGATCTCGCCCAGGAACTTCAGCGTCAGGTGCAGCGTGTCGAGCGCCATCCAGCGCACGCCGTGCTTCGCCACCGCCTTCAAGCTCTCGACCGCTTCGACCACGCTCGCGCGCGCCTGGAGCGGGAGTTCGATCGCGAAGAATGCGCGCACTTCGTCGCTCACGCGCGCTTCTCGCCCGCGCTCGAAAGGCGCGGGAACAGGTCGGCCGTGATCGGCAGCCCGAGCAGCCGGCGCCGCACCCAGTCGAGCGCGAGCTGACTGGCGAGATCCTTGTTGCGGCGCCGCTCCGCCATCATCTGGTAGCGGTGCGCGATCGTGCCTCCGCTATCCGCGAGCGCGAGCCAGACGGTGCCGACGGGCTTTTCGGGCGAGCCGCCGTCGGGGCCGGCCACGCCGGTCGTCGCCAGGCCGATGTCCGTTCCGGCCCGCCGACGCGCGCCCTCGGCCATCTGCCGCGCCACGGCTTCGGAGACCGCACCATCGCGCGCGAGCACGGCCGGATCGACGTCGAGCTCGCGTACCTTCGCTTCGTTCGCGTAGCTGACGAACGCGGCGAGCAAATAGGCGGAGCTGCCGGGCACGTCCGTGAGACGGCTCGAGATCAAACCGCCCGTGATCGACTCTGCGACCGCGATCGTGCGCTTCTGCTCGCGCAGGAGCTCCGCGACGATCTCCTCCATGGGACGCTCGCCCGCGCCGAGCACGAGCTCGCCGAGGCGCGCGCGGATCTCGCGCTCGAGCTCGTCGAGCCGGCGGCCAGCGGAGGCTTCGTCTTCCGCGCGCACCAGCACGCGCACGAGGTTGTCGGGGAACTGCGTGCGGAAGCCGAGCACCGCGTCCGCGTCGTTCTGCGCGATGTCGTGCAGCACGCGGTCGAGGTTCGACTCGCCAATCCCGAACGTGCGCAGGAGTCGCGCGCGCACCACGCGACCGCAGCCGAGCCGCGCGCCGATGCGCGGCATGACTTCCTCGTCGAGCATGCGGTAGAGCTCGCGCGGAACGCCGGGCATGAAGAAGAGCTGCGTCGACTCGCCGCCCGCGCTGTCGGGAACCTCGAGCATGAAGCCGGGCGCCGTGCCGAGCGGGTTCGCGAGCACAACCGCGCCCTCGGGGAAGTCGGCCTGCTTCGCGTTGTTTTCGGCCATCTCGCGGTTGAAGCGGCGGAAGAATGCGCGCACGTGCTCGAGCGCGGCTTCGTCGCGGTAGAGCTCGCGACCGAAGGTCTTGGCGGCGATCTCGGTCGTGATGTCGTCGCGCGTCGGGCCGAGTCCGCCCGAGACCAGCACCACGCGCGCACGCGAAGCCGCCTGGCGCAGCACTTCCCCGATCGCGTCCGGATCGTCGGGAACGCTCACGTGACGCGCGCTCTCGAGATCGAGCGCCAGCATGCGCTCGGAGAGATGGGACTTGTTCGAGTCGACGATCTCGCCGCGCAGGAGCTCGTCGCCGATCGTGATCACCCAGACACCGTCGCGTGCGGGAACGGCGCTCACGCTGCGCCCCCCGGAAAGGCCACGCGCCAGAGCAGCTGGCCGGCGAGGTTCGCGTACACACCGGCCACCAGGTCGTCCGCCATCACGCCGAACCCTCCCGGCAGGCGCTCGGCCGCTCCCGCGGGTGGCGGCTTCCAGATGTCGAAAAGGCGGAACAAGAGGAAGGCGGAGAGCACGACCTCCGGTCGCGTCGGCAGCCAGGCGAGCGAGACCAGCATTCCGGCGACCTCGTCGATCGTGATGCGCCCGTCGTCGTGGCGCCGGAAGATCGCCTGCGCCCGATCCGCCGCCCAGATTCCGACCAGCACGATGGCCAGAACTCCGAGCGCATAGGAGATCGGTCCGAAGTCCGAAATCGCCAGCCAGACCAGCAACCCGACCGCCGAGCCGAACGTTCCCGAGGCGACGGGTGCGTACCCCGAGCCACCGCCGGTCGCGAGCGCGAGAATGAATATTCTCATTGAAATTCAAGCACTTCTGGATCCTTTGCCGATCCTAGACCGCGACCATCGGGGCGTCAAGAAGACGAATAAATAGCGAAACATCTTCGCCGAGCCAACTCTAGTTGCTGGCTCAGCGGGCGGCAGCTACGGGCTCAAGCGCCTCGACTTCGGGGCCGATCCTGCGGACGGGGTCGGTCGGCCCCGCGAGGGAACGATGCAGCCGGGGAAAGCGACGGCACACGACGTCGCGCCGCTCGTCTTCGAGCTGACACGCGCGATTCGCGCGCGGCGCGGCAACGAAGCCAAGCACACGAGCGTCGCGGAAGCGCTGCGGCGCTGCGAAGCCGCGCGCCAGCGGCTGCCCGCCCACGCGCGCGAATTCGCGCTCGAGGCGAACGACACCGGCTTGTTCCTGCCCAGTGGCGTGCGGCTCACCGGCCCCGGCTCCGACGAGCTCGCGGCGGACCTGCGCGCCCGCCGCATGCTCCGCCTGGTGCTCGGCGGCCAGACCGATGCGGGCGAGCTCACGCGGCTGGTCGAGACGCTCGCGCGCGAACCGGAGTCCGAGGCACGCGAGGCCGCGTCCACATCGAACGCGGAGCGCAACGCGTTCCTCACCCAGCACATCGCGGATCTCGTGCGCAGCCTCTCGGAGCTCGAGCGCTGCGACGACCTGGCGAGCTACAACGTGACCGCGAACCGCGTCGAGGTCAGCGTCGACGTGCTGCTGCGCGCGAAGCGCAGCATCGACGCGTACCGCGCGGCGCTCGTGCTCGCGCGCCACGCCGCCGACCGCGACCAGCGCTCCGACGCGATCCGGCGCGAAGCGGGCGACCGGCTCGGCCGACTCGCGCACCGCGGAGAGCTGCTCGAGGCAGTGATCGAGCAGGCCTGCGGTCCGTCGGGTCTGGCCAGCGTCCAGGCGAGCCAAGTCCTGATCGCGATCGGCGCGCTCGCAGTGCCGCGTCTGCTGCGAAGTCTTTCCGATCGCAAGGAGGGCGTGCGCGCGCGCGTCACCCAGGTGCTGATCGCGCTCGGCGACGCTGCGCTCGCGCAGGTGATCGAGGAGCTCGCCGCGCAGCAGCCCGAGCGCGCGCGCCGCGCGGCGCGCCTGTTGGGCGAGATGCAGAATCCGAGGGGCGTGTCGTTCCTGGCCGACGCGCTCTCCGCGCCCGACACCGCCCTCGCGCGCGAGGCGGCGCAGGCGCTGGTGCGGATCGGCGACGACGCGGCGGCGCAAGCGCTGATCTCCGGCCTCGCGCGCGCGGACGACATCGCCGAGGTCTGCGCGGGCTGCCTCGGAGGTTTGAAGCATCCGGCTTCGCTGCCCGCGCTCGCAGCGCTCGCCGACGAGCGCAGCAAGCGCGCCGAAGGCGTGCGCCGGGCCGCGATCGCGAGCCTCGGCCGGATCGGCAGCCCGGCGGCACTCGCGCGCCTGACAAAGATCCTAGACCACGCGCCCTTCTTCGGAGCCGCGAAGCTCCGTCCCCTGCGCGTCGCTGCGGCGCAGGCGATCGGCCAGATCGGCGGCAACTCCGCAGCCGAAGTGCTCGCCGCGCATGCGGGCCGCGGCGATTCCGAAGTCCGTCGGGCGTGCCAGGAAGCCGCTCGACGGCTCGCGGGCGCGGCCAAGCGAAAAACGTGACGCGCGTACCCGAAGCCGCGTCGAAACCGCGGCTATCATTCCACGGTGCGCACGCTGGCCCTCGACTACGGCGAAGCCCGGATCGGCGTCGCGATCAGCGACCCGACCGGCTTGCTCGCTCAACCGCTCGAGACGATCGTGACACAGCCTGGTGACAAGGCGGCGCTCGCGCGCATCGCCGAGATCGTGAAGGAGAAAGAGGTCGGTCAGATCGTGATCGGCCTGCCGTTGCACATGAGCGGACGCTCCGGACCGGAAGTCGAGCGCACCCACGCCTTCGGCGAACGCGTGGGCAAACGCACGGGCGTGCCGGTCGCGTACCTGGACGAGCGCTGGACCTCGCGCGAGGCCGAGCGCGCGATGGACGACGCGGGACTGTCGCGCAAGAAGCAGCGCGGGCGCGTCGACCCGATCGCCGCATCGCTCTTGCTGCGCACCTGGCTGGAGCTGCGGCGCTCATGACGAGCTTGCGCTGGGGAGCGCGGGCGGCAGCCGCCGCCTCCGCGGGCGCCTTGGTCGGCGCACTGCTGGTCGGGCTCGCCGCCTCGGGACTGCGCCAGCCCGCCGATCCGGACGCCAACGCGCGCGTGTTCTGGGTCGCGCCGGGCGAGACGCTGGTGCCGATCGCCGCGCGGCTCGAGTCCGCGGGCATGTTGCCCGCGAAGCCGCTGTTCGGTCCGCGCGTGCTGGTCGCGTACGCGCAGCTCAGCGGGAAGGACCGCGAGATCAAGAGCGGCGAGTACGACCTGTCGGCAGCGATGACCCCGCTCGAGATCCTGGAGAAGATCGTGCAGGGCGCAGTGAAGATGCACGAGGTCACGCTGCCGGAAGGCATGCGCCTCGACGAAGTCGCGGCCCGCTTCGGCGAAACAGGCATCACCGACCCCGACGCGTTTCTCGCGCAAGCGCGCAACCCCGAGTTCGCGCGCGGGCACGGCCTGCCGACGGCGTCGTTCGAGGGCTACGCGTATCCCGAGACCTACCGATTCCGCCGACACACGCCGCCCGAGGAGGTGCTCGAGCGCATGCTCGCGGAGTTCCGCGGCCGCTTCACGCCGGACGATCTCGAAGCGGTCGCGAAGTCCGGCTTCACGCTGCACCAGTTGGTGACGCTGGCGTCGATCGTCGAGAAGGAGTCCGCGCAGATCGAGGAACGGCCGCTGATCGCGGGCGTGTACCGCAACCGGCTGCGCATCGGCATGCGGCTGCAGTCCGATCCGACCGTGATCTACGGCATCGTGCAGACGCGCGGCTCGTTCGACGGCGACATCCGCAGCCGGGACTTGCGCGAGGACAACGTCTGGAACACCTACACGCGCGCGGGCCTGCCGCCCGGCCCGATCGCGAGCCCCTCGATCGAGGCGATCCGCGCGGTGCTCTTTCCGGCCGACGTTCCCTATCTGTACTTCGTCGCGCGCAACGACGGCTCGCACGAGTTCTCGACCAACTTGACGGCGCACAACGCGGCGGTAAAACGCTATCAGAGCAAGCCGAGCAAGCGCCGGGGCGAGCTGGCCAGGAGTGACGATGGAGAGCGCCGCTAGTTACTTCGAGAAGCGCGTGCCGCTGGCGTGGAACGAGCGCCTCGCGGCGCAGGCCGCGCTCGGCGCCGCGGGCGCCGAGCGGCTCGCGAAGATGCGCGCGACCGACCTCGCGCTCGAGGTGGAAGTAGGCGCGACCGGTCGCTTCCACTTGCGGGTCGAGCGCGGCGAGATGCGCGCCGCACCGAGTGCGCACGCGGATCCCGTGGTGACGCTAGGCCTCGGCGAAGCGGATTGCGTGCGTCTGGAAGCGAACGTGGGCCCGTCGCCGATGGCGCTGCTCGGCGGTGTGGGCGGCGATCCGAACTTCGCGCTCACGCCCGCGCGCGTCAGCGCACTGCGCGAGATCGAAGGCACGATGCGCATCGAAGTCACCGGCGCGCAGCCTTGGGGCGTGGTCCTGCACTTCGGTGCGCCGCCGATTCCCGCGATCACCACGACGGTCTCGATCGCCGACGCCGAGTTCGCGCAGCTGCTCTCCGGCGCGCTCGACCTTCAAGGGGCGTTCATGACCGGCAAGCTCCAACTCGGCGGCAACGTCGAAGTCCCGATGAAGATGGCCATGGCCATCATGAGCCCCGAGTAGCGGTCCGAAGCGGAGCTGGCAGAACGAACGCACAGCGCGCGGCCGCCCGCGCGCCGGGTCCCGTCAGTACTGCATCGCCACTTCGCGCAGCAGGGCGATGTTGTCGAGCGCTTTGCCGGCGCCGGCGGCGACCGCGGTGAAGGGATCATCGCTGCGCACGATCGGAAGCTTCGTTTCCTGGCGCAGGAGCTGATCGAAGTCGCGCAGCAGTGCGCCACCGCCGACCAGCACGATGCCGCGGTCGACGATGTCGGCCGCGAGCTCGGGGGGCGTGCGCTCGAGCGTCTGCAGGACCGTGTCGATGATCTGGTGGATCGGCTCGGAGAGCGCTTCGCGCACCTCGTCGCTCGACAGCACGATCATCTTCGGGATGCCGGCGACCAGATCGCGGCCCTTGATCTCCATGGTCTTGGTCGGGCCATTCGCGAGCGCCGTGCCGATCGTGATCTTGATGATCTCCGCCGTGCGCTCGCCGACCAGCAGGTTGTGCTTGCGCTTCACGTAGTGGATGATCGCCTCGTCGAGCTTGTCGCCGCCGACGCGCACGGAGCTCGAGGTGACGATGCCGGCGAGCGAGATCACCGCGACGTCGGTGGTGCCGCCGCCGATGTCGATGACCATGTTTCCGGTCGGCTCGGTGACGTTCAGTCCCGCGCCGATCGCAGCCGCCATCGGCTCCTCCATGAGGTAGACCTCGCGGGCGCCGGCGGAGATCGCGGACTCGCGCACCGCGCGCTTCTCGACCGACGTGATGCAGGGCGGCACGCAGATCACGATACGCGGGCGAACCAGGCGGCGGCGGTTGTGCGCCTTCTGGATGAAGTAGCGAAGCATCGCCTCGGTGACTTCGAAGTCGGCGATCACGCCGTCCTTGATCGGGCGGATCGCGCGGATCGAGCCCGGCGTGCGGCCGACCATCTCCTTCGCTTCGGTTCCGACCGCGAGCACTTTGCGCGTGCCGTTCGGACCGTCGGCGACCGCTACGACCGAGGGCTCGCTGCAGATGATGCCGCGACCTTTGACGTAGACGAGGACGTTGGCGGTCCCGAGATCAATGGCCAGATCGTTCGAGAGCAGCCCAGCAAGCCACTTGTACATCGTGTCGGCTCCGAGTCTCGAGGGGGATTGCGCCCCAAGCCTCGTCTTTCATCGGCAAGGACGGTCCGGACCCTGAGCGCGCGCGCCGGGTTGGGGTGCGGGCTACGGGTTCTCGGGAGCGGGCTCGGAGCTCTGTGGCGGCGTTCCCGCCACCGGCTGCTCCACGAGCTGCAGGAGCTCCTGCACGCGGCCGCGGACTTCGTCGAGACGCGATCGCTGTGCGTTGATCAGCTCGTCGCGTTCGGCGACCGCGGCGCGCAACAGCTGGGCTTCGCCTTCGAGCGTGTCGATGCGCGAGCCGAGCGAGAGGTAGCTCCAAAGCAAGAGCACCAGCGCGACCGCGAGCGCGGTGCCGAGCACGAGCTGGAGCCGGCCCTGCGGCGGGTCCTTCTCGGCGCGGCCGAGCATGCCCGGGCGCGTGCCCGGCGCGGCTGGCGGAACCGATCGCAGCTTGGGCTCCTGGTCCATCGCCCTAGCTCTGGATCACGAGCTTCGAGAGCGACGTGCGGCGCAGGTTGGTCTTCTGGATCGTGCGCACCAGCTCGGTGACCTTCTCGGTGTCGGTCTCGAATGGATTGTTGCAGATCACGCGCACGTTCAAGAGGTTGCCGAGCCGGATGTTCGACCAGTCGAGGTCGTACTGGATGTTGTTCTGGCGCGCGAGCTTGATGAAGTCGCCGCGCATGCGCGCGCGCGTGTCCTGCGGCGGCTCGGTCTTCGCCTTCTCGATCTCCGAGTCGGTGTAGAGCCGATCCACGTGATCGTTGCGCTCGAGCATGTAGAAGAAGCCGCGGTCGCGGCGCAGATCGTGGAACTGCAGATCGATCATGAACACGCGCGGGTCGTGCCACGAGATCTGGTGCTTCTCGATGTAGCCGCGCAGAACCTTGCGCTTGATGATCCAGTCGATCTTGCGGTCGAGCTTCTCGGGATCGGAGTCGAGACAGTCGAGGATGTACTGCCACTCGCGCACGCCCTCGCGCAGCTGATCGCTGACCGGGAACTGCTCCATGTAGCGCTGCGCCATCTCGCAGTAGTCGCGCTGGATTTCGATCGGCGAGTACTCGCGCCCGTTCTCGAGCCGCAGCTTCCGCTTGCAGGTCGTGTCGTAGGAGATGTCCTTGATCGCCTTCACCGGATGGCGAAGCGTGAAGTCCTTGTTGATGAAGCCGTCTTCGATCATCTGCAGCACGATCGCGGCGGTCGCGATCTTCACGAAGTTCGTGTACTCGCTCATGTTCGAGTCGCCCACGATCACGTGCAGCCGTCGGTATTTCTCGCGATCCGCGTGCGGCTCGTCGCGGGTGTTGATGATCGAACGATCGTTCGTCGTCGTGCCCGAGATCTTCTGGTAGATGTGCTGCGCGCGCTGGCTGATGCAGTAGTGCACACCGTCCTGCGTCTGGAACACCTTGCCCGCGCCGCTGAAGATCTGGCGCGTGACCAGGAACGGGATCAGCTGCTCGGCCAGGTAGTAGAAGTCGACGTCGCGGTCGACCAGGTAGTTCTCGTGGCAGCCGTAGGAGTTGCCCACGAAGTCGGTGTTGTTCTTGAAGATCGAGAGCTTTCCCGGCACGCGCTCTTCGCGGATCTTCTCCTCCGCGTAGAGCTGCAGGTCTTCCAGGATGCGCTCGCCGGCGCGATCGAAAATCACCAGGTCGCGCGGGCTCGCGCACTCGGGCGTGGCGTACTCGGGGTGGCAGCCGGTGTCCTGGTAGAAGCGCGCGCCGTTCTCGAGGAACACGTTCAGGAAGTGCTCGGTCGTGATCAGCTTCTCGAACAGGAAGCGGATCGCCTTCTCGACCGGAAGCGTCTTGCGACCTTCCGGTGTGAAGATGATTCCGTACTCGGTCTCGAGGCCGTAGATCCGCTTCTGCACTTTACCTTCCGCCGATCATCCGCGGAGGAGAGCCTGAGCCTCCTCGCCTACGACCCGCCTGAATGTACGCCCCACGCGTGTGCGATCCAGGATCGCGATCTCGAGCGTCTTCTCGTCGAGATCGTCGATCGATGCGCCGTTGCCGGAGCCGGCGAGCGCGCGGCGCGCCAGCTTCGCGGCGTCCTTGAGCGCCAGGCCCGCCTTCCAGCCGCCACGGATCACGTCGCCGAGCTTGTCGGCGTCGCCGCCGATCGTCGCCCAGTGCGTCATGTCGCTCATGCTGCCGTCGTAGCGGATCTGGTACAAGGCGCTGCCGTTCTCCTTGATCTCGACGACCAGGATCTCCACCTCGAGCGGCTTCATCTCGCGCGTGAAGACCGAGCCGAGGACGTTGGAGTACTCGTTCGCCAGGCTCTTGCCCGCCACGTCCTCGCGCGAGAACGAATAGCCGCGCATGTCGGCGTAGCGCACGCCCGATTTCCGCAGCGTCTCGTACTCGTCGAGTTTGCCGACGCCGCCGAAGGCGATCCGGTCGTAGATCTCGGAGATCTTGCGCAAGGTCGCGCTGCGGTTCTCGGCCATCATCACGATGCCGGTGTCGTACTCGAGCGCGACGATCGGCCGTCCGCGCGCGATGCCCTTGCGCGCGTACTCGGCCTTGTCCTGGTACCACTGCTCCGGCGAGACGTAGAATGGCGTGCTCATCAGGCGGCCCGCCGCTGCGCGGTGATCGAGTCGAAAACCCGCCGCAGCTCGTCGTCCTTGACGTCCTCTACACCCGTTCGCGTCGCGATCTTCACCGTCGGGAAGATGCCGCGCGCGACGTCGATGCCGCCCGTGGCGCGATCCTCGTCGGCAGCGTCGAGCAGAGCCTCGACCGCGGCGCGGATCGCCTCTTCGCGTGAGAGATCCTCGTGGCGGACGATCTTCTTCAGCGACGAGCGCGCGTCCTTGCCGCCCGAACCCGTCGAGTAGTAGTCGGCCTCGCGGAAGCGTCCGCCGGTGATGTCGAACTTGTAGATGCGGCCGCGGCCCTTGTCGAGGTCGAAGCCCGCGAAGATCGGCATCACGACCAGGCCCTGCATCGCCGCAGGCAGGTTCTGCCGCAGCAGGAACGAGAGCCGGTTGGCCTTGCCCTCGAAGGTGAGCGGCTGACCGTCGAGCTTCTCGAAGTGCTCGAGCTCGAGCTGGAACATGCGCACCATCTCGATCGCCGGACCGGCCGCGCCGGCGATCGCCATCATGCTCGAGTCGTCGATGCGGAAAACCTTCTCGAGATCGCGCGTGCCGACGGCGTGGCCCTCGGTGGCCAGCCGGTCGCCGGCCATGAGCGCCCCTTCCTTGCACACGATCGCGAGCACCGTGGTTCCGTGCAGTACCTGGATCTGCGACCAGTCCAAGCGCGTCCAGTCCGGCAGGAGACCCGGGTGGTCGACCCGCAGGAATTCGTAGAAGCTGTCGCCGGCGTACGTCTGGCCTTTGAACACCGGCTTACTCGCCCCCGCGCTGGACGTAGTTCTTCACGAACTCTTCGGCGTTCGCTTCGAGGACCTCGTCGATCTCGTCGATCAAGTTGTCCATCTCTTCCTTCAGCTCCTCGCCCTTTTTGGCGAGCTTCTTCTGCCCGCCAGCGTCGGAAGAGGTCGAGCTGCCTGCCTCGCCACCGCCCTGCTTGGTCTTTTGCGTTTGGTCGGCCATGACTTTCTCCCTAGCTCACGAGGCCGTGAGGTTGCGAACCAGAACTCGCGCCGTGGGGCTCGCTTCGAGCAGCTCCTCCACGTGCGCGCGCGTGCCCTTGAGCGGCTCGTTCATGAGGATGCGCTTGATCGGCTCATCGCCCACGTTGAACGAGATGGAATCCCAGTTCACCCCGAACACCTCGTCAGGATAGCGCCGAATGCACTCGCCGCGGAAGTAGGCGCGCGTGTCGCTCGGCGGCGTTCGCACCGCGCGCTCGATCGCATCGGGATCGACGATGCGGTCGACTTCGCCGCGGCGCTCGAGCACGTAGTACAGGCCCTTGTCCGGACGGATGTCGTGGTACTGCAGGTCGAGCATGTGCACTTGCGGGTGGTGCCAGTCGACCTTGTGCCGCTGCATGTAGCTCTTGATCAGCTTGTGCTTGATCACCCAGTCGACCTCGCGGTCGAGCTGGAAGGGATCCTCGGCGAGCTGCGCGAGCACGCGCTCCCAGCGCACCAGGATGTCCTTCATGATCGGATCGAGACTGCGCGACGAGAAGTAGCGCAACGCGTTCTCGAGGTATTCCTTCTGGATCTCGACGGCCGTCATGCGTCCGCCGCGCTCCATCGAGTACTGCCGCTTGCAGGCGAGATCGTGCGAGATCTCTTTCACGACTTTGACCGGGTCGTTCACGGACAGGCTCTTCGGAATCGCGCCGTCCTCGACCAGTCCGAGAACGATCGCGGTCACGCCTACACGCAGATAGGTCGAGACTTCCGACAAGTTCGAGTCGCCGATGATCACGTGGAAACGCCGGTACTTCTCGCGGTCCGCGTGCGGCTCGTCGCGCGTGTTGATGATCGGGCGTTTCACCATCGTGTCGAGCGCGACCTCGGTCTCGAAGAAGTCGGCGCGCTGACTGATCTGGTAGTCGCACGGCTGCGCGCGGTTCTCGCTGCCGGCCTTGCCCGCGCCGCAGAAGATGTTGCGCGAGATCAGGAACGGCGTCATGTGCTCGACGATCTCGCGGAACGGCGTGCGGCGCTCGATCAGGTAGTTCTCATGATTGCCGTAGGAGTTGCCCTTGCGGTCGCTGTTGTTCTTGTGGATCAGCACCGTCTGGCCGCTGGGCAAGAGCGCGGTCGCGGCGCGGCGCGCCGCTTCCATGGTGCGCTCGCCGGCGCGCTCGAAGGCGATCAGATCGCGGACGTTGGTGACTTCCGGCGTCGAGTACTCCGGGTGCGCGTGGTCCACGTAGAAGCGCGCACCGTTCCGGAGCGTCTTGTTGCGCGCGATGTTCTCTTGCTGATTGGGCGTGTACTTCTCGCCCTCGACGTGGAAGCCGCGCGCGTCGGCTAGCGGGTTCTCCTGCTCGTAGTCCCAGAGTATCCGGGCCTCTTCGTTGTCCTGGTACGCGTTGACCAGGAGCACGCAGCTCGAGATCGGATCGAAGTCGGGATCACCCTGGACGGTGATCCCGTACTCGATCTCGGTGCCCATGACACTGGGAAGTGGCATGTCTAGAGGTACTGTCCCGAGCCGCCACCGACGTTCTCGATCTGGTGCTCCGAGCGGTTCATGCCGGTGATGAGCGTGCGCACGTTGATGATGCGCTCGCCCTTGCGGCCGGAGATCCGCGCCCAGTCGTCGGGGTTGGTGGTGTTCGGCAGGTCCTCGTTCTCCTTGAACTCCTCGCGCACGGACTCGAGCATGTCGGAGATCCGCACGCCCTCGTCACCCCCGCTGATCGCGCGCTTCACCGCCCGTTTCTTTGCGCGGTCGACGATGTTCTTCAGCATCGCGCCGCTCGAGAAGTCCTTGAAGTAGAAGATCTCGCGCTCGCCCTTGGCGTAGGTGACCTCGAGGAACTTGTTCTCCTCGTTCTCGGCGTACATCGACTCGACCGTCTCTTCGACGATGCCGCGCACGATCGCCTTCGGATCGGGTCCGTACTTCCGTGTCGCGTCCTCGCTGAACGGCAGATCCGTCGTCAGGTACTTGGTGAAGATCTGCAGCGCGCCGGGCTTTTCGGGCCGGTGCACCTTGACCTTCAGATCGAGACGACCGGGCCGCAGCACCGCGGGATCGATCAGATCCTGGCGGTTGCTCGCGCCGATCACGATCACGTTGCGCAGTGACTCGATGCCGTCGATCTCCGACAGGAACTGCGCGACGACCGTCGCCTCCATATCCGACGAGATGCCCGATCCGCGCATGCGGAAGAGCGAATCCATCTCGTCGAAGAAGATCACGACGGGGACGTCTTCCTCTGCCTTCTCGCGCGCGTTCTTGAACACCTCGCGGATCTTGTGCTCCGTCTCGCCGACGTACTTGTTCAAGAGCTCCGGACCCTTCACGTTCAGGAAGTAGCTCTTGGCCTCGCCGCCGCGCATCTCCTGGATGCGGAGCGCCAGGCTGTTCGCCACGGCCTTTCCG
>JANNLG010000066.1:0-29681 GCA_031396695.1 Deltaproteobacteria bacterium
GGGCGGCGGGGCGGGCGGTTTCGCGGCGCTCGCCAACCCCGCGGCGCCCGCGATGTTCCGGGTCGCGCCGGGGCTGCCCTCGCGGGGTGTTGGGGCGGCGCGCCGCCAAGCGGCCGCGCGCGCGAGGCGTCGCAGCGCCGCGCGTGACTCGCCCGCACGGGAGCGGATCGCCAGCGTGTGGAGCACGGCCTGCGCGAGCCGCGCCGAAACGCCGGGCTCGGCATCGCCCGCGAGCGCGAAGCGGCGCTCGAGTGCCGCATCCAGATCGCGCACGACCCGAAGCAGGTCGTCGCGCACTTCGGGATGCACGACTGCTGCGGCCGGCGCCGTGCAGATCACGGCGCAGCCGCGTGCCGGATCGGAGGCGAAATACACGTCGAGCGCGGCAAGGTAGAACCGCTCGAGGGCGTGCCTGAGCTCGGGGTCCGCGAGCTGCGAAGCCGCCGCCGTGCGCGCCCGATCCGCGAAGCGGGCCAGCGCGCGCCGGTAGAGCGCCTGCTTGTCGCCGAACGCGTTGGTCACGCTCGGGCGGCGCATGCCCATCGCGGCGGCCAGATCGTCGAGCGAGGTCGCCCCCAGGCCGCGCGTCCAGAACACGTCGAGCGCGCAGTCGAGTGCCGCATCCTCGTCGAAGAGGCGCGGCCTTCCGCGCGGTCGGCCGGGCGCCCTCGTCCCGTGCCGAACGGATTCCCTGGACATCAAGCTATTATTATGCGAAACCGACAAAAAACAAGGGAGGCCCGAGATGGCGCTGGTCGAAAACCCGAAGAGCCCGCTGGTGCCGAAGCTTCGCGGCGTACACCTGTTCCACTTCGAAGGCGCGCCCTGCGCGCAGCGCGTGCGGTTCGCACTGGCCGAGAAGGGTCTCCGGCGCAGCGCCGACGTGGCGTGGCAGTCGGACGCTCCCGACACGCTCGCCGCGCAGCCGGGAACCTGGACGAGCCGACCGGTCTCGCTCATCAAACGCGAGCACGTGAGCGACGCGTACGCCGCGATCCACCCCGACATGGTCGTCCCCGCGCTCGTGCACGACGGCCGGCTCCATCTCGAGTCGATGGACATCGTGCGCTACGTCGACGAGACCTTCCCCGGTCCGAAGCTCTTGCCGAGCGACCCGGGCGAGGCAGCGCTCGCCGCGCAGCTCGTCGACGAAGGCAAGAAGTTGCACGTCTCCGTCCGCTACGTCTCGTTCCGGTGGGGGCTGGGACGGCTGGGCAAACTCGACGCGCAGGCCGAGTCCACGCTGCGGCGGCTCGAGCGCGAAGGCTCGCCCGAGCAGCTCGTGAGCTTCTACGCGCGCTACGACCGCGGTGAGATCGACGAGGCCACGTTCCTCGAGCACCTGCGCGCGCTCGAGAGCGGCTATGCGCGGATCGAGCGGCTGCTCGCGGACGGGCGGCCGTTCCTCGTCGGGGACGCGTTCTCGGTGGCCGACATCATCTGGTCACTCACGGTCCTGCGCATTCGCGAATGCGGCTACCCGTTCGCACGCTTCCCGGCACTCTCCGCCTGGTACGAGCGCATCGCGAAGCGCCCCGGCTTTCGCGACGGCGTGATGGCGCGACATCGCACCCTGTCACGCGTGTTCCAGCTCAAGGCGGCGGTCGAGAACTTCCTCGGTGTGGGCCTGCGCGCGGTCAGCGCTCGAGGCTGAGGCTTCGCGCGCTCGACTCGAGGTGCATCATACCGAGTGTGCTCGTGGTTGCGACGCACTCCGAGATGAGCGTGCGCGCACGCTCGGCGTCGCCGGGCGCGCCGCGCTCGAGCAACGCGCGCGCCCACCAATAGCGCGTGCGCGCGGCGAGCGCGGTCGCGCCGAAACCCTCTTCGAGCGCGAGCGCGCGCGCGTAGCAATCGAGCGCCTCGTCGAGCCGACCCTGTGTGGCGAGCACCTGGCCGAGCGCGCGGTCCGCGGCCCCCTCGGCGAGCGTCATCCCGAATGCCACGAGGAGCAAGCCCGAGTGGCTGGCGATGTGCGGCTCGAGCTGGCGCGCGCCCGACTCGCTCCCGATCAGCGCGCACGTTTCCGCCAGGTGACGAAGCGAGAGCGGCCAGCCCCAGTCGCGCCAGAGCGCGGAGAAGTCATCGTGCGCGAGTTCGTCGAAGAGAGTGCGCGCTCTGTCGAGCTGCCCGAGCGCCGCGCGCGCAGACGCCGCGACGCAGCGGTACGCCTGAGCCCAACCGGGCATGCCCGCTGCAAACGACTCGACGCTCTCGGCCACCTGCGCCAGGCGTCCCTCTTCGAGGCGCGCGGCGATGACCACCGCGTGGAAAGGAAGCGCGGTCGTGCGCGTGTCGCGAAAGTACGCCGCGGCCGCGCGCGCCTCGGCGAAGCGGCCCGAAGCAAGCGCGTCCATTGCCTCAAAGGTGAACTCGAAGCTGGCCTTCGTGCGAGCCCGCTTCGTTGCCTCGCGGTACGCGTCGCGGTTCTGGTCGAACGCCTGCCGATCGCCGCAGCGCAGACTCACCAAGGCCAGGTTGCGTGCGGCGAGTGTGACGAGACGAGGTCGCCCGCTGCGCTGCACGACTTCCAGGTGTTCGCGAACGAGCGCGTCCAGCTCTTCGATTCCCGCCGATGGTTGTATCGCGACGAACTTCGCGCCGAGCGCCATCGCCAGCACCTCCGGTTCCCGAAGTCGCCGAGCCATCGCCAGCGTCTCGTTCGCGAGCGCCTGTACCTCCGCCGGATTGACGGACCAGGAGAGGATCACGACGAGGCGCGCGAGGAGCGCGCAGCGCTCCAGGCCGTCTACCGCGGGAATCGCCGCCAGCGCCTGCTCGACCTCGCGTCGCTGACCATAGGCTCCCTGCGCCTCGATCTCGAACCAAGCCGTCGCGCCGATAACGGACCTGGCTTCACGCTCGCCCCAGCCTTGGCGCCGTGCGATCGCTGCAGCCTCGAGAAAGGTGCTCTTGAAGTCCTCGCCGGCCAGGTTCAGGAGCGCCTCGCCCAGCACCATCAGCAGCTCGTAGCGGCGCTCTGGCTCGTCGAGACCGGCCTGGTCGAGCAGCGCCACCGCACGACGGGCGTGCGCGATCACCTCTTCGTGGGCGACGAGCGTCTCGGCGCGGCGTGCCGCGCGCAGCGACGCGTCGACCGCGCGCAGCGGATCTCCGGCAAGCGCGCCCTCGCACAAGTGGTGCGCGATCGCGCTCTGCTGCTCGTCCGGCGCGCTCGCAAAGCGCTTCTCGAGTGCGTCCCCGATCCGCCAATGCAGGCGCACGCGGCGCGTGGTGCCGAGCTCCTCGTAGAGCGTCTGACGCACGAGCGCGTGGGCGAAGGCGTAGCGGCCCGACGCGCCCGCAACCTCCTGAATGAGCTGCGCGCGCGCGGCTTCGTCGAGCGCGTCGAGCAGCGCGTCGCCCGTCGGGCCGCCCGCGGACTCGATCGTCGGCGCGTCGAAGTCGCGGCCGACCACCGCCGCCACGCCGAGCGCCTGGTTCGCGACCTCGGAGAGCCGCGAGAGTCGGCGGCCTACCACCTCGCGCACGCCCTCGGGAATGCCCAGATCCTCGATGCGTCGGTCGCTCGTCCAACGGCCGGCCTCACGACGCAGCGCTCCGGTCTCGGCGAGGTGGCGCAGGACTTCTTCGACGAAGAACGGATTCCCCGCTGTCTCGGCGTGGAGCGCGTGAACGAACCCCGCGGGCACGTCGTGCGCGGCGCGGTCCTCGAGCAGTGCGCCAGTCTCGGGCTCGTCGAGTCCGCGGAGCAGCACGCGCTCGACCGCGGGGTCTCGGCGCAGATCCGCGAGCAGCTCCGCAAGCGGGTGCGTGCGAACGAGGTCCGTCTCGCGATACGTGCCGAGCAACAGCAACGCGGCGGGCCGGGGCGAGCTCGCCAGGTGGCGCAGCAGGACGAGCGACGGCTTGTCCGACCAGTGCAGATCGTCGAGCACGACGAGCACCGGCGCGGCGCGCGACGCGAAGGCCAGCAGCGCGTCGATGGCTTCGAAGACGCGTACGCGCTCGCTCTCCGGATCGAGACGTTGCGGAGCCCTGTCGGGCAGAAGGCGCTTCAGCTCGGGCAGCAAGCGGGAGAGCACGCTCGCCGCCTCCGGCTCCTCCGCGACGAAGGCCGCCAGCTCCGCGTGCGCCAGGAAGTGCCGTAGCGCCTGCACCCACGGTTGGAACGGCGCCGAGAGATCCTCGTCGCAGCGGCCGTACAGGATGATCGCGCCGCGCACCTCGGCTTCGCGCGCGATCTCCGCCGCGAGGCGGGTCTTGCCGATGCCGGGCTCGCCGGCGATGAAGGCGACTCGTCGCTCGCCCTCGCCTGCGCGCGAGAGCGCTGCCATCAGGCGCTCGCGCTCGGCGATACGCCCGACGAACTTCGCTCGCAACATCGCAGCCAACGCTGGCGGCGCCGGAATCGCGTTCGCCACGCGCTCGCTTGTCCACTCGACCTCGACCGTGGGCACCGGAGCGGACAGCCCCTTCAGCTCGAGTTCGCCCACGGACGCGAAGCGGATGTCTTTCCGAGACGCACAGAGCGCCGCAACGAGCGCGCTCGCGAGCACTTGTCCGCCGCGCGCGGCGGCACACAAGCGGGAGGCTTCGACCACGACCAACCCATGCACGCCCTCGCCATCCTGCAGCACCTCGCCGAGGGCGATGCCCACGCGCAGCCCGACGACCGCGAGTGTGTCGCGACGCGCGTTCGCCTGCGCGGTCCGCCTCTGCGACGCGACCGCAAACTCGACCGCAGACGAGGCGCTCTCGAACGCGGCCAGAATCCCGTCCCCGAGCATCTGCAGCTCGCGGCCGCCGGCCGCCGCCAGCGCCCCGCGCAACACGCCGATGTGTTGCTGCCGCCAGCGCTCGCCGTCCGCGGGTCCGAGTCGCGCGACCGTCTCCGTCGATCCGACCAGGTCGGTCATCGCGAGCGTGAGGAGCCGCTGCGAGGTCACGAGCGGAGTGTATCAGCGCCGCCGCGACCGGGACGCTGCGTGCGTCTCACCAGGGAATCGGCCCCTCGTCATTGAAGTAGCCGCCGGTCGGGCCGTCCGCGGGAAGCGTCGCGAGCCGGACCGGTGTCGCGGCGCCCTGCTCGACCGAGCGCGGGCCTTGGTTCTGGTTCATGTCGGTCCTCACGTAGCCGGGATCCGCGGAGTTCACCTTGATGGCCGTGTCGCGCAGCTCCCAGGCGAACTGAACCGTGATCGCGTTCACCGCGCTCTTCGAGCTGTTGTACGCCAGGTACTTCGCCGACGCGAAGTCCCAGCTCGGGTCGCCGTTCAGCGTAAGCGACGCGAGCCCCGACGACATATTCACGATCCGGCCCGCGGCGGAGCGACGCAGCAGCGGCAGGAAGGCGCGCGTCGCGCGCACCACGCCGAAGACGTTCGTCTCGTAGGTGCGGCGCAGCACGTCGGTCGAGATCGCGCTCGGCGGCCCGTCGTCGATCGCGATCGCGGCGTTGTTGACCAGGATGTCGAGGCGGCCCGAGGTCCGCTCGACCTCCGCTGCGGCCGAAGCCACGCTCGCGTCATCACTCACGTCGATGCGCAGCGGCCGGACGTCGAGCCCTTCTGCGCACAGCTTCTCGGCCGCGGCCTTGCCGCGCGCATCGTCGCGCGCGCCGATCCACACCGTCGTGTGTTGACGCGCGAGCTGGCGCGCGATCTCGAGCCCGATGCCCTTGTTCGCTCCGGTGACGACCGCGACGCGACGCTCCGACATGACGACTTCCTTCTCGATGACGCGGCGCTTTGAAACCGCGTCCGCGCGATCCACGCGACCCCTATCCCCGGAGCCTGGAACCGTGAGAGAGTGTAGGTCAGGAGGGGACGTGCGGACGCTCGGGTCGATTCTCGTGGCCAGTTTCGTCATCGCGGGCGCTTCGCCCGGCTGGACCGCCCCACCGAACGACCTCGATGCGGACCTCGTTCTCGACGCAAGCGACGACTGCCCTACCGCCTGGGATCCCGGGCAGGCCGACACGGGCGGCGTCGGCGTGTCGAGCGGTCCGGACGGGATCGGCGACGCCTGCCAGTGCGGCGACATCGACTTCGACTTGCGCGTCACGGATCTGGATGTCGTCGCCTTTCGACTTCACCTGGCCCAGAGCCCAGGGGCGACGCTCGGACCCGCGGCCGGACTGCGCTGCGACGTGGCTGGGGGCGGCAGTGCCTGCGACGTGCTCGATGTGGTCGTGCTGCAGCGCGCGCTCGCGCTGCCTGCGCTTGACCCGGGCGTCGCCACGGCTTGCCCCGGCGGCGCAACCGACGTCGGCGTCTTCGTCACCACCGGCGGATCGGACGCGAATCCGGGAACACCCGCGGCCCCCCTGCGGACGGTGGCTGCAGGGCTCGCGCGCGCCCAGCTAGTCGGATCTACACTAGTGTGGGTAGGCATCGGCGACTACGTCGGCGCGGAGCTGATGCTCGCGTCGAACGTGTCGATCACGGGCGGCTTCGATCCGACGACCTGGCAGCCCTCGCTCGGCACGACTCGCTACTGGGCGCTGAGCTCGGTCGCTGCACGTGCAATCGGCTTGGTCGCGCCCATCAAGCTCGAGCGCATTCAGATTGCGGCCGCGAACGCTGTCGGGACAGCTTCGTCGTCGTATGCCTTGTTCGCATCGTCGAGCCCCGGCCTAGCGATCGTGCGGAGTGCACTGATCGCGGGCGCTGGCACGAGCGGGCCTGCGGCGATCAACGGAAGCTCAGGTGCGAACGGGCTCTTCGGCTCGACGGGCTATCCGGGCTGCGAGGACAGCGGGGGACTTTGTAGCGGCTGCACGCGACCACCCGGCGGACCGGGTGGTCTGAGCACATGTGGTCGCACCGGTGGGACTGGCGGCCAGCCCGGCCACGGCAATAGCGGCGGCGACACTGGAGGAACGGGCCTGATCGGCACCCCCGGTGGAGCAGGCGCCCCGGGTGAAAGCCAAAACGGGGTTCTCGGATCGCCCGGCTCGCCGGGGTCCGTCGGCGCAAACGGAGCCGGTGGGTCCGTGACCTTGTCCGCTCTCGCCTCGGGAATGCTCACCACGGCAGGCGGTGTGGGTGGGCTCGGCTTGTCCGGAAACGGCGGTGGCGGCGGCGGAGGGGGTGGCGGCGGCACCACGTCCTGCGACAGCTACGGCTCCTCGGGTGGTGGCGGCGGAGCGGGAGGCTGCGGCGCTTCCGGCGGCCAAGGGGGAAGCGGCGGGGGGGGCTCGATCGCGCTCTATCTCTACCTGTCCACCGCGGTAGTGACTGAGACCCGGCTCGAGACCGCGCCAGCGGGTGCAGGCGGCGCTGGCGGCGCCGGTGGACTCGGGGGCATCGGCGGTTCCGGCGGGCCCGGCGGGCCCTATGGAGGAAGCAGCGAACAGGATGACGGTGGCAACGGCGCAGCCGGTGGGAACGGCGGGAACGGCGGAGCCGGAGGGTTCGGAGGCGGTGGTGCAGGCGGGCCGTCGATCGGGATCGGCTGCAGCAGCGGTGCGAGCCTGCTCCTCGATTTCGACAACGTGTTCTCGCTCGGCGCCGCGGGCGCGGGTGGCGCAAGTCCGGGAAACGCTGGCTCGAGCGGAGTTCAGGTCGAGCGCTCCGGCTGCTGACACTCTTCTGCGTGTAGCGTCGGGATGACTAGCCGGCGTCGAGCACCGCGATCGCGCGCTTGGGCGCGACCAGGCGGAACGACTCCTCGGCGATCTCCGCGACCTCGTCCCAGTCGAGATCGACGTCGAGACGCAGGCCGACCCAGCCGCTCGGGCCGACGTACGGCGGGCGGTAGAAGCGGCGCGGGTCGGCTTCGATCAAGGTCGCTTGCGCACCCGGCTCGGCGGGAAACGTGATGCCGACGATGCCGTCGCCGTGATGGTTGTCGACGAGGCTCACGAACACCTTGCCGCCCTTGCCGTCCTTGGCGCCGACGAAGAAGGTCGGCTCGCCGTGCGAGAGCCGCTCGCTCGACTCGGGCAGCGCGAGGCAGATCTTGCGCAGCCGCGTGAGCAGGCGCTCCACGCCGCGCGAGTGCTTCTTGACCGGGTGATCCACGCTAGGCGAGCGCCTTCTCGATCGCCGCGACCAGCTCGGGCGCGTCGGGCGCCACGCGCGGATTGAAGCGCGCGATCACCACGCCGTCCTTGCCGACCAGGAACTTCGCGAAGTTCCAGAGCACGTCGCCGGGGCCGTCTGGCTCGGTCTTGGCTTCGGTCAGCCAGGCGTAGAGCGGCGCGCGGCCTGCGCCGTTCACCTCGAGCTTCGCGAACATGGGGAACTTCACGCCGTAGTTCGTGGTGCAGAAGTCCGCGATCTGCGCCTCGCTGCCGGGCTCCTGTCCGCCGAACTGGTTGCACGGGAAGCCGAGCACCGCGAGGCCGCGCGCGCCGTAGGTTTCGTGAAGCTTTTCGAGCCCGGCGTACTGCGGAGTGAGTCCGCACTTCGACGCCACGTTCACGATCAGCGTGGCCTTGCCTTTGAAGTCGGCCAGACTTTGGGGCTTGCCGTCGAGCGTGGTCTGGGTGAAGTCGTGCAGGGTGGGCATGGGGGGTCCTCCTAGTCGGAAATCATGAACCGGCGATCGTCATCCGGGCGATGCGCAGCGTGGGCGCGGCCGCCGAGCCGAGCCACAACAAGTCGTTCCCGATCGCGTCGATCTGCTTCAGCATCTCGCCGAGATTTCCGGCGATCGTGATCTCGTCGACCGGGAACGCGAGCTCGGAGTTCTCGATCCAAAGACCGGATGCGCCGCGCGAGTAGTCGCCGGTGACCGGATTGAAGCCCTGCCCGATCAGCTCCGTCACGTACAGGCCGCGCGGCGTCGAGGTCACGATCGTCTCGGGCGAGAGCGTGCCGGGCTCGAGCCACAAGTTCGTGGTCGACGCGCCACCGCCGCGCACCGCGCTGCCGGTCGAGGCGAGCCCGAGCTTGCGCGCGGCGTAGGTGTCGAGCAGCCAGCTGCGCAGGCGACCCTGCTCGACCAGCACGTTGCGGCGCGTGGCCAGGCCTTCGCCGTCGAACGGTCGCGAGGCGAGCCCGCCGACGCGGCGGCCGTCGTCGACGATCGTCACGCCGGGCGCGGCGATCCGTTCTCCCATCCGGCTGGCGAGGAAGCTCGCGCCGCGATAGACGGCGTAGCCGGACAGGCAGCCCGCGAGCTGACGCAAGAGACTCGGCGCGACCAGCGGATCGAAGATCACCGGCGCTTCGCAGGTCGGCACGCGGCGCGCCCCCAGTTTGCGCAGCGCGCGCTTGGCGGACTTCACGCCCACGCTCGCGCCCGGCTCGAGGCCCGCCAGCCTACGCGATGCGGTGTACCAGATGTCGCGCTGCATCTTGCCGTCGGCCGAGCGCGCGAGCGATTCGGCCATCAGCGAGTGGCGGCCGGATTCGTAGTCGCCCAGGAACCCCGCGCTGTTTCCGTACACGATGCGCGACCAGCCCGAGTCGACCTGCGAGCCGTCCGAGTCCGCGATGCGCGGGTCGACGGCGCGCGCAGAAGCTTCGGCTTCGCGCGCCGACGCGATGCGTGCCTCGGTGTCGAACGGGTGATCGCACGGCTCGAACAGCTCCAGGTCGTTCGGGCCGCTCGCGAAGCCGCCGTCGGGCAGCCCCGCACACGGATCCGGCACGGTCGCACGCGCGAGCGCGACGGCGTCGGCGGCGACACCCGCGATCACGCGCGGGGTCAGGTCGTTGGTGCGCGTGGTCGCCGACGAGAGCCCGCCGCGGCCGCCGTAGAACACGCGCACTCCGAGGCTGCGCTCGCGTGATTGCTTCACGAAGTCGATCTCGGCGCCGCGCACGCGCGCCTCGAAGCTCTCGCCGGCCGTCAGCCCCACGTCCGCGGCGTAGGCGCCCGCCTTGCGCGCGTGCTCGAGCGCGTGAGCGACGGCGTCTTGCAGCTCGTCCACGCGGCTAACCCTGCGTCCCGCCGACGGTCAGCGCGTCGATGCGGATGGTCGGCATGCCCACGCCCACCGGCACGCCCTGCCCGTCCTTGCCGCAGGTGCCGATGCCGGGGTCGAGCGCCATGTCGTGACCGATCCGCGACACGCGCGTGAGCGCGTCCGGTCCGTCGCCGATCAGTGTCGCCCCTCTCACCGGCGCGCCGATCTTGCCGTCTTCGATGCGATACGCCTCGCTGGCCGAGAACACGAACTTGCCGCTGGTGATGTCGACCTGCCCGCCCGAGAACGAGACCGCATACAAGCCGTTCTTGACCGAGCGCAGGATGTCAGCCGGATCGTCCTGACCGGCGAGCATGAAGGTGTTGGTCATGCGCGGCATCGGCAGGTGCTGGTAGCTCTCGCGCCGGCCGTTGCCGGTCGGCTTCATGCCCATCAGCCGCGCGTTCAAGCGGTCTTGCATGTAGCTGACCAGGATGCCGTCTTCGATCAGCACGGTGCGGTCGGTGGGCGTGCCCTCGTCGTCGACGTTCAGCGAACCGCGCCGGCCGGGCAGCGTGCCGTCGTCGACCACGGTGACGCCGGGCGACGCGACGCGCTGGCCGATCCGCCCGGAGAACGCCGACGTCTTCTTGCGATTGAAGTCGCCCTCGAGACCGTGGCCGACGGCTTCGTGCAAGAGGATCCCCGGCCAGCCGGGCCCGAGCACGACGTCCATCGTGCCGGCGGGGCAGTTCACGGCCTCGAGATTGGTGAGCGCGATGCGAACGGACTCGTCGACCAACGGCTTCCAGGTCTCGGGCTCGCCCAGACGCGCGTACGCGATCCGGCCGCCCGTGCCCTGCGAGCCGGTCTCACGGCGCGAGCCCGACACCGCGATCACCTGCACGCGCAGCACGACCAGCGGCTGAACGTCGGCGACCCAAGTGCCGTCGCTCGACGCGATCATCAGGTTGCGCTCCTCGCAGGCGACGCTCGCCATCACCTGTGTGACGCGCGGATCGCGCCCGCGGGCATACGCGTCGATCTCCTGCAAGAGACGCACTTTCGTGTCGATCGGCACCGAGGTCGGCGACTGGCGCAGCGGATACAGGTCGTAGACCGGCTGCGCGGGGCGCCGCAGCGCGACCGAGCGCGTGTTGCCCGGACCTTCCGCGATCGCGCGCGCCGTGCCGGCCGCCAGCTTCACGCTCTCGAGCGAGATCTCGTCCGCATGGGCATAGCCCTGGCGCTCGCCGGCCTGCGCGCGCACGCCGACACCCTGTTCAACGGAGCGCGCTCCTGTCTTGACCAGACCCTCCTCGATCGAGACCGCGTCGCGCGTGGTGTACTCGAAGAAGGCGTCTGCGAAGTCGATCGGCTTGGCGAGCGCGGTCGCGAATACCGACTCGAGCCCGCGCGCGTCGATGCCGAAATGCGGCGCCAGGACCGACGCCTCCGACTTCCCGCGCTTCGCTCCCGCCATGACCGTTCCTCCCACCCTTTCCACTCGGACGGGCCAAGGTAACATGCTCCGAACCGTGGCCCCCAACACCGACGCCCTGCTGCGCCAGCTTCTTTCGGAACGCATCCTGGTTTTGGATGGTTCGATGGGTGTGCTCCTGCAGGGGCGGGGCCTCTCGGAGGCCGACACGCGCGGCGAGCGCTTCAAGGACCACCCGCACGACGTGAAGGGGCACGACGGGCTGCTCGTGCTGTCGCGGCCCGACGTGACCGAGGCCGTCCACCGCGAGTACCTCGACGCGGGCGCGGACCTGATCACGACCGCGACCTTCAACGGCTCGTCGATCTCGCTCGCCGACTACGGGCTCGAGCCGATCGCGCTGGAGCTGAACGTCGAAGCCGCCCGCATCGCGCGCCGGGTTGCGGACGAATACACGGCGCGGAACCCGAGCAAGCCGCGCTTCGTGGTCGGCGACCTCGGACCGCTGCCGAAGACGCTCTCGCTCTCGCCCGACGTGAACGATCCCGCCTTTCGAGCGGTGACCTTCGACCAGGTGCGCGAGGCCTACGCGACCCAAGTGCGCGGGCTGCTCCAGGGCGGCGTCGACACGCTGATGATCGAAACCATCTTCGACAGCTTGAACGCGAAGGCCGCGATCGTGGCGATCGAGGACGAGTTCGATGCCGCCGGCCGGCGCGTGCCGGTGATGATCTCGGTGACGTTCGCGGACAAGAGCGGCCGCAACCTGTCCGGCCAGACGCTCGGTGCGTTCTGGAGCTCGATCGCGCATGCGAAACCGCTCTGTGTCGGCTTGAACTGCGGGCTCGGCGCCGAGGAAGTGCGGCCGTACGTCGAGGAGCTGTCCGGGATCGCCGACACCTTCACGTCCGTGCACCCGAACGCGGGCCTGCCCAACGTGCTCGGCGAATACGATCAGACGCCCGAGATCATGGCGCGGCTCTTGCGCGAGTTCGCCGAGTCCGGCTTCGTGAACATGGTCGGCGGCTGCTGCGGCACGAACGCGGAACACATCCGCCAGCTGGTCGAGGCCGTCGACGGCCTGCCGCCGCGACGCATTCCGGTGTTCACCGACAAGCGCTCACGCTATAGCGGACTCGAGACGTTCACGTTCTCGCCCGAGATCCCGTTCGTGATGGTCGGCGAGCGCACCAACATCACCGGCAGCAAGAAGTTCGAGCGCGTGATCAAGGCCGGCGACATGGACGGCGCGGCCGCGATCGCGCTCGACCAAGTGCGCGGCGGCGCCAACATCATCGACGTGAACATGGACGAGGGCATGATCGACTCGGAAGCCGTGATGACGCGCTTCCTGAATCAGATCGCCGCCGACGACGAGATCTCGCGCCTGCCGGTGATGGTCGACAGCTCGAAGTGGAGCGTGATCGAAGCCGGTCTGAAGTGCCTGCAGGGCAAGTCGATCGTGAACTCGATCTCGCTCAAGGAAGGCGAAGCGGACTTCCTGGCCAAGGCGCGTCAGGCACGCCGCTACGGCGCCGGCGTGGTGGTGATGGCGTTCGACGAGGTCGGCCAGGCCGAGACGGTCGAGCGCAAGGTCGAGATCTGCACGCGCGCGTATCACCTGTTGACGGGGCAGGTCGGGATGCCGCCCGAAGACATCATCTTCGACCCGAACATCCTCGCGATCGCGACCGGCATCGAAGAGCACGCGCGCTTCGCGATCCACTACATCGAAGCCACGAAGATCATCAAGGCGACACTGCCCGGTGTGAAGATCAGCGGCGGCGTCTCGAACCTGTCGTTCTCCTTCCGGGGCAACGACGCGGTGCGCGAAGCGATCCACTCCGCGTTCCTGTACCACGCCGTGCGCGCGGGCATGGACATGGGCATCGTGAACGCGGGCCAGCTCGCGGTCTACGAGGACATCCCGAAGGAGTTGCTCGAGCACGTCGAGGACATCCTGTTCGACCGCCGGCCCGACGCGACCGAGCGCATGGTCGAGTACGCCGCGCGCGTGAAGGGAGCCGGCAAGAAGCGTGAGCTCGACCTGTCGTGGCGCGACGCGACGGTCGAGGCGCGGCTCTCGCACGCGCTCGTGCACGGGCTCACCGACTTCATCGAGCAGGACGTCGAGGAAGCGCGCGCCAAGCTGCCGCGGCCGCTCGACGTGATCGAAGGCCCGCTGATGGACGGCATGAAGATCGTCGGCGACCTGTTCGGCGCGGGCAAGATGTTCCTGCCGCAGGTGGTAAAGAGCGCGCGCGCCATGAAGCGCGCTGTCGCCTACCTCGAGCCGTACATGGAGAAGGACAAGTCGGGCAGCACGTCGGCCGGTAAGATCGTGGTCGCGACCGTGAAGGGCGACGTGCACGACATCGGCAAGAACATCGTCGGCGTGGTGCTCGGCTGCAACGGCTACCAGGTGATCGATCTGGGCGTGATGGTGCCGGCCGCGCGCATCCTCGAGACCGCGCGCGCCGAGGGCTGTCACGCGATCGGGCTCTCGGGGCTGATCACGCCGTCGCTCGACGAGATGGTGCACGTCGCCAAGGAGATGCAGCGCCAGGGCTTCACGCTGCCGCTCCTGATCGGCGGCGCGACCACTTCGACGCAGCACACGGCGGTGAAGATCGCGCCGCAGTACGAGCAGCCGACCGTGCACGTGCAGGACGCGTCGCGCGTCGTCGCCGCGCTCTCGAGCGTGCTCGACCCCGCGAAGCGGCCGGAGTTCGACCGCGCCAACCGCGCGTCGCAGGAACGCCTGCGGCTCGCGAACGCGTCACGGCTCGAGCGCCCGCTCGTGCCGCTCGCGGGCGCGCGAGCGCGAGCGCCGAAGCTCACCTTCGACGCCGCGAGCGTCTCGGTTCCGGACTTCATCGGCCGCCGCGTGCTGACCGAGGTGTCGCTCGCGGAGCTCGCCGAGGTGATCGACTGGACGTTCTTCTTCACCGCTTGGGAGCTGAAGGGCCGCTATCCCGCGATTCTCGACAGCCCCAGCCAGGGGGCCGCCGCGCGCGAGCTGTTCGAGAACGGCCGAGCCCTGCTGCGCAAGCTGATCGACGGCGGCGAGCTCCACGCGCGCGGCGTGTACGGCTTCTGGCCGGCGTGGAACGACGGCGACGACCTGGTGCTGTTCGGGGACGAGTCGCGCACGCGCGAAGTCGCGCGCTTCCCGATGCTGCGCCAGCAGCGCCCGAACAACGACACCGATCCGTGTCTGTGCCTGGCCGACTACGTCGCGCCGCGCGCGAGCGGCGTGCGCGACTACGTGGGCGCGTTCGCGGTCACCTCGGGGCTCGGCGCCGACGAGATCGCGCGCCGCTTCGAAGCCGAGCTCGACGACTACAACGCGATCATGGCCAAGGCGCTCGCCGACCGGCTGGCCGAGGCGTTCGCGGAGTGGCTGCACCGGAAGGCGCGGCGCGAGTGGGGCTACGGACGCGACGAGAGCTTCTCGCTCGAGGAACTGATCGCCGAGAAGTACCGCGGCATCCGCCCGGCGCTGGGCTATCCGGCCTGCCCGGACCACACCGAGAAGTCGGCCCTCTGGTCGCTGCTCCGGCCGGACGAGATCGGCATCGAGCTCACTTCGAGCTTCGCGATGACGCCGCCCGCGAGCGTCTCCGGCTTGTACCTGGCCCACCCGAAGTCGCGCTACTTCAGCGTCGGCAAGCTCGGCCGCGATCAGGTCGCCGACTACGCGGCGCGCCAGCACGTCCCCGTCGAAGAGGTCGAACGCTGGCTGGCGCCGAACCTGGGCTACGACCCGGAGCGCTAGAACGACAAAAGGGTCGTGAGCAGTCCGAGCACGACGGCGAGCGCGAGCAGGATCTCGTTCTGAGCCAAGCGACTACCCCTCCGGCGGTCGATCAGATGCCGGTTTTATCGCTCGGCGTTCGCCGCGAGGCTGTGAGCGACGTCACCGGAGGGAACCAGCTCCGGGTACGCGAACAGGCCCGGAGCGCCGCCGGTGTGCCAGAACAGGACGTTCCCCTCCGGGAGATTCCCCTGCCGGCGCAGGGCGATGAGGCCGGCCATTGCCTTGCCGGTGTAGACCGGATCGAGCAGCAGGCCCTCGCTGCGGGCGGCCAAAGAAACGGCTTCGCGCATGTCGTCGGTGGGCAGGCCGTAGCCTGGACCGAGCCAGTCGTCGCGCAGATCGACGCGGGAGTCGCGAACGTCCGGGGTGCCGAGCCGAGCGCAGGTCCCGGCCGCCAGCTCGCGCACCGTGGCCGCGACCTGCGCGCGCGGGGCGTACACGCCGATGCCAATCACCGGGATCGAGACGCCGATCGCCTCGAGGCCGACCAGCAGCCCCGCCAGCGTACCGCCGGTCGAGACCGCGAGCACGATCGCTTCGACGTGCAGCCGTTCGCGTTCGAGCTGCGCGGCCAGCTCGAGCGCGGCCTGCGCGTAGCCGAAGCAGCCGGTCGCGCTCGAGCCGCCGATCGGGATGAACGCCGCCTTGCCGCCGCGCGCGCTCGCGCGCGCCTGGATCTCCTGCACCACGGTCACGACGTCGGCCGGTCGATCGACGATCCGCACGCGCGCGCCGAGCCAGTCGTCGAGCAGGCGGTTGCCGCTCGCGCCGTAGGCGGGATCGCGTCCTGCGACCATGCGCGGCAGCACCAGCTCGCACGCCAGGCCGAGCTTCGCGGCGGCCGCCGCGGTCTGGCGCGCGTGGTTCGACTGCACGCCGCCGGTCGTGATCACCGTGTCGGCGCCGTCGGCCTGCGCTTCGCCGAGCAGGTACTCGAGCTTGCGCACCTTGTTCCCGCCAAACGCGAGGCCGGTGCAGTCATCCCGCTTTGCGAAGATGCGCGGGCCGCGACCGAGTGCGCGGGTCAGCCCATCCAGCGGCTCGAGCGGCGTCGGCAGATGAGCGAGCGCCACGCGCGGCTGCCGCGCGAGCGCCGTCTCGAGCGCGCTCACTTGTACTCGACGCCCCAGCGATCCGCGAAGGCGAGCTTCTCGATCGGCCGGCGCGAGAGCGGCCCGTGTCCGCGGCGCAGCGCGTAGCCGAGCGGAACCGCCGCGCAGGTGCCCCACTCGGGCGGAATGCCGAGCAACGCCTTCACCTGCGCCTCGCGCTGACACAGAAGTGTGGTGAGAACGCAGCCCAGGCCCTCGGCGCGCGCGGCCAGCAGGAAGTTCTGCACCGACGGGTAGACCGAGCCACCGCCGACCACGGACGGCCGGTCGAGTCCCGCGTCGGTGATCGCCATGCTGGCCGGGTTGAAGCAGAACACCGCGATCACCGGGCTCTCGTGGAAGTGCGCCGAGAGATAGTCGCCGGCCGCGAGCGTGCGCTCGGTCGAGGCGCGGCGCTCGGCCGGCAACGCCTCGATCGCCTTGCGCGACATCGCCGCGTAGCGCGCCCACGGCTCGCGGTAGAGGTCTCCGAGTCCGCCCCGCAGGGCGGGATCGCGCACCAGCAACACCCGCCACGGCTGCGCATTGCCGCCGGTCGGGGCCCAGGCCGCCGCCTGCACTACCCGACGCAGTACTGCGTCGGGAATCGGATCCGGCTTCAGCCGTCGCACCGCGCGCAGGGTGCTCATCGCCTCGTACAAGCCAAGCTCGGCCACTTCGCGCTCCTACCGTGCTTCGACCAGCCGGATCCGCGTTCCACAGATCTCGACCGTGTCGCCGCTCGCGGACAGGCCGCGCGCCTTCGCGCGCGCCAGCACGGAAGCTTTGTCGACCACGCTGACGTCGATGCCCGAGACGCCATCGCCGCGGCCATCGCGCTCGGGCACGAAGCGCAGAGTTCCGAAGTCGAGCTCGAGCGCGACGCTGCCATCGCCGAGCGGCTTCGGATTGCGAGCGAACACCTGGCCCCAGCGCGCGGCAAGCTGAGCGGGATCGGCCGACTGCATCTCCGCGCCCACCAGCGCGCGGCTCACGTCGCCGCGCACGTGTTTCTGCCACTCCGGTCCGGCCCAGCGCCACGACTCGGGCGGGCGCATCGCGTCGAGCGACACGATCGCGGCGCCGACGTCGCGCGGGTGCAGATGGATCGTCGCCGCGTCCGACAGGTTCACCTGCCAGACCACGCGGATGCCGAGCTCGGCCACGCGCTTCTTGTCCGCCTCCAGATCGTCGGTCTGCACGATCACCATGTAGCCGCCGTCGCCGCCGCGCCGTTCGAGCAGGCGCCCGGCGGTGGTGCCCTCGCGCGTCGGCGAGACGACTTCGAGGAAGCTCGTGCCGATCGCCATCAGCGCGTTGTGGAGTCCGAACTCCTTCACGCCCGGATCGCGGTAGCAGACGTCGAGACCCAAAACCGCGCAGAGATCACCGACGACCGGTTCGAGCTCGCGCGCTACGAGCGCAATCTGTCTGAGTCGCATGGCACAGTGTGGCCCGTGAACCCTGGGGTCGGCAACTCGCGCGCGCGCATTCCCGCGGGCGTCTGGGTGCTCGGTCTCGTCAGCCTGTTCATGGACATCTCATCCGAGATGATCCACGGGCTCCTCCCGCTCTACCTGGTGGGAACGCTCGGCGCGAGCGCGCTCGCCGTGGGCTGGATCGAGGGCATCGCGGAAGCGACGGCTTCGGTCACCAAGCTGTTCTCCGGCGCGTTCTCCGACTGGCTCGGGCGGCGCAAGCCGCTAGCGCTCGCGGGCTACGCTCTCGCGGCGTTCACCAAGCCGATGTTTCCGCTCGCTCCTACACTATGTTGGGTCGTCGCGGCGCGCGTCATCGACCGCGTCGGCAAGGGCATTCGTGGCGCTCCGCGCGACGCGCTGATCGCGGAGCTCGCGCCGCCGGCGCTGCGCGGTGCGAGCTTCGGCCTGCGCCAGTCGCTCGACACCGTCGGCGCGTTCGCGGGGCCGCTCCTGGCGGTGCTCTGCATGGCGCTCCTTCACGACGATTTCAGGAGCGTGTTCTGGATCGCCGTCGTTCCGGCCTTCGTCGCCGTGGCGCTGCTCGCGTTCGGCGTTTCGGAGCCGGAGTCGAATCGGGTCGGCGGCGAAGGACGCGTGCCGCTGCACCCGCGCGAGCTGCGCCGACTCGGACCCGCCTATGCGGGCGTGCTCGCGATCGCTGCGCTGCTCGCGCTTGCGCGCTTCGGCGAGGCGTTCCTGATCCTGCGCGCCGGGTCCGTCGGACTGCGCGCGACGCTCGGACCGCTCGTATTGGTGGCGATGAACCTCTCCTACGCGCTTTCGGCTTATCCGGCAGGCGCGCTCTCGGACCGCATCGATCGGCGGCACCTGCTCGCGGTCGCCTGCGCGGTACTGATTGCAAGCGAACTCGTGCTGGCGCTCTCGTCGGGCATCGGGACCGCCGCCCTCGGCGTCGGTCTCTTCGGGCTGCACCTCGGACTCTCGCAGGGGTTGCTCGCGGCGCTCGTCGCAGACACCGCTCCGCGCGATCTTCACGGCACCGCTTTCGGCGTATTCCACCTGGTGACGGGCGTGACATTACTCGCGGCGAGCCCGTTCGCCGGATGGCTTTGGGACGCGCGCGGTCCGGAAGCGCCGTTCTTCGCAGGTGCCGCTTTTGCGGTGCTCGCGCTAGTCGCATCGCTTCGAACGAGGAGATACTGATGGATCTGGAAATCAGCGGCCGCGTCGTGTTCATCTCCGGCAGCTACCGCGGAACCGGTGAAGGCATCGCGAAGGTGCTCGCGCGCGAGGGCGCGCACGTGCTCGTGCACGGTTTCCACGCCGGCGAGCCCGAACGCGTGGTCGGCGAGATCCGCGCCACCGGCGGACGCGCGGACGGCGTGCACGGCGACATCACGAACGACGAGGGCGCTGCGCACGCCGTGCAAGCGGCGCTGCGCGTCGCCGCGCACGTGGACGTGCTGGTGAACAACTACGGCGTCGCGGAGGGCCCCGGCTGGCTCCAGGGGACGTCGCGCGACTGGCTGTCGATCTACGAGAAGAACGTGCTGTCCGCCGTGCGTCTCACACAGGCGTTCGTGCCGGGCATGAAGACGCGCGGCTTCGGCCGCGTGATCTTCATCGGCACGATCGGCTCGAGCCGCCCCGCCTCGCGCATGCCGCACTACTACGCGTCGAAGGCGGCGCTGCCGAACATGACGCTGAGCCTGGCCAAGGAGCTCGCGAGCACGGGTGTCACTTCGAACTTGGTGAGCCCGGGACTGATCGCCACGCGCGAGGTGCTCGAGCGCTACTCGGCAGCGCGCCTGGTCGACAATCCGGCGGGTGTGGCCTGCACGCCCGAAGACGTGGGGCAGCTGGTCGCCTTCCTCGCGAGTCCGCTTTCACGTTGCGTGAACGGCGCGAATCTGCGCATCGACGGCGGCGCGGCCGACTGCGTGAATTGACGCGAGCGCGCGTGTAAGATGCGCGGCAAGCGAAACCTCGAGGAGGAGCGGAGTTGGCCGGCATCACGCGCTACGGGAGCTACCTGCCCTACAACCGTCTGCTTCGCGCCGCGATCGGCGCGGGCAAGGGCGAGCGCAGCGTCGCGAGCTACGACGAAGACTCCGTCTCGATGGCCGTCGAAGCCGCGCGCGACGCGGTGCGCGGCTCGAGCGGCATCGACACGCTGATCTTCGCAACGACCAGCCCGCCGTACGCGGAGAAGCTGAACGCCGCGACCGTGGCCGCCGCGCTCGACCTGGCCAAGACCGTGCGCTCGCTTGAGCTCGGCGCGTCGACGCGCATGGGCATCGCCGCGCTGCTCGCCGGTGCCGACGCCGCTGCGGGCGGTGGCCGTGCGCTGGTCGTCGCGTCGGACGTCGTGATCGGCGCGCCCGGGGGAGGACGCGAGAGCGGCAGCGGCGACGGAGCCGTCGCATTCGTGACCGGGCCCGATTCCGAGGCAATCGCGCGCATCGTCGGCCGCGCGTCGGCCACGGTCGAGATCCTCGACGTGTGGCGGCTGCCGAGCGATCCCTTCGCGAAGCAGTGGGAGGAGCGCTTCGGCGCCGAGACGCTCGGCCCGATCGTGCTCGACACGGCCACGCGCGCACTCAAGAACGCTGGCATCGGCCCCGCTGACCTGAAGACGGTGATCCTCGACGGCACCAACGCGCGCGCGATGGCGTTCGTGCCCGAGGCGCTGCGCTTGAAGCCGGAGCAGATCGCCGATCCGCTGCTCGGTGCGGTCGGCCGCACCGGCGCCGCGCACGCGGGGCTTTTGCTCGCGCGCACGCTCGACGGCGCCGTCGCCGGCGACCGGATTCTGGTCGTGGTGGGCGGCGACGGCTGCGACGCCGTCGTGCTCGAAGTGACCGCGAAGATCGAGAACGCTCGTGCGGTGCACAGCGTCGACCGGTGGCTCGGCAGCAAGCGCAACGACCTGCCCTACAACACCTACTTGAAGTGGCGCGGCATCCTGCCCTTCGAGCCGCCGCGCCGGCCCGAGCCGGAACGCCCCGCCGCGCCTCCGATGCAGCGCGCCGGCCACTGGAAGCACGCGTTCTTCGGCTCGCGCTGCGAAGCCTGCGGCGCCGGTCACCTGCCACCGCAGCGCGTGTGCGTGAAGTGCGCCGCCGTCGACCAGATGCGCGAGGAGTGCTTCGCCGACGCGTCGTGCAAGGTCGCCACCTACACGCTCGATCACCTGGCCTACACGCTGCAGCCGCCGGTCGTGGCGGCGATCGTCGACTACGACGGCGGAGGACGGCTCTCGTGCGAGCTCACCGACGTGGATCCGAAGTCGGTGAAGATCGGCAACGAGCTCGAGATGACCTTCCGGCGGCTCTACACCGGACAAGGCGTGCACAACTACTTCTGGAAGGCGCGCCCGAAGCGCTAGCTTCCGGCGAGCAAGGAGTCTCCATGGCTTCCAATGGGATCAAGGATCGCGTCGCGATCGTGGGCATGGGCTGCACGCCGTTCGGCGAGCATTGGGACAAGGGCGCCGACGATCTGCTCGTCGACGCCGCGACTGATGCCTACAAGTCCGCCGGCGTCGGCCCCGACGACGTCGACGCGTACTGGCTCGGCACCATGGGCAGCGGCGTATCGGGCCTGATGCTCTCGGAAGCGCTGAAGCTGCAGTACAAGCCGGTCACGCGGCTCGAGAACATGTGCGCGACGGGCTCGGAGGCGATGCGCAACGCCGCCTACGCGGTGGCGAGCGGCGCCTACGACCTGGTGATGGCGATAGGGGTCGAGAAGCTGAAGGACTCCGGCTTCTCGGGACTCACCGGCAGCCGGCCGCCGTCCGACGGCACCGACTCCGCGATGACCGCGCCCGCGACCTTCTCGCTGCTCGCGCCCGCCTACGCCAAGAAGTACGGCGTGGACGAGGCGACGCTGAAGCAGGTGCTCGCGCGCATCGCCTGGAAGAACCACAAGAACGGCGCGAAGAATCCCAAGGCCCAGTTCCGCAAGGAAGTCGCGATGGAGAAGATCTGCGCCTCGCCCTCGGTCGCCGGCATGCTCGGCATCTTCGACTGCTCGGGCGTCTCGGACGGCTCGGCCGCCGCAATTCTGTGTCGGGCCGAGGACGCGCACAAGTACACCAATCACCCGATCTACTTGAAGGCGCTTGCCTTCGCCGCGGGTCCGGCCGAGGGCTACTTCAGCCAGGACTACGACTTCACGAGCTTCCCCGAAGTCGTGGCGAGCGCGCGCGACGCCTACAAGCAGGCGGGCGTCACCGATCCGCGCGAGCAGATCAGCATGGCCGAGGTGCACGACTGCTTCACGCCCACCGAGCTCGTGCTGATGGAAGACATGGGCTTCTCGCCGCGCGGTCAGGCCTGGAAGGACGAGCAGGAAGGCCGCTTCGATCTCGAAGGCGCGCAGCCCGTGAACCCCGACGGCGGCCTGAAGTCGTTCGGCCACCCGATCGGCGCCTCGGGGCTGCGCATGATGTACGAGATGTGGCTGCAGCTCCGCGGTGAAGCTGGCCCGCGCCAGATCAAGAGCCCGAAGCTCGGCCTCACCCACAACCTCGGCGGCGCGCCGGGCCGCTGCGTCAGCTTTGTGTCGATCGTGGGTAATACGACGGGTTGAGCGCCGACACGAGTCAGCCGACGCAAGCCGCTCCGTTCTCGGAGAAGGGCTTCTACCTCGAGGAATTCCACGGCAAGACGCTCGCAATCGCGGCGCCGGCCGCGGAGCTGCGTCAGCCCGGCCAGCTCGCCGAGGTGATCGACGAGCTGGCGCGCAACGAGATCAGCGTGCTCCTGATCTCGACCGAGCGGCCGGCGCTCGAGCCGCGGGTCGGCCCGAACGTGCTGTCGATGGCGACGCCGCGGCTCGAGGGCACGGTCTGGCGCGGACTGCGCGCCGAGAAGAAGCTCGGACTGGTGGTGGGCGGATCGCTCGCGTTCGCGCCCGCCTGCCGTGAAGCGGCGGTGCGCCTCGGCATCTCGAAGCTGGTCTGGATCGATCGCGACGGCGGGCTCTTGCGCGAGAACCGCGAGCGCATCTCGTTCGTGCACCTCGAAGAGCTGCGCCAGATCCTGGCCTCGGGCGCGCAGGCGAACCTGCGCCGCACGGCGCTCCTGCGCGAGGTCGAGGCGATGCTTGTCGCGGGCGTGCCCGCGGTCAACGTGTGCACGCTCGAGGGTCTGCCCGACGAGCTCTTCACCTACGCGGGCTCGGGCACGCTGTTCACGCAGGAGCGCTACATGCTCGTGCGCCGGCTCGTGCTCGACGACTACGACGCGGCGTCGGACCTGATCGCGCGCGGCACCGCCGAGGGCTACCTCGCGGCGCGCACGCAGGAGCAGCTCGACGTCGTGCTCGCGAGCGGCTTCGGCGCGTTCGTCGAGGGCTACCACCTGGCCGGGATCGGCGCGCTGCTGGTCGACGACGGCACGCGCTCGGCGGAGATCGCGTCGCTGTACACGCTGACGCGTTTCCTCGGCGAAGGCGTGGGCGGTCATCTGGTCGCCTACGCCCTCGCGCGCTCGCGCGAGCGGAAGCTCGACTACGTGTACGCGTGCACGACCTCGGAGCGCGTCGGCGCGTTCTTCGAGCGCCACGCGTTCCGCGTCGCGGCGCCCGGAGAAGTGCCGGCGGCCAAGTGGCGCGGCTACGATCCGGATCGCCGCACGCGCATCGCCTGCTACCGGATGGATCTCGGCGAGGTCGACGCGAAGCTCGGAGCTTCGGTCGCGAGCTGAATCGCCACCCGGTTTCCGATCGAACCGACCGGCAGCTCGAGCGCGCGCGCGTGGAGCTGCATGCGCTCGTCGGAAAGCGACGCCGGGTCGTAGGTCGGGTCGCCGATGATCGCGTGCCCGAGGTGCGCGAGGTGCACGCGCAGCTGGTGCTGGCGTCCGGTCACCGGCTCGAGCTCGAGCGCGCTCGATTCGGCCGAAGCGTGCAGGAGCCTCACGCGCGTGTGCGCCGCGACGCCGGCCGGGTCGACTCGGAAGCGCGGCGGCGCGACGCTCGCGCGCGCGATCGGAAGGCGCACATCGAGCACGGAGCCGTCGCGCGGAAGTCGCGCGCTCGCGTCGCCGCGTACGCGCGCGTCGTAGAAGCGCCGCACCGCGCCGCGCGCGAACGCCGCGGAGAGCGCAGCCTGCGCGCGCTGCGTGAGCGCCACCAGCACGAGACCCGAGGTCGCGCGGTCGAGGCGGTGCGGAAGCCACGGCCCACCCGGCTCCGACTCCCCCGCGTGGCTGAGCGTGAGCGCCGTCAGGAGCGTGCGCTTGATCGTGTTGCCGGTCGGGTGACTCGGCACGCCCGCGGGCTTCTCGACCGCGAGCCAACCCTCGCCGCGCGCGAGCACCGGCAGCGCCAGCAAGTCGTCGAGCGCGGCGTGCGTGTCGCGCACGCGCTTCTCGATCGTGAGCTCCACGCGCTGACCGACGAGCGCCTGCGCCGAGGCGCGCGTCGCGAGCACGCCGTCCACGCGGGCACGACCGGCGCGGATCCAGCCGGCAATCGTGGTGCGCGACGCGAACGGCAGCCGATTCGCGAGCAGTCGATCGAGCCGCAGGCCCTGCTCGTCGGCCTGCACGCGCAGCTCGAACTCCTCTTCGGGCTCGAGCAGTCGCCGTACGTCCACGCGTGGATCCCGTCCCGCGACCTACTCGCTCGCGCCCTCTTCCGCTTCGTGCGCTTCGATCTGGCGGCGCACGTCGTCCATGTCGAGCGCCTTCACCTTCTGGATCAGGTCCTCGAGCGCGGCGGCGGGCAGCGCGCCCGGCTGCGAGAACACGCAGATCTGATCGCGGAAGATCATCAGCGTGGGGATCGACGCGATCTCGAACGCGCCGGCGAGCTCGGACTCGTCTTCGGTGTTCACCTTCGCGAACACCGAGTCGCCGTGCAGGTTCGAGGCGGCCTCGAAGACGGGCGCGAAGCCGCGGCACGGTCCGCACCAGGGCGCCCAGAAGTCGACGATCACGATGCCGTTTCCGGTGATGACTTGTTCGAAGCTGTCGCGCGTGAGATCGACGGTCGGCATGAGGGCCTCCAGCTCAAGGGGTCGGCGAGCTCTGCAGGTACTCACCCGCAACCCAGCCTTCGAGTCCGCCCGCGTCGGGGCGAACGCGCTTCCAGCCGCTGTCCTCCTCGAGCACGCGCACCTGCTCGCCGCGCGCGAGCTTGCCCACCAGGGGGTGTTCGGCGCCGGGGCCCGCGCGCACGTTCAAGCGCGTCGCGACCACGACCTCGAGCGGGAACGACTCGATGCCGGGCGGCACCGCGGACTCCGGCTCGACGTCGCGCGGGGATTCTGCAGTGCGGCAGCCGCTCGTGGCTCCGAGGAGCACGACCAGCGCGACCAGCGGACCCAGAATCGACCGGTGCATGCCTGCTCCTTCTCGGTGCTTCGCGGATCCGAAGACCCGGGCGAAGCTATCACGCAACAGGCGAGCCGACCGCTAGTGGCGCAGCGACAGCTGGAACGTGCTGAAGGCCTGATCCGCGAGCGCTACGTCGGGATCGAGGGCCTCGACGAACACGCTCGTCGAGGTCTTCTCCTTCAGGTTGTACATGGTCGAGCGCGTGGCGACCCAGGCGCCCTCGAAGTTCTCGATGCTGGCCGCCTCCGCGACCATCTCGCGCAGCTCGACGCCGTTCGCGTCGCGGTACAGCGTGCGCAGCGGGACGTAGTGCTCGCGATCGATCCAGGTGCGCATGGTGGTGTACTCGGAATCGACGAACGGCTTCATCGTCACCTCGAGCACGTAGGCGCCGACGCCGTCGATGGTCTCGTCGGGCAGCCGCTGGTACTCGGCGTCCTCGATGCTCTTCCAGCCGATGTCGTCGAACGTGTAGTCGGTACCCATGATGCCCACGCCCGAAAGCCGCACGCGGCGCACGCGGCCCGAGGAAGGTGTCCAGATGAACTGGTCGTTCGAGCGGTCGTCGTTCACGACCATCAGGAAGCCGGTCTGGCGCATGTCTTCGGGCGCAGAGAACTTCACCAGGGTCTTGGCGAGCACGCCTTCGACCGCCTTCTTGTTCTCGTCGCGGTAGTCCTTCCAGCGCACCCAGAAGCGCGAACGCTGCTCGTTGCCCCCGGGATCGCGCGAGATGACCGTCTGCCACTGCACGGCCGAGTGCATGCGATTGTCGAGGAAGCGGTCGAAGATCTCGCGGCCGCTGAGCGACTTCCCTTCGGGCAGCGCAGCCTCGACCTCTTCTTTGGCCGGCAGCTCGAGCTCGCCAGCCACGGAAACAAAGGCCATTGCCGCAAGCGCGAGCGCTGCAGCGGTCGCGAGGAGCGGTCGGGTTCGAGGCGGCATGGCAGCTTGTATCGCCCGAAGCACCTGTTGCAGTCAACCCTCGCCCCTCCGGCTGGCGCGCGCGGCTCGCTCGGCGCAGGATGCGGGTTCGATGGGCAAGCCCGAGACCAGCATCGTGACGGGGATCCGCGCGGAGGATTCGAGCGAGGCCGAGGTCGCCCGCGAGTTCCGCGCGCTGCTGGCCGGCGGGGCCCGGATCCGCTGCGCGGGCGAAGCGAAGTCGGATCCGCTGGGCGACCTGGTGCGGCGCTACCCCGCGCGGCACAAGCTGGTGCTGTTCGACACCACCTTCTACCTCTCACACCTGCGCCAGGACGTGAACGCGCGCTTCTTCATCACCTATGTGCTGCTCGATTCGACGCGCCCGCTCGCGCCGAGCCGGCGCACGCTGTACCCGCGCATCTTCTACAAGGACGCGTCGCTGATCTGGCGCTCCGCGAGTCATTTCGCGCGCTCCGAGTCCGAGAACTGGATCGGCAAGGGCGACCTGAAATGGGTGCTCGAGCACGGCAAGCGCGTGCGCTACACGGCCGAGGAGACCACCAACCTGCCGTTCGAGATCCAGGCCGCGCTCGACGCGCTGACGCGCGCGGTGCCGACACCGAAGCGCGACGAGCGCGCCATGTCGCGGGTGCTGCGGCGCGCACCGGACGAGCGCGTCGCGCCGTACGGCGACTTCACCGCACCGCGCCGCAGGGCGGCCGCCGATCCGCGCCAGCGGATTCACGGCGGCAAGCGCGTGGCCTGGTTCGCGCGTGCTCACGACCCCGAATCGCTGCGCTTCGCGCGTGGCTACGAGCCCGACTTCGCGAACGGCGTGCTCGAGCTGTACGCGATCGGCAGCCGGCTGTACGGCGGCGAGATCCGCAAGTTCCGCATCCTCTCGCAGAATCGGAAGATCCAGTACCAGTTCGTTGCCGCGCCGCGGCAGGTCTGGATCGTGCCGCCGCAGGCGCTCACCACCGAGCTGTCGAGCTTCGGCGTGCGCACGATCGACGTGAACGCGGACGACGACTTGTGCGTGCCCGGCTACGAGTACCACTTCATGGACGACTTCGAGGACCCGCCGCAGCTGTACAGCCAGATTCCGCCCGGCTTCGCGGGGGGGATCAGCGAGGTCGATCCCGCGCGCGCCGACGCGTCGCCGTGGAACGAGCGGCTCTCGGTGTTGAAGGACTTCCGCAAGGCGATCGGACATCCGCGACCGGAGGGCGCTCCATGACGATGCTGCTGAAGGGACTCGTGGCGCTGATCGCGCTTCTGCTCGGCGTGCTGGGTCTGCGCTGGGTGTTCGCGCCGGTGGGCGCGGCGGCGGAGCTCGGCATCGCGCTCGACGGTCCGCTCGCGCTGAACACCGTGCGCGGGGACATCGGCGGGCTGTTCATCGGCGGCGCAATTCTGTGTGGCATCGGCCTCGCGCGCGGCGACGGACGGCCGCTGCGCGCGGCCGCGCTCCTGCTCGCCTGCGTCGCCGTCGGGCGGATGATCGGCGTCGCGAGCGACGGCTTCGTTCCGCAAGCTGGTGTCGCGATCGCGGTCGAGCTCGCGATGGTCGCGCTGCTCCTGCTCGCCGCGCGCCGGCTGCCGGGCGCGAACCCCGGATGAACGAGCGGAGGCGATGACCGCCGCCATCCCGACCCCGTCGACCGTCGACGCGCGTCTGCTCGGCGAGGTGCTGCGCGGAGCCGGCTTTGCCGGCGCCTCGGTGCGCGGCTTCCGCGCCGAGGCGATCGGCACCGGCCAGCTCGGCACCTGCATCCGCTACACGCTCGAGCTCGAGGGCACGGGACCGAACGCGCCGCGCTCGCTGGTCGGCAAGTTCCCGTCCGAGAACGAGACCAGCCGCGCGACCGGCGTGGCGCTGGGTCTGTACCGCAAGGAGGTCGAGTTCTACCGCACCCTCGCGCCGCGTCTGAAGATCTCGATTCCGCGCTGCTACTTCGCGGCGATCGACGGCCGCGGTCCCGAGTTCGCGCTGTTCCTCGAAGACATGGCGCCGGCGCGGCCGGGCGACCAGATCGCCGGCTGCTCGCCCGAGGTCGCGCGCGCGGCGGCGCTCGAGCTGGTCGGCCTGCACGCGCCGACCTGGAACGACGCGAGCCTGCGCGCCCACGACTGGGTGATCGAGTCGCCGGGCACCACGCGCGCGCTCTACACGCAGCTGTTCCCGAAGTTCCTGGAGCGCTACGGCCGGTCGCTGGCGCCCGAGCAGGTCGCGATCCTCGGCCGCGTCGCCGAGTCGAGCGGGCCGCCGTTCGACCTGCCGGAGGAGCCGTTCTCGATCGTGCACGTCGACTTCCGGCTCGACAACCTGCTGATCGACGCGACCCGCACGCCGCCGCGCGTCACCGTCGTCGACTGGCAGAGCTTCGTGATCGGCGCGCCGCTCTCCGACCTCGCCTACCTGCTGGGCGCGTCGCTCCTGCCCGCGGCGCGCAGGCCGGTCGAGCGCGAGATCGTGCGCGCCTACCACGAGCGCCTGCTCGAGGCCGGCGTGCGCGGCTACCCGTTCGAGCGCTGCTGGACGGACTACCGCCGCGGCAGCTTTGCGGGCTTCGCCGTGGCCGTGATCGCATCGATGATCGTCCAGGAGACCGAGCGCGGGAACGAGATGTTCCTCGCCATGGCCAGTCGCCACGCGCAGCACGCGCTCGATCTCGAAGCCGAGGAGTTTCTCGTCAAATGCACGCCATGAACGAGCTCGCCTTCTACACGCTCGCGGGTCAGCCGAAGTCGCCGCGTGAGATCCTGGACGAGATCCGCACGGGTGAAGCGCTCGGGCTCGGCTCCGCTTTCATCTCGGAGCGCTTCAACGTGAAGGAGGCGGCGACGCTCTCCGGCGCGGCCGGCGCGGTCTCGACGCGGCTCGGCATTGCGACCGCCGCCACAAACCACAACACCCGACACCCGATGGTGACGGCCGCCTACGCGATGACCATGCACCGTCTGACCGAGGGCCGCTTCTCGCTCGGCCTCGGCCGCGGGATCGCGCCGATGTTCAAGGCCTACGGTCTGCCGGCGATCACGACCGCGCAGCTCGAGGACTTCGTCGGGATCATGCGCCGCCTGTTCCGCGGCGAGACGATCTTCGGTCACGACGGTCCGGCGGGCCGCTACCCGCTGCTCGCGCTCGGGCCCGACTACGCGGGCGAGATCCCGCTCACCTTCACGGCCTTCGGACCGAACTCGCTCGCTCTCGGCGGGCGCGCGTTCGACGCGGTCGTGCTGCACACCTTCTTCAGCGACGAGACCACCGCGCGCTGCGTGCGCGCGGTGAAGCAGGCCGCGCAGCAGGCCGGCCGCGATCCGGCGCGCGTGCGCGTGTGGTCGTGCTTCGCGACGATCGGCGATCACCTGCCCGAGCCGCTGCGCCTGAAAAAGACGGTCGGGCGCATGGCGACCTATCTGCAGGCCTACGGCGACCTGATGGTCAAAACCAATCGCTGGGATCCGGCGCCGCTCGCGCGCTTTCGCGCGGATCCGCTGGTCGCCCGCTTCCCGGGCGCGATCGACGCCAAGGCGACGACCGAGCAGCTCGAGCAGATCGCCGCTTTGATCCCGCGCGAGTGGCTCGCGGCCGCCGCGACGGGCACTCCGGAGGCGTGCGTCAAGAAGATCGAGGCGCAGCTCGCGCTCGGCTGCGACGGCGTGATCCTGCACGGCGCCTCGCCAACGGAGCTCGAGCCGATCCTCGCGGCCTATCGCAGGACGCGCGTCGCCGAGCGCTTCGCGCACCTGGCCGCGAACCCCGCCGGCTGAGACGACGCTAC
>JANNLG010000114.1:0-4352 GCA_031396695.1 Deltaproteobacteria bacterium
GCGCGCGCTCTGGTCCGCGAGATCGGTCGAGAGATCGACGAACACCGCGCCGGGAAGATGCGCGGCCGCGTACTCCGCGCGCGCGTCGCGCTTTTGGGCGGGCAGGTACCAGCTCGCGTCGACGACTCGGAGCTCCGGATCGCGCAGCCGCGACTCGAGCCACGCCCCGTCCACGAGCAGAGTCGGCTCAGGCACCCGGCGCGCGCTCGATCTTCGCGAGCAGCTGTCCGTCCCAGGTGAGCTTCAAGCGCGGGCGGCCCTTCGCGAGCTCTTCCTGGATCGCCGCGGTCGCGAGCAGCGGCAGCGACACCGTCGGCTCGAGCCACGCCATCGCGCGCGACGCGCCCGGTCGCACCTTGCCCCAGCTGGTGGCCTCGTCGAGCGTCGAGCCCGAGAGTCCCCCGTCGGCCGAGACGGCGGTCGTCACCTGCAGCGCGTAGCGGTGGCCGTGATCGGGCTGGCCGAACACGTAGCTCGTGACGATCGCGTCGTTGATGTAGTTCTTCGGCACGCCGCCGGCGACGAAGAACGCCGCGGTCGCGGGCGAGCGCGCGACGATCTGGGTCAGCTCGTAGTTGTCCTGGATCGAGCTGATCACCACGCCCGGCTTGCCCTCGACCACGCAGCGGTGGTGGTGCTCGGTCAGCCCGATGCCGATCGAGCTGTCGTTCAGCGCGGGCAGGAACATCGGCACGCCGTGGCGTCGGCAGGTGGCGACGATCGAGAGCGGGTCGTCGATCCGATCCGCGAGCGCGTCCATCAGCATGCGGCTCGAATACGGACCGGGCGGGAGCTCGTCCGCGACGCGGCCGATCCAGGTGTCGGTCTTCGCGAAGCCGACCTCGTCGACGTAGGTGTCGTAGATGCGGTCGACGTACAGCTCGCGAAGCGCCGCGTCGTCGGCGCGCGTCGAGCCGTGGTAGTGCGCGTAGCCGCGCGCCTGGTACAGGTCCTGGTACAGGATCGCGCCGGTCGATACGACCACGTCGACCAGGTTGTGCTCGACCAGCTCGCGGATCACCTGGCGCAGGCCGCCGGCGATCAGAGGCCCGGCGAGCCCGAGCAGGATGGTCGGCCGATCCGGGTCGCGCAGCATCGCCTCGAGCACCTCGTAACACTGGCCGAGGTTGCGCGCCTGGATGCTCATACCGGCGAACGCGCGCAGCAGGTCGGCCACCGTGCGTGTCTGGCTCGGCGCCACCGCGCGCACCCGTTGCGACAGGAGCGCAGTCTTGCGCTCGAGCTCCTCCGCGGAGAGCTCTTTCGCCGACCACGCGGCGTCGCGGTTCGCTTCGTCGTCCTGCGCCATGCCGAAGCGCCACTCTAGCCGGGCAGACGCCTCGAGACGAGCTGCTATCCTGCCGCGCATGCCGTACGAGCCGCGCAAGCTCGAGGCCAAATGGCAGCGCCTTTGGCTCGAGCGAAAGACGTTCCGCACCGAGATCGACCCGACTCGGCCCAAGTACTACGTGCTCGACATGTTCCCGTACCCCTCCGGCGAAGGCCTGCACGTCGGTCACCCGAAGGGCTACGTCGCGACCGACGTGTTCGCCCGCTACAAGCGCATGCGCGGCTTCAACGTGCTGCACCCGATGGGCTGGGACGCGTTCGGCCTGCCCGCCGAGCAGCACGCGGTAAAGACCGGCCAGCACCCGCGTGTCACCACCGTTCGCAACATCGCGCGCTACCGCGAGCAGCTGCAGGGGCTCGGCCTGTCGTACGACTGGGAGCGCGAGATCGACACCACCGATCCCGGCTACGTGCGCTGGACGCAGTGGATCTTCTGCAAGCTGTACGAGAAGGGGCTGGCCTATCAGGCGAAGGTGCCGGTGAACTGGTGCCCCGCGCTCGGCACCGTGCTCGCGAACGAAGAGGTGCGCGACGGCAAGAGCGACATCGGCGGCCACCCGGTGGTGCGCATGCCGCTCGAGCAGTGGATGCTGCGCATCACCGCGTACGCGGATCGCTTGATCGAAGATCTCGAGCTCGTCGACTGGCCCGATCACATCAAGAAGATGCAGGTCGACTGGATCGGTCGGTCCGTCGGCGCGCGCGTGTTCTTCGCGCTCGCCGATCATCCCGGCGAGCAGCTCGAAGTCTTCACCACGCGGCCCGACACGCTGTTCGGCGCGACCTACATGGTGCTCGCGCCCGAGCACCCGCTGGTCACGAAGATCACCACCCCCGCGCAGCGCGGAGTCGTCACGCAGTACGTCGAGGCCACCGCGCGCAAGAGCGAACGCGTGCGCATGGCCGACGCCAAGACCAAGACGGGCGTCGACACGGGCGCGTTCGCGCTGAACCCGGTGAACGGCGCGCGCATTCCCGTCTGGGTCGCCGACTACGTGCTGGCCGGCTACGGCACGGGCGCGATCATGGCGGTGCCCGGGCACGATCCGCGCGACTGGGCGTTCGCGCGCGCGTTCGGCCTGCCGATCGTCGAGGTCGTCAGCGGCGGCGACGTCTCGCGCGAGGCGTACGACGGCGACGGCACGGCGGTGAACTCGGGCCTGCTCGACGGCCTGCCGACTGCGCAGGCCAAGGAGACGATCAGCGCGTGGCTGGCAGAGAAGGGACTCGGCGCGCGCTCGGTCGCGTACAAGCTGCGCGACTGGCTGTTCAGTCGGCAGCGCTACTGGGGCGAGCCGTTCCCGGTGCTTCATACCGAAGACGGTCGCGTGAAGCTGGTGCGCGAATCCGAGCTGCCGGTCCGATTGCCCGAGCTCGACGACTTCAAGCCGCGCGGCGGATTCGAGTCGCCGCTCGCGCGCGCGCGCGAATGGGTCGAGTGCACCGACCCCGAGACCGGCCGCCCCGTGCTGCGCGACACCAACACCATGCCGCAGTGGGCGGGGAGCTGTTGGTACTACCTGCGCTTCTGCGACCCGACCAACACCAACGCGGCGTTCTCGCCGGAAGCCGAGCGCTACTGGATGAACGTCGATCTGTACGTGGGCGGCGCCGAGCACGCGGTGCTGCACCTTCTGTACTCGCGTTTCTGGCACAAGGTGCTGTTCGATCTCGGCCTGGTGCACACGAAGGAGCCGTTCCAGAAGCTGCTCAACCCCGGCATGATCCAGGGCAAGAGCTACCGGCTGTTCCGTTCCGAGGACGCCGGCAATCCCAAGTACTACAGCCGGGCGGACGTGCGCTTCGAGGGCGAGACACCGGTCCACGTCGGCTCGGGCGCGGAGCTCGCGGAGGAGTGGATCGAGCCCGAGCAGGTGCGCTGGCAGAACGGCCGGGCGCTCGCGCCGAGCGTCGACGTCGACCTCGAGGAAGTGATCGAGAAGATGTCGAAGAGCCGCGGAAACGTGGTGAATCCGGACGACGTGATCGCCGAGTTCGGCGCCGACTCGATGCGCCTCTACGAGATGTTCATCGGCCCGCTCAACAAGGCCGCGCCCTGGTCGACGGACGGCATTCCCGGCGTCGCGCGCTTCCTCGGCCGCGCCTATCGGCTGGTCTGCGAGGAGGACGACGCGGGCGATCGCGTGCGCGAGTTCGCGTCCGGCCCGGGCAGCGAGGCGCAGCGCCGGCTGCTGGCCAGGACGATCGAGAAGGTGTCGCGCGACTACGAGGCGCTCGAGTTCAACACCGCGATCTCCGCGCTGATGGTGTTCGTGCGCGACATCGAGAAGGACGGGCCGGTCTCGCGCGAGCTCGCCGAGGCGTTCGTGCTCCTGCTCGCTCCGCTAGCGCCGCACCTGGGCGAGGAGCTGTGGCAGCGGCTCGGCCACGCGGAGTCGCTGGTGCGTGTGCCCTGGCCGGTCGCGGATCCCGCACTCCTCTTGGTGGACGAGCTCGAGCTGTCGGTCCAGGTCTCGGGCAAGCTGCGCGACCGCGTGCGCGTGCCCACAGACGCCGATCAGGCCACCGCGCTCGAAGCCGCGCTCGCGAGCGAGAACGTGCGCAAGCACCTGGGCGCGGGGGCGCCGCGCCGCGTGATCTACGTGCCGGGTCGCCTGATCAATTTGGTACCGTGAGCCGATGGCCGACTCCAACGCGTTCGTGAATCCGAAGGGCTGGGAGGCCGTGATCGGGCTCGAGGTGCACGCGCAGCTCAAGACCGAATCCAAGCTGTTCAGCTCCGCGCCGCACGCGTTCGGCGCCGGACCGAACACGCAGACCACCGAAGTCGACGTCGGCCTTCCGGGCGTCCTGCCGGTGCTGAACGAGAAGGCGGTCGAGCTGGCGGTGCGGCTCGCGCTCGGGCTCGGCGCGAAGGTGCACCCGGTCTCGGTGTTCGCGCGCAAGCACTACTTCTATCCGGACCTGCCCAAGGGCTACCAGATCTCGCAGTACGAGGAGCCGTACTGCACCGACGGGGAAGTGCCGATCGAGCTCGACGG
>JANNLG010000133.1:0-31014 GCA_031396695.1 Deltaproteobacteria bacterium
GTCTTCTGCGACGACGCCTACTTCGGCCTCTTCTACCACCTCGGCAGCCCGTCGATGACGGAGTCGCTCTTCGGCAAGCTGACCGGTCGCCATCCGAATCTGCTCGCCGTCAAGCTCGACGGTGCGACCAAGGAGTTCTTCGTCTGGGGACTGCGCTGCGGCTTCATCACCTTCGGTCCCGGCCGGCCGGAGACCGCGGACGTGGTGTGCGAGGTCCTCGACGCGAAGGCGCGGGGCGCCATCCGCGGCGGGATCTCGAACGTGCCCCAGCTGTCGCAGTCGATCGTCGAACGGGCACTGGCGGCGCCGGGCATCGACGCGGAACGAGCGGCGAAATGCGAAGTGCTCCGCCAGCGTGCGGAGCGCGTCTACCAGATCGCGGGCCAACCCGGGTTCGCCGAGAGCTTTACCGTCTATCCCTTCAACAGCGGCTATTTCATGCTGGTCGAGGTGAAGGGCGTCGACGCCGAGAAGCTGCGCTTGCAGCTGCTCGAGAAGTACGGCGTCGGCGTGATCTCGATGGGCGCGACGGACATCCGCGTGGCGTTCTCGTGCCTCGAGGTCGGCCAGATCGAGCCGCTGTTCGAGTGCGTGGCCGACGCGATCGGCGACCTGACTCAGGCCTGAGCGAGCTCGCGCGCGAGCGCTTCACCCGCATCGAGTAGCGCCTCGCACGCGCCCGGCGCGAGCAGGCTCTGCAGCACCTCGTAGTGCTCTAGCGCGCGCGGGTGGGACAGGTCCGTCGGGTGAGGCAGGTAGCGAAGCCAGCCGTTTGCGATCCCGATCACGGCGCCGAGGCGACCGCCCTCGATACGGTCTCGCCAATCGAGGCCGACCGCCGTGGTCGGCTCGAGCGGCAGACCCAACAGGATGGCGCGCCCGATGCACAGCACCTGCACTTCGACGTCAAGTTCGCGCCGACCCCCGACGAAGAAAGAAGAAGTCTTGTCGCGGATGTACAGACGCACCTGCGCGATTCTGTGGCGCGCCTCGGCGACCGGCAGGTCGCGCGTGGCGGCGCTGGCCAGATCCCACAGCTCGCCGAGTCTCGGCAGCGACTCCGCCGTGGTGCCGAGCAGTCTCGCGATTTCGGCTTTGCGCCGCTCGAGCTCCGCGCGCGCCGCCTCGGGCGTCCGGTCTCCGAGGTGAACCGGCAATCGAACCGCGCGAGTGCCCGCCGCCAGGGCCACGGCGTCGTCCGCCACGGACTCCGCTTTCGGGAGACTCTCGAGCACGGCGTCGGCGACCTCGCGGCCGAGCACGCGCACCGCCTCGGCGGAGAGCCCGACGCTCTGGCCCGGAATGGCAGCGTCCATCAGGCCACGCGTGCGCGGGTCGACGTCGGCGTGCGAGCCGAGCAGGAAGACGGCGACCGCGCCCGTCGCGGACTCGATCGCGCTCGCGGCCGCGCCCGGCCAGTCAGCGGAGATCTCGAGGCTGTCGTGCCCGCGCACGGTCCCGTGACAGGAATGGCGGAACAGCACGGCGATCGGCCGGCCGGTCAGCGCTTCGACGCGCAACACGTTCACCGCGGGATCGATCGCAGCGTCGGCAACCCGCCGGTTGCGGCCGATCCGGGCCTCGGTGCGCGACCAGCCGAGCCGGGCGGGCTCGCGCCGCTGCCAGGCCTCGACCGCCGCGGCCACGATTCCTTCGAACAGAGCGGGGACCCAGTCCGGCGGCGGCTTGCCCGCCAGCAGGTTGCCGAGCCCCGTCTCGGGGCCGGAGTGGGTGTGCGTGCAGGCCACGAGCACCCGCGACGCTTCAACTCCCGTGCTGGCCGCGATCCGATCGCGCAGGCCCCGCGCCTGCTCGGGCGCCATCAGGCACAAGTCCGCGGAGACGGCGATCAGGCTCCGGTTCGAACCATCGTCCAAAGCGAGCGCTCGGGCGTGCAGCCGGTCCGCGATCGAGTCGGCGAAACCGACCCGCGCGCCGTAGCCCATGAGCGCCACGCCAAGTGCCGGCGTGATGTCCACGCGCGCCGCTCCAGCCAGTCTCGCCAGCTTTGCGCTCCAGTTGCCGGCGCGAGCGAAGTGCCCGCTGCAATTGTGATTTTGGTCACAGTCGATTCATCGGCCGACTGCGATACAGGGAAATCATGCCGGTGTTTCGGAGGGGTAGCATGAGGGGTCTACGCGCGCTCACCGCGGGCATTCTGCTCGCCGTCGCGTCGATCTCGTCGCAGCCGGCCGCGGCCGACGACACGACGCTTCCGACCCTGTTGGCCTCGATCGAGTCGGCACCCCGCTCGGTGCTCGCGACTCGCTACGACGACCTCTCCGACCTGCTCGCACCTGAGCCCGACCGCTCGCTCGATCCGGTGCTCGCGAACGCGACCGATTCCACGCTGACGATCGCCACCGGGCGCGTCCCCAAGCGCGGCACTCTGGCCGGTGCGCTGCGCGGCGCGGGCGTCGATCCGGTGCTGGTCGACCAGGTTGCGCGCGGGCTGCGGCCGATCTTCGATTTCCGGCGCGCGCGCCCCGGCGACTTCTACGCGCTGATCCGCGACGACTCGGGCGCGCTGCTCTCGTTCGAGTACCAGCGCGGCCGCGGCGAGGTGTACCGACTCGACCGCGATCCCAATGGCCGACTCGTCGCGAAGAAGGAGCTCGCTCCGCTCGATCGGCGGGTGCTCCAGCTCGGCGGGGTCGTGAAGGGCTCGCTGTTCACGTCGCTGGTCGAGCTCGGCGAGCGCGCCGAGCTCGTGCATGCCTTCACCGACATCTTCCTGTGGGACTTCGATTTCTCGACGCAGACGCGCCCCGGCGACGAGTTCCGGCTGGTGTTCGAGAAGTACTTCGACAAGGACGGCTTCGTCCGGTACGGACGCGTGCTCGCCGCCGAGTACCGCTCGTCGAGGAAGAACTTCGTGGCGGTCTGGTTCGAGGACGAGCAGGGCCACGGCGACTACTTCACGCCCGACGGGAACTCCGTGCGCCGCGCGTTCCTGAAGGCGCCGGTGAAGTTCAGCCGCATCTCCTCGCGCTACACCAAAGCGCGTCTGCACCCGATCCTGCGCACGCGCCGGCCGCACGAGGGCGTCGATTACGCCGCACCGATCGGCACGCCCGTCTGGTCGATCGCCAACGGCAAGGTGATCTACGCGGGCTGGAACGGCGGCTTCGGGCGCTTGATCAAGGTCAAGCACACGAACGGCTACATCTCGTACTACGGCCACCTGTCGCGCTACGCGAAGGGGCTGCGCGTGGGTCAGAGCGTTTCCCAGAAGCAGCTGATCGGCTACGTCGGCAAGACGGGTCTCGCGACCGGACCGCACCTCGATTTCCGCATCCAGAAGAACGGCCGGTTCTTCGATCCGCTGACCGTGAAGCTCGACATGGGCGAGCCGATCGCCTCGCGCTCGCGGGGCCGCTTCAACCAGGTCATGGAGATGCGTCTCTCGGAGCTGCGCGCCGCGGAGCCGGAAGTCGCCCTCGACGCCGCGATGTGAGAGCTCGCGTCAGCCGAGCTGACGCGCCACGATCGCAGCCACCACCGCATCGCCCTCGACGTTCGCGACCGTGCGGAACGTGTCGAGGAAGCGGTCGATCGTGAGCAGAATGCCGACGGCCTCGCCCGGCAGGCCGACCGCTTCGAGCACGACCACCATCGTGACCATGCCGGCCGACGGAATTCCCGGCGCCCCGATCGCGGTCGCGATCGAGACGATGAACACCACGATCTGACCGCCGAGCCCGAGCTCGAAGCCGAGCACGTTGGCGATGAATACGGCCGCGATCGCCTCGTACAGCGCCGTGCCGTCGCTGTTCATGGTCGCGCCGAGCGGCAACACGAAGCTCGAGATGTGGCGCGGCACGCCGAGGCCCTGCTCGACGCAGCGGATCGTCACCGGTAGCGACGCGGCGCTGGAGCTGGTCGTGAACGCGACGACCAAGGCCTCGAAGATCCCGCGAAACAGCGCACGCGGCGAGAGACCCGCCATGAACCACGCCAGCGCAGGCAGCACGACCAGCGAATGGAACAGCGTACCACCGATCACCACCAGCGAGAACGCGAACAGGTTCTCTACCACGATGCGGAAGCCGATCGTCGCGACCAGATTTCCGACCAGCGCGAAGATCCCGACCGGCGCGAGCCGCACGAACCAGCCGATGATCATCAGCACGGCTGACGCGGCGCCGGCGAGGAACTCCGTCACCGCGCGGGCCTGCGCCCCGAGCTTCGCGAGCGCCAGGCCCAGCAAGATCGCGAACGCGACGATCGGCAGGATGTGCCCCGCGGCCAGCGCCGCGACCGGGTTCTCGACCAGCTGGTTGGCGGTCTCGAGCAAGAACACCCCGATCGGCGGCGGACCCTCGGCCGCTTGCGCATCGGAGCCCACCGCGTCGCGGAAGAACTCGCTGTTCGCGAGATCGCTGCCGACTCCCGGCTTCACCAAGTTCACCAGCACGAGACCCGTTCCGACCGCGAGCACCATCGTAAGCAGATACAAAGCGACCGTGCGCGAGCCGAGGCGGCCGATCTGGCGCGCCTCACCCATGCTCGCCACGCCATGGACGATCGTGAGCAGGATGAGCGGAGCGATCAGCATCTTGAGCAGCCCGATGAAGAGCTTCCCGACGTGCTTCATCGCGTCGGCCGCTTCGCCGAGCCAGAGCCCGAAGGCGACCCCGAGCACGGTCCCGATCAGGATCTGCCAGTGCAGCGAGAGTCGCGTCGACAGGCAGAAGCAGAGCAGCGCCAGCGTGAAGCAGGACCACGCGAGCTCCACGTGTCCAGCGGCGAGCGCCGAGGCGAATCCGCCGAGCCCCGCTGCAACCGCAAGCCATGCCTTCGAACCCGCCAAAGCGGCGCGAGTATACCGCCGCGCTGGAGGCCGTCCGGATGAAATACACTGCGCGCATGGATCCAAACCGCTTCCGGAAGCTGGCCGACGAGCTGGCGAGCCGCGACCCGGGCCTGACGGTGCGGCTCCGCGATGTGCGGGACGCGACGCGCGATCTGCGCGAGCTGGCCTTCGAGGCGATCGAGGCGTTCCGCGAACGCGCGGCCGAGATCGGCGCTCCCTATCTCGGGCACCTCGAGGTCTCGCCGGTGGAGCCGGACGAGAAGCACGTCGACGGCGTTCAGTTCCGTGTCACGCGCGGGCGGACGGAGCTGCTCTGCATCGCGATCGCGAAGGAGCCCGGCAAGGTTCGGCTGGTCGGTCCGTTCAAGCGCGGCAAGCAGGAGGGCCCGTGCGCGGAGGCTCCGCTGCGTGGGCCGGAGGTCGTGAAGGCGCTCGAGGATCGCATCGAGCAGCTGGTGCGCGAGGCCTCGGAAGCTTGAGAGAGCGCGTTCTCGTGCGCGTGGGAAGCCGGAACACGGCCAAGCTCGAAGCCGTGCGACGCGGTCTCGCGCCGTTCTTCGCGCGCGTCGAGGTCGAGGCCGCCGACGTCGAGAGCGGCGTGGACGCGCAGCCGCTCGGCTTCGCCGAGATCGTCGCCGGCGCGCGGCAGCGCGCGCGCGGCGCGCATCGCGACGGCACGTGCGACCTGGCGGCGGGCATCGAGGACGGCCTGGTGGCGATCGCCGAGACCGCGAGCGGCTGGGCGAACATCGGCTGCTGCGTGCTGTTCGACGGCGCCCGCGAGGCGATCGGGTTCACGGCCGGCTTCGAGTATCCACCCGAGTGCGTGCGCAGCGCGACGGCGACGCCGCGAACACCGATCGGTGACGCCTTCGACGCGCTCTACCGCGCGCCCGTGGGACTCGGCGATCCCGGCGCGGCTTCGGGCAACATCGGCCGGCTGAGCGGCGGCGCACTCACCCGCGCAGACTACGGCGCGCAGGCCGTGATCTGCGCCTTCGTACGATTCCTGCACCCAGACCTGTACGCGCCGGACGCCTGCGCGGGCGCGCGCGCTTGAGCCTCACGCGCGACGACCCGCGCTTCGAGCGTCCGATCGAGGCCGTGGAGCAGCTGGTCGAATTCTTCCGCGACGGCGAGACCGAGCGCGCGGATTGGCGCGTCGGCACCGAGCACGAGAAGCTCGGCCTGTACGCGCAGACGCTGCGCCCCGTTCCGTACGAGGGCGACCGCGGCATCTACGCGCTGCTCTCGACGATCTGTCGCGAACACGGCTGGAAGCCGCTGCTCGACGCGGGCAAGCTCGTCGGTCTGGAACGCGACGGCGCCACGATCACGCTCGAGCCCGGGGGTCAGCTCGAGCTCTCTGGAGTGCCGCTCGCCTCCATGCACGACACGATGCGTGAATTCCGCGAGCACATCGCGCTCGTGAACCGCGTCTCCGAGCCGCTCGGAATCGTGTGGCTCGGTCTGGGTGTTCACCCGCTCGCGCCGATCGACGAGTTGCCGCGCATGCCGCGCGAGCGCCACGCGATCATGCGCGACTACCTCGGACGCCGCGACACGCTCGGTCTGCACATGATGCACGCGACTGCGGGCGTGCAGGCGAACTTCGATTTCTCGAGCGAAGCCGACGCCGCGCGAAAGCTCCGGCTCGCGCTCGCCGCCTCGCCGATCTCGTCCGCGCTGTTCGCGAACTCGAGCATCAGTCTGGGGCGGCCGAACGGCTTCGAGTCGTGGCGCGCCTGGATCTGGCGCCACACCGACAACGACCGCTGGAGTCTCCTGCCGTTCGCGTTCGAAGACGACTTCGGCGCGGGCACGGCCTACCGCGCGTACACGGAGTGGGCGCTCGACGTGCCGATGTTCCTGATCGTGCGCGACGGGCACAGCCTGCCGGCGCGCGGCCAGACGTTCCGAGACTTCATCGCGCGCGGCCACGAAGATTTCCGCGCGACGGTAGCGGACTGGAACGTTCACCTGACCACGGTCTTTCCCGAGGTCCGCATGAAGCGCGTGATCGAGACGCGCGGCACCGACGCGGTGCCCGGCGCGCAGGTCTGTGCGTTGCCCGCCTTCTGGAAGGGACTCCTGTACGACGACCAGGCGCTCGACGCCGCGCTCGCGCGCGTGCACGCTTGGACGCACGCGCAGGTCCACGCGCTGCACGGCGAAGTCGCGCGCGCGGGGCTCCAGGCGCAGGCGCCCGACGCGACCGTGCTCGAAGTCGCGCGCGAGCTCGTCGCCCTGTCCCGCGCCGGCCTGCACCGTCAGGCCGTTCGCAACGCCGCCGGCCAGGACGAGACCGTCTACCTGGAGCCGCTGGAGGCGATCGTCGAGCGCGGCACGAGTCCGGCGCGGCAGGTGCTCGAGCTCTGGAACGGCCCGTGGCAGGGCGCGCTTCCGCGGCTGATCGAATACGCGAAGTACTGACCCTGTCCGAGTTTCCCGACACCCGTTGCCGGGGCCGATCGCGGTTGACCGCTGTAAGCAGCGTCCGATAGGCTACGGCCCGGTTTCACAGCCGGGACGACTTTCCGGTGGCCAGGTACCCACTTTCGGAGGCACTTCAATGATTCGGTCATTGCGCATCGTGTTCACGCTCGCGATTGCCCTGTCCCTCGGATTCGCCCTGCAGGCGTCCGCGCAGAGCCAGGCCGAGTTCAAGCGCGAACTCAAGGCAGGCAAGGACCTCTACAAAGAGCCCGGCCTGATGGAAGTCACCGTGAAGTCGATGCGCGGCATGATGATGCTCACCGGCAACGTCGACTCCGAAGAGAAGAGCAAGAAGGCCGAGGAGATCATCAAGGGCATGCGCGGCGTGAAAGAGGTCCGCAACCGGATCCGCGTCGGCCAGGTCGAGGAGTGCGGCGCGGCGACCGACCAGACCGTGATGGCCAAGATCGACAAGGAGATCGAGAACGACGAGGAGCTGACCCAGGCTCGTCGCAAGATCGACATCCAGATCAAGGACCGGAACCTGATCGTGAAGGGCGAGCTGAAGGACTATTCGCAGGCGGGCTCGCTGATCAACCTGATCAAGCGCGTGCCGTGCCTCAACTCGATGAACTACGACGAGCTCGAGTACTGATCACTCGTTCCTGCGAGCTGATTTGACCGCGCTCGGGCGGGCTCTAGCGTTGCCGACGCTGTGAGCGAAGCCCAGACGACAACCATCGAGATCGGCGGCGAGCGGGTCGAAGTGCCCGTCCGCGTTCCCGTATTGCCGGTGCGCAATACGGTGATCTTCCCCGGAGTCACCCTGCCGCTGTCCGTCGGGCGGCCCGCGTCGCTCGCGGCGGTGCAGCAGGCCGCCAAGAGCGGCGGATTCCTCGCGGTCGTGACTCAACGCGCGCCCGACACCGAGCAGCCGCGGCTCGAGGATTTGTACCCGGTCGGGACGCTCGCCAAGATCGTTCACCTCGCCGACACCGGTTCGGGTTTGTCGGTGGTCGCGGTCGGTCTAGCGCGCGTGCGCCTGCACGACCTGACCGACGTCGGCCAGTTCCAGGAAGCGGACACGGAGATCCTCCCGGATCTGCTCGACCGCACGCCCGAGGCCGAGGCCGCGCGCCGCACCGTGCAGCGTCTGGGCAAGGAGCTGGTCGCGCTGCGCGACGACATTCCCGACGAAGCGGCGCAGATCCTGGACCGCTTCGACGATCCCGCGCGGCTCGCCGACGTGATCGCGTTCAACGGCACCATGCCGCTCGCGGAAAAGATCGAGCTGCTCTCGCAGCAGGACGTGCTCGCGCGGCTGCGCACGCTGATGCGCTACCTGATGCGCGAGATCCGCATCGCGCAGGTCTCGAAGACCTTCGCCGAACGCGCGGCGGGCGAGATCGGCGACGTGGAGCGGCGCAAGCTCTTGCGCGAGCAACTGCGCAAGATTCGCGCGGAGCTCGGCGAGACCGACGAGCAGGCGGCAGAGGGCGACGAGCTGCGCGCGCGGCTCGAGGAAGCCGAGCTGCCCGACGACGTGCGCGAGGTCGCCGAGCGCGAGGTGAACCGACTGGCGGGCATGCCGTCGCACTCGCCCGAGCGCTCCGTCGCGCGCAGCTACGTCGAGTGGCTGCTCGACCTGCCGTGGAAGACGGAGACCGAGGACAACCTCGATCTCGCCAACGCTCGCCGCATCCTCGACGAGGACCACTACGACCTCGAAAAGGTGAAGGAGCGCGTGCTCGAATACCTCGCCGTGCGCCACCTGATCCCCGATCCGAAGGGTCCCATTTTGTGCTTCGTCGGCCCGCCCGGCGTCGGCAAGACGTCGCTCGGCAAGTCGATCGCGCGCGCGATGGGCCGCAAATTCGTGCGCGCGTCGCTCGGGGGCGTGCGCGACGAGGCCGAGATCCGCGGACACCGTCGCACCTACGTCGCCGCGCTGCCCGGCCGCGTGCTGCAGAACCTGCGCAGCGCGGGCACGCGCAACCCGGTCTTCATCCTCGACGAGATCGACAAGGTCGGCATGGACTACCGCGGCGACCCGTCGTCCGCCCTGCTCGAGGTGCTCGACCCGGAGCAGAACTCGGCGTTCTCGGATCACTACGTCGAGCTGCCGTTCGATCTGTCGCGCGTGCTGTTCATCGCCACCGCGAACCGCATCGACACGATCCCCGCGCCGCTGCTCGACCGCATGGAGATCATCGACCTCTCCGGCTACACCGCGCGCGAGAAGCTGCGCATCGCGCGCGACCACCTGCTGCCGCGCCAACTCGCCGAGCACGGGCTCGCACGCGACTCGGTCGCGCTCTCGGACGAAGTGCTGCTGCGCCTGATCGAGGGCTACACGCGCGAAGCGGGCGTGCGCAGCCTCGAGCGGCAGGTCGCGTCGCTGGTGCGCAAGTGCGCGCTCTCGATCGCGGAGGGCAAGGGTGCGCCGGTGATCGGCAGCGCCGATCTCGCCCGACTTCTCGGCCCCGCGCAGTTCACCCAGGAAGTCGCCGAACGCAGCGATCGCCCCGGCGTCGCGACCGGCATGGTTTGGACCCCCGTCGGCGGCGAGATCGTGTTCGTCGAGGCCGCGCGCATGGAGGGCAAGCCCGAGCTGAACCTGACCGGCATGATGGGCGACGTGATGCGCGAGTCGGCCGAAGCCGCGCTCTCCTACGTGCGCACCAACGCCGAGTCACTCGGCATCGCAGCCGACGTGTTCGAGAAGACGAAGATCCACGTGCACGTGCCCGCGGGCGGCACGCCCAAGGACGGCCCGTCGGCGGGCATCACCATGATCGTCGCGCTCGCGAGCCTGCTCTCGGGCAAGCCCGTGCGCGGAGATCTGTCGATGACCGGCGAGATCACGCTGCGCGGGCAGGTTCTGCCCGTGGGTGGTATCAAGGGCAAGGTGCTCGCCGCCCACCGCGCGGGCATCAAGGAGCTGATCCTGCCCAGCCGCAACGCCAAGGATCTCGAGGACGTGCCGCCCGAGGTGCTCTCCGCATTCAAGATCCACCTCGTCGACCAGTCGATCGACGCGGTGCGTGAAGCGATCCCCGGCATTGGCGGATGAGTCGCCCGCGCCGCTAGCCGGCGAGCTCACCGGCACCGAGCTGATCCGCCTTGCGCGCTCCGACAAGAGCGCCGCCAAGGCCGCACTCGCAGCGCTGTCGAACGACGAGCTGGCGCGCGCGTGCCAGGATCTGCGGCTCGAGCTGCGCGACGAGTTCCTGATGCTGGTCGAGCACCCCGAAGACATCGTGCCGCTCCTGCCCGAAGCCGAGCTCGTGCAGACCGTGCGCGCGGGCGGAATGTCGGAAGCGGCGTGGCTGCTCGAGCTGGCCACGCCCGAGCAGCGCATTGCCGCGTTCGATCTCGACTGCTGGACCGGCTCGGAGCTGCAAGTCACGCGCGTGCACGAGTGGCTCGACGCCCTGATCGAGGCCGGCCGCCCGACCCTGGTGAAGGCGCTCGAGGAGATGGACCTCGAGATCCTGCTGCTCGCGATGCACGCCGAGACCGAGGTCGCGGTGGTCTCGAAGGAGCAGGTGCCGCCGATCGGCTACTTCACACCGGACGGTGTCGTGTACTTTGGAACCGCGCCGGACGCCTCGCCGCACCGCGTGCACGAGATCTCGCACGCGCTGTTCGCCGAGGACCAGCCGCTGTACTGGCGGCTAGTCTACGGGATGCTGTTCGAGAGCCCGTCCGAGTGCGAGGAGTACGCGCTGCGCTGGCGCGCCAATCGGCTGCAGGATCTCGGCTTCCCGGACATCGAGCAGGCCATGCGCGTGTACCGGCCGCTGCCGGTCGAGCGCGTGTCCGACTGGGTGTCGCCCTCGACCGAACGGGCGCTGGTCGGCAGCATCCAGCTGCCGCGCCAGCTACGCGGCACGCTGCTCGGCGAAGCGCTCGCGAAGCTGCCGGTCGCGCGCGCGGCCGACCTGCTCGGCTACGTGCTGGGAGTGGCGAATTCGCTCGCGGTTGCCGATGGCCTGCCGCTCTCGGAGAGCGAGTCCGTGCCCCGCGCGCTCGAGAAAGCCGTGCGCGGGATCGATACGGGATTGCGAGAGCTCGCCCGTGCGCGCGATCAGGCGCCCGAGGAAGTTCTCGACCGAACCGCTCCACTCGACCTGTTCCGGGTCGGCGCCACCACCGACCCATCACTCCGGGAACGAGCCCCATGACACACAACCCGCACGACCTGTCTGAAGCCTGGATGGCCGTGCTGGTGTTCGCGTTCGGCGTCTCGACGTCGCTCGTGATCGTGGCGCTGGCGGAGCTCGGCGCGCGCCCGCTCGATCTGCTGCTGCTCGGCGCGAGCCTGGGGGCGCTCGTCACCGCAGGACTCTGGTTGTGGATCCTGGCGACACGTCGAAGCGTCGGTTGGGGCGTGCTGTTCAGCGTCGCGCTGCTGATCCCGTACGTGAACTTCGTAGTCGCGAGTCTCTACGCGCGCCGCTACTGGAGCGAAGGCGGCCGCGCGCCGGCGCTGCTCGCCCTGGTCGCGATCGTGGGCCAGACCGTCGCGTCGTTCCGCCTGTTCCTGCCCAACGTCACCCCGCCGGTCTGAACTCGCGCCCGAGCACCTCGAACAGGTTGCCGAGGATCCGGTAGGTGAGACCCCAGACGGTGTAGCCCTCGAAGCGGACGGCGGGGAACGTGCCGCTGAACTCGGGCCGCTCGAAGCGGTAGTCGTAGCTCGAGTCCGGGTGCAGGATCCACGGCACGGGGATCCAGACCGTCGACTGCACCTCCTCGTTGGGCATCAGCGTCGGCCGCTCGCGCGCCTCGTAGGTGAACGGCGAGACCACCAGCGGCGGCACGCGCGGGTTTCGGCTGCCCGAGAAGTCGTCGAGCCGGCCGAACGGGCGGTCGAGCTGCACCCCGACCTCCTCGAACGCCTCGCGCGAAGCGGTCGCGGAGATGTCGGAGTCGCCCGGATCGTGGCGACCGCCCGGGAACGCCATCTGCCCGGACCACGGATCGCCTTCCTTTTTGGCGCGCTCGATGAACAGGAGCTCGGGCGCGCCGCCGGGCGGCTGGTGGAAGACCAGCGCGACCGCGGCCAGCATCGGGCGGTCGTCCGTGGGCGGGTTCGCGAGCGTCGGCCGGTGGGACTCGATGCGCGCCCGGATCCGGGCGAGGTCGAGCGGCTCGTCGGTCGGCTGGGCCATCGGGGGAATCGTACCGGCGCGCGGGCTATCCTGCCGCGCGGTGTCCTACATCCTGGTCACGAACGACGACGGAATCGATTCACCCGCGCTTCTGCCGCTCGCGCGCGAGATCGCCAAGCTCGGCGCGGTGCGAGTGGTGGTCCCCGATGGCGAGCGAAGCTGGATCGGCAAGGCGATCTCGCGCTGGGACGAGCTGCGCGTCACGCGAACAGAACGCGAGGGCATCGAGATCTTCGCGGTCGGCGGCTTTCCCGCCGACTGCACGAATCTGGGCGTGCACTCGCTCTTCGACTCTCCGCCCGAGCTGGTCGTCTCGGGTGTGAACATCGGCCTCAACGTCGGGCTCGGGTTCTTCCTGTCGAGCGGCACGGTCGGTGCGGCGATGGAGGGCTGGATCGCGGGCGTTCCAGCGATCGCGCTCTCGGTCGGCCGCGTCGGAGACGACCGCGGCTGGAAGCGCGATGCGGTGAGTGATCCCGCTCACCCTGTCTGGACGCGCGCGGCGCGCGTGGGTGCGGACGTCGTGCGAAGCGTGCGCGAAATCGGCTACCCCGTCGGAGTGGACCTGCTGTCGGTGAACTTCCCGATCGAGGCCGATGTCGAGACGCCGCGCGTCGTGACCGAGCTCGCGGCCGTCGGCTACGACCGCCTGTTCCGACGCAAGGACGAAGGACTCTACGTGCACGACTTCGACGGCGTGCTGCGCGACTCGGATGCCGTCGGAGCTCTGACCGATCTCTCCGTCGTGCGCAGCGGTCGGGTGTCGATCACCCCGGTTCGACTCGCGCACACCGCCGACGTCGCCGTGAATCTTCGCGCTCGACTCGAGCGCGTGACGCAGATTCATTGACATGTCCTGCCCCAAGGCATAACTAGGGCTCGAGAGACGCGGCGTGAACGCGCGCGCTTCTCGGGGGGAACGTAGTCATCGCTCGCCGCATCGCCTTCATCAACGAGAAGGGGGGCAGCTGCAAGACGACGCTCGCGTCCAGCGTCGGGGACTACCTGGCGCGCGAGCGCGGCAAGCGGGTGCTGCTCATCGATCTCGATCCGCAGGGGCAGCTCGGCAAGGTGCTCGGCGTCGAGGTCGGCGCGGCGCGGCGCACGGCGCTGAACCTGCTGCTCGACGCGCTGCTCGGCGAGGAGACGCGCCCCGCGCTGCCGATCATCCGCGCGCGTCACCCCAACCTCGACATCATTCCCTCGAACAAGTCGCTCGCGCTGTTCCCGCAGGAAGCGGCCGAGCATCCCGGCGACGAGAACCTCTGCCTGCGGGACGCGCTGGAGCGCGCGCCCGCCTACGACTTCGTGCTCTTCGACGCGCCGCCGTCGTTCGGCGTCATCACGTTGAACGCGCTGCTCGCCTCGAGCGAGATCGTCCTGCCGGTGCCGCTCACCTACCTGGCGCTCGACGGCGCGGCGGAGCTGGTGCGCACGGTCGAGATGGTGCGCACCCGCTTCGCGCATCCGGCGCTCGAGATCTCGCTGGTGGTGCCGACCTTCCACCGCAACACGCGCATGGCCGGCGAGATCCTCGAGAAGCTGCGCCAGCACTTCCCAAAGCAGATCGCGCAGACCGTGCTCGGCTACTCGGTGCTGATCGACGAAGCCCAGAGCCGCGCCAAGACCATCTTCGAATACGCGCCGCGCTCCACGCCCGCGCGCTGGATGGCGGCGGTCGCCGATGAGCTGCTCGCGCGCGAGCCGGCGAGGCAACGCTCGTGACGAGCGATGAGGGGATCGTCGGCGATGGTCCCGCGCTCGGCAGCGATCCGTTCCTGCAGAGCGACGGCACGCTCCCGTACCTGCTTCGCCTGCGCGAGGCCAGCCTGCGCATGGTGACGGAGGCGCGCGCGCAGCCACAGGGACGCGAGCGCGAGCTGCCGTCGGAGCCGCCGGATCTCGGCCCGCCGATCCCGGAGCTGCCGAGCTTCGACGACCGCGACGAATCGGCGGGCGCGCTCGACCGTCTGGCGAGCTGGCTGCTCACCCGCGCCGACGACGATCGCCTGGCGCAGATCTTCGCGCCGCTCGACGGCCGACCCTACGACGACTTCGGCATGTCGCCGCGGGTGGCGCGGCGCGCGCTCGCGTTCTTCAAGCTGATCTACAAGTACTGGTTCCGCGTCGAGAGCTCCGGCCACGCGTTCATCCCCGAGAAAGAAGGGGCGATCCTGGCCGCGAACCACGGCGGGCTGCTGCCGTTCGACGCCACGATGGTGGTCGCCGACGGCATTCTCGGCGGCAAGCCGCCGCGCCTGATCCGCACGGTGGTCGATCGCTGGGCGGGCTCGCTGCCGTTCGTGAACGTCTTCTACGCGCGCGTCGGGCAGGTGATCGGCAGCCGCGACAACGTGCGCGAGATGCTCGGCGCAAAGCAACTCGTGCTGATCTTTCCGGAAGGCATGGCGGGAATTCGCAAGCGCGCGGCGGACCGCTACGTGCTGCAGTCGTTCCACCTCGGCTTCGTCGAGGAATCGCTGCGTCATCGCGTGCCGATCATCCCGGTCGCGATCGTCGGCGCGGACGACCAGGCGCCGATTCTTTGGGACGCGCAACCGCTCGCGAAGCTGCTCGGGCTGCCGTTCTTCCCGATCACGCCGACGTTCCCGCTGTTCGGGCCACTCGGCCTGCTGCCGTATCCGGTGCGCTACGAGATCGCCTACGGCGAGCCGTTCCGCTTCCACGAAGAGTTCCCCGCCGAGACCGCCGATGATCCGCACGCGGTGCGCTACATGGCCGAGCAGGTGCGGCGGCGCATCCAGGAGATGGTCGACCAGCGGGTAATCGCGCGGCGCACGAAGAGAACGTGATGCGCCGGGTTCTGGTCACACACATCGAGTCACCGGTCGGCCGGCGCCTCGCGAAGGCGCTGTACCACGACCCCGAGGTCGCCCTGGTGGTCGGAGCGGGCACCGAGCCCGAGCCGTCGTTCCTGGCGCCCTATCGCGGCAAGATCGCGTACCAGCGCCTCGACCTGGCGAAGGCGCGCCATCTACAGAGCTTCTTGCACTCGGAGCGCTTCGCGCGCGCGCGCGTCGACTCCGTGATCCATCTGCCGTTCGTGAGCGAGCAGCCCGGCGAGCGCGTGCCCGGCGGCGTTCCGTCGCTCGTCTCCGAAACGCGAAGGCTGGTCGAGGAGTGCGTCGCGCGGCCCGCGATCGAGCGCTTCGTCTATCTGTCGAGCGTATTCGTGTACAGCCCCGAGCCGGGCAACGTGAACATCGTCTCGGAGAACCAACTGCTCGGCTTCGACGGCGAGGGCGACGTCGACGTGCGCGCCTGGATCGACGCGGACCTGATCTGTCAGGGGGAGCTGCACGGCTCGAGCTTGCGGACCACGATCCTGCGCGCGGCGACCATCATCACCGAAGCGGGCGAGTTCCTGAACTCGCCGCCGCTCGCGCATGGCGAGGTGCAGGTCGGCTACGACCCGATGCTCTCGGTGGTCTCCGACCGCGATGTCGCGCGCGCGCTGGTGCTCGCGCTGCACGCCGACCGTCCCGGCATCTACAACGTGGCGGGGCGCGAGATCTTCCCGCGCTCTCAGCTCCGCGACAGCTCGCGGCGCCTGGGCCCGATCACGCTTCCCGATTCGCTCGGCGGCGCGCTCTCGCTGGTCGAACAGGCGCTCGGCCGTCGCCCCGCGCACGTCACGTCGTTCCACCGCTACGGCGTGGTCGTGAACACGCGCCTCGCCCACGACGTGCTCGGCTTCGAGCCGCAGTACCGCATCGAGGTGCGCGGCCAGGGCGCACGCCGCCGCATCGACACGGTCCGATGTCGTTGAGTCCGCTTCGTCCTAACGACGTGCGTCGAGGTCCGACCGGATCACGGCGTAGCCGGCTTCGTCGAGCTTGAAGCGGGCGAACAGGACCGAGCCGATCAGGTAGCAGGCCATCGGGAACAGGCCGTAGAGCGCGAGGATCGTGACCTTCACCGTCGGGGACTGGTCGACGTTCGGGATGTAGCCGGAGAACGTGAGTACGAAGCCGGTCAGCGCCTGGGTCAGGCCGGTGGCGACCTTGAAGATGAAGTTCCAGGCGGCGAAGTAGGCGCCTTCCTTGCGCTCGCCGGTCGCGTGCTCGTCCCAGTCGATCACGTCGGCTTGGATCGACGGGCCCATCATCGCGCCGCAGCTCGCCGCGGTGCCGGCCGCGATCGCGAGCACGGTCATCAGCGCGATCGCGCCCTCGGTCAAGAAGAACATCGCACCGAACGAGACCGCGGTGAGCAGCATCGACGCCAGCCAGAGCGCCTTCTTGCCAAAGCGCCTCGAGAGCGGAAGCCACAACGGCACCGAGACGAAGCTCGCGAGCATGTAGGCGCCGATCACGGCCGGTGCGATGTCGGCGCGCTTCACGACGTACTGCGCGACGTAGGGCGTGAGGACTCCGATCGTCGCGGCGCCGAGGCTCTCGATGCCGAACACGAGCAGGAGCAGCCGCGCGTGGGGGTTGCGCCAGACGTCGCGGAACGCGCGATAAGGATGGTCGCCGCCGCGACCCTGAAACTCGGCGCGCTCGCGCAGCCGCCACACCGTCCACAGGATCAGAACGGCCGTCACGATGCCCGCAATGAACGCGAGCTCGAACACCGTCATGCGTACGTCGAGCGAGCGGTCCAGCGCGAAGAGTCCGCCAATCGCCGCGAACGAGCCGATCGTCCAGCCCAGGTGCCGCCCGCCGAAGATGCGCGTGCGGTCGTGGTAGTTGTCGGTGAGCTCCGCGCCGAGCGCCGTGTGCGGAATGATCAGCACGGAGGACATCGAGTAGAACGCGACCACCATCACGCTCATCCACACGATCACCATGGTCGGGCCGAGATCTTTCGGCGGCATCCAGAGCAGCACGAAGGTCAGCCCGAGCGGGATCGCGGAAGCCAGCATCCAGGGCCGGCGGCGACCCATCTTGGTGTTGGTGCGATCCGACAGGTAGCCCACGATCGGATCGGCGATCGCGTCCCACACGCCGCGGCCCAGGAACAGGATCATGCCCATGATCGCGGCGGACATGCCGAGCACGTCGGTCGCGAACTTCATCAGGTAGATCGCGATCAACAGGAACATGAAGCCGAGCCCGAAGGTCGGCGCGACGTAGTCGAAGATCGCCATCCACGACAAACGCTCCGGAGCCGCCGTCGCGGCCGGTGTCAGCGGAGAATCTGCGCGGATCGGAGCGGTCGACACGGGCCGCAGGCTACCACGGCACGGGCAACCCCAGCCCCGTCGCCCCGCGCCACACGTAGAGCAGCGCGAGCCCGACCACGACGCGCCCGGTCCAGCGCCGGAAGCCCGCGTCGGTGAACGTCTCGAGAATTCGCCCGCCGACCTTCGTGCCGAGATACGCGCAAGCGACCAGCGCGGGGTACAGCCAGAGCGGGAGCTCGTGCTCGAGCGGGGGGCCCGGCACGAGGAAGCCGAAGTAGAGGATCTTCAGCGCGTGCCCGGCCGTTTGCGTGACGGCCTTGGTCGCGATGATCTCGAAGCGGTCGAGTTCCGTGCGCACGAAGAACACGTCGAGCAGCGGGCCAGAGACGCCCACCAGGAGATGCGCCGCGGTGACGAGCGCGCCGCAGACCACGGCTGCGGAGCGCTTCTCGAAACCGGGCGCGAAGCGCCGGGGCACGAGCGACAGCGTGAGCGGAATCGCGCCCAGCAACAGGAACAGCACCGGCGTCGCGACTACCAGCGCGAGCCAGGTGAAGAGCGCGAACGCGAACGCGGAGCCGATCGCGTACCCGAACAGCCCCGCGGTGTAGACGCGCTCGCGCAGGAAGAAGGCGCGGAAGCCGTTCGCGAACAGCTGCGTCACGCCGTGCAGGATCATCGCGACCTGCACGGGCAGGGTGATCGCGTACACGCCCATCAGGATCATTCCGCCCGCCATGCCGAGCACGGCGGAGATCACCGAGGTCGCGAACGCGACGCCCGTGATCAGCGCGGCCAGGCTCTCCATCGACACCTCCGACGCGCGCAGTATCGGTCGTCGTCCTGGAAGAGAAAAGAGAATACAATTCACCTGATCGAGTCCGATCGGGAATCATTCATGATCGACCAGATCGAAGCCTTGGCCGCGCTCGCCGAGCACGGCACGATGCGCAGCGCCGCGACGCGCTTGCGCATCTCCCAGTCCGCGGTCAGCAAGCGGCTCGACGCGCTCGAGGCGCAGCTCGGCGTGCGCTTGCGCGAGCGCGCCGGCCGCCGCGTGCGGCTGACGCAGGCCGCGGAGCGTCTGCTCGAGCGCACGCGGCCGCTGCTCGCGGAGCTGCGGCTGGCGGTCGCGGGAGAGCGCTCAGTCGCGGCCGGCTGGCTGGTGGTCGGCGTGTCCGAATCGATCCTGGCGAGCTGGGGGCCGCGCGTACTCGCGGACGTGCGGCACCGGCGACCGGAGCTGCGCTTCCGCCTGAACGCACACCGCAGTCCGGTCGCGGTCGATCTGGTGCGCGCCGGCGAGTACATGCTCGCGCTGGTCGCGGGCTCCGAGATCGGGGCGGCGGAGCTCGCGCGCGAGACGCTCTTCGAAGAGGAGATGGTGCTCGTGCCAGCGGGTCTGGCGAAGCTCGCGCTCCGGCGCGGCGTCGACGTGCCGGTGCTCTCGATCGAGCCCGGCTCTGCGACGGGGCGAGCCCTGCGCGCGCCGCTGGCCCGGCTCGCGCGAGAGCGCGGCATCCGGCTCGTGCCCGAGACGGGCATCCAATCCTACACCGCCGCGGTTCAGCTCGCGCGCGCCGGCTTCGGACACGGACTCGTGCCGCGGCCGCTCGCGCTCGCACTCGGCGTTCCGAAGTCCGCGCTGGTCTCGCTCCCCGCTCCCGGCCTGCGGCGACCGATCCAGCTCGTCGGTCGCGCGGCCACGCTCGCGCGCGACCCGGCTTCGAGTTTCGCGGTCGAGCTGCGCGCGGCGCTCGTCCGCGCCGGCCTCAGCGAAGCGTCCGGATCCGAGAAAACGCGGCCGTGATCCCCACGATCGCGAGCGAGAGCGAGCCCTCGATTCCGAGCGCCGCGTGCGTCCCGTAGGCGCGCGACAGCGCACCCGAGAGCAGCGACGCGATGGGGCCCGCGCCGAAGATCCCGAGCGAGAAGACCGACAGCACGCGCGCGCGGTTCGCCACGCTAGCGTGTTCCTGGAAGAGCGTGCGCGCGGAGGTCATCACGAAGCTCGCGCCCACGCCCCAGCCGAACACGAGCGCCGCCGCGAGCACGAAGGGCGGCCGCGCCGCCAGCAACGCCACGCACGAAGCGGCCGCCGCGTTCCCGATCAGAAGCGCGTTGCCCTTCCGGCCGATCCCGCCGCGCCGAACGATCCACAGCCCCGTCAGGATTCCGCCCAGCGGCACCATTGCGTTGATCACGCCCAGCCGGACAGGGCTGCCGCCGTAGGAATCGCGCACCAGGAGCGGCAGCAGCACCACGAACGGTCCGACGAAGAACACGCCGAGCAGCGCGATCACGGCGAACACCGGCCGCAGCACCGGCGAGCGCAGCACCTCGACCAGACCCGCACGCAGCTCGGCGAGCGTCGCGCCGGGCGCACCCGCGCCGCTGCGCGCTTCGGTGTGCGGGAGGCGCGCGACCGCCAGCGCGCCGGCCAGCACCACGCACGCTTGCAATGCGACCACCGCCGGCACGCCGAGCGGATTCACGACGCCCGCGACCACCGCGCCGAGCACCTGCGCGCCCTGCTGCGTCACGTTCATGCCCGCGACCGCGCGGCTCATGTTGCCGTTCACCACGTCGGAGATCTGCGCGTCGCGCGCGGGGATCGCGAACGCCTGCAGTGTGCCGAGCGCGAGCGCGAAGGCCACCAAGCGCTCGAAGCCGAGCCAGCCGAACGAGATCGCGCAGGCGAGCCCGCCGAAAATCACGGCCTGGCCGATGTGGAAGCGGCCGAGCATCAGCCTGCGGTCGCCGCGATCCGCGGTCATGCCCCCGACGAGCAGGAACAGGAGCGACGGCAGCATGGCCGCCATCTGCGCGAAGCCGACACGTTCCGGTGGCAGCGCCAGCGTGTGCGTGAGCAGCCACTGGTACGTGACGCTCTGCATGCTTTGGGCGCAGAACCAGCTCGCGAGCGCGCACAGGAACAGCGCATACGTGCGCCTCGATGCGGGCGAGCGCTCAGCATTCACGCGCTCAGACGATCGGAGAGTCTTCGTCCTCGGCCGCCGCAACCGGCTCGTCGGCGAGCTCGTCGCTGACGACGTCGGCGTCGGCTTCCTCCGCAGCGGCGACATCGGCGCCGTCCATCAGCTCCTCCGCCTTCACCTCGTCCTCGGAGAAATCCTCTTCGAGCGGCTGCGGCTCGGGCGCGACGTCGAACTGCATCTCGCTCTCTTCCTCGGACGGAGCGAGCAGCGCGACGCGCGGTCCCTCGGAGACGATCTCGTACTGCTCGGGCTGGAACGACGGCATCGCCTCGACCGCGAGCTCGCGGCCGATGCGCGACTGCACCTTCCCGAGTCCATCGACCGCCTCGCCGAGCAGGATCTGAGTCACGCTCGGGTGCGCCTGCAAGCGCAGCGTCGCGCCGTGCAGGTAGGTCGCGGCCTTGGGCAGGTCGCGGAAGATCCGGTTCGAGATCGTCTGCGGCGACTGCAGGTAGCCCTTGCCTTCACAGGTGGGGCAAGAGTCGCACAGCTGCTGGCCCAGACTCTCGCGCGTGCGCTTGCGCGTCATCTCGATCAGGCCGAGCTCGGAAATCTTCAGGATGTTGACCTTGGCCTTGTCTTCGCGCAGCGCCTCGGACAGCGCGCGGTAGACCTTGTCGCGGTTCGCCGCGCTCTCCATGTCGATCAGGTCCAGGATGATCAGGCCGCCGAGATTGCGGAAGCGGAGCTGGTGCACGATCTCGCGCACGGCCTCGAGGTTGGTCTTGAGGATCGTGTCCTCGAGGTTGCGCCCGCGACCGCCGGTGTAGCGGCCGGTGTTCACGTCGACCGCGGTCAGCGCCTCGCCCTGATCGAAGATCAGGTAGCCGCCGGACTTCAACCAGACTTTGCGCCCGAGGCCTTCTTCGATCTCGTTCTCGATCTTCCAGGCGTCGAAGAGCGGCTGCGGGTGGCTGTAGTAGTTGATGCGCGGCCGCGGCGCGGCCATGAAGCGCTGCGTGAACGCCTGCATCTCGCCGTAGGCGTCGGGATCGTCGACCACGATCATCTTGGTCTCGTGCGAGGCCATGTCGCGCAGCACGCGCAGGTGCAGCGAGGGCTCGCTGTGGATCAGCGCGGGCACCTCGCGGATGCCTTCCTTGCGCTTCTGGATCTCCGCCCAGAGGTTCGTCAGGTAGTCGATGTCGGCCTTGATGTCGGCTTCCGACACGCCGTGCGAAACGGTGCGCACGATGAAGCCGAGATCGGCCGGGCGGTACTTCTCGACGATTGCCCGCAGTCGGCGGCGCTCGCGATCGCCCTCGATCCGGCGCGACACGCCGACCCGCGAGACCCACGGCATCAGCACCAGGTGCCGGCCCGGAATCGAGATGCGCGAGGTGATGCGCGCGCCCTTGGTGCCGAGCGGTTCCTTGGAGACCTGCACGACGACCTCGTTACCTTCTTGCAGGACGTCCTCGATCTGAGGCGGCGGTCCGTTGCGGCGCCGCGAGCGCCCGCCGCCGTTCTCGTCGTCGAGGTCGGCGTCGTCGAGTTCGGAGCGGTAGTCGCCCACGTACAGGAAACCCGCTCGCGCGAGTCCGATGTCGACGAAGGCGGCCTGCATGCCGGGCAGGACGCGGGTCACCCTACCCTTGTAGATGCCCCCGACTACACCGCGCTCGTTGCTGCGTTCGATGTGGAGCTCGACGATCTTGTCGGACTCGCGGACGGCGACTCGCGTCTCGCGCGGGCCGACGTTTACAAAGATCTCGTTTCGCATGACAAATCCCTTCGAGGTACGCCTGCGGGTCCCCGGCTGCGCCGTTCCGCGGAATACGCGGTCGAGCGGCGAGTGCGGGAACGGAAGCCTGGCGTACCGTGATAAATGAGAGAGCGGACACAGGGGCGTCCGGGAGCGTAGGGGTGACGTGGGGCGATGCAGCCTGGCCCAACACGTCCTCCCGCAACAGCAACCTCCGGGGCGGGAACCTCGAATCACTCGCTCGGATTCACCGCACGACGGAGGTCAAACGTGACCGTAGATCACAGCGCACGGTCGGTCAATGCGGAGTTGCGGGGTCTGCCGGCGGTCGACCGGCTGGTCGAAGCCGCTCTCGAGGGTCGGGAGCTCGGCCGTTGGAGCGTTCTGGCGGCTTCGCGCGCCGTTCTTGAAGAGACCCGAGCGGCGCTCCTGGCCGGAGCGAGAGATACGGTCTCGAATCTCGAATCACTCGTGGAGCGGGTGCGCGAGCGGGCGCTGGGGCTCGAGCGCCCGTTCCCGCGCCGGGTTCTGAACGCCACCGGCATCGTCCTGCACACCAATCTGGGCCGGGCGCCGCTCGCGCGCGGGGCGCTGGACGAGCTGGTCGAAGCCGCGGCCGGCTACAGCGACCTCGAGCTCGAGCTCGAGACCGGCGAGCGCGGCTCGCGCAGCGCGCGTGTGGCGGAACTGCTCTGTCTGCTCTCCGGCGCCGAGGCCGCGCACGTGGTCAACAACACCGCGGCCGCGTTGTTCCTGGCCGTCGACACGCTGGCCGCCGGGCGCGAGGTGATCGTCTCGCGCGGCGAGCTGGTCGAGATCGGTGGCTCGTTCCGCGTGCCCGAGATCATGTCCGCGAGCCGCGCGCGGCTGCGCGAGATCGGCACCACCAACCGCACGCACCTGCGCGACTACCGCGACGCGCTCGGCCCCGACACGGGCATGCTGTTGAAGGTCCATCGCTCGAACTTCCGGATCGAGGGCTTCACGAGCGAAGTGGGCCTCGACGAGCTCGCGCCGCTCGCGCGCGAGTTCGGGTTGCCGCTGGTCGAGGATCGCGGCAGCGGCAGTTTCGTCGACCTGACCGCGAACGGGATTCCGGAGCCCGAGGCATCCGAGGGGCTGCGCAGCGGCGCGGATCTGGTTCTGTTCAGCGCGGACAAGCTGCTCGGCGGGCCGCAGGCCGGCATCGCGATCGGCAAGCGGGTGCTGATCGAGCGCATGAAGGCGAGCCCGCTCGCGCGCGCCCTGCGCGTCGACAAGCTGACGCTCGCCGCGCTGCACTGGACCCTGCGCGCGCTGGCCGCCGGCCGAGCCGACCAGATCCCCGTGGTCGCAATGCTGCGCGCGACCCGCGAGCAGCTCGAGGCCCGTGCAGCGGAGCTGGCCGCGCGCCTGCGGGAAGCGGGTGTGACGCGCGTCAGCGTCGAGACCGGCAGCTCTCCCGTCGGTGGTGGCGCGCTGCCGGAGCTGGAGCTGCCGGGCGCGGTCGTGCGCGTCGTGCCCTCCGGCTCGCCGAACGAGGCCGCTCGTCTGCTGCGCTCGGGCGACCCCCCCGTGCTCGCGCGCATCCAGCGCGACGCGCTCGTGTTCGATCCGCGCACGCTCGCCGACGAGGACGTAGCGAAGCTCGTGCTGCGCGTGGCCGAGCTCGTGCGTTGATGCGCTCCGCCGTTGTGGCTAAGGTACGTCCATGCTGGACGCGGCCGTCCTGGTGTTGAACCGGTGCTTCCTGCCGGTGCACGTCACGTCTGCCCGCCGCGCCTTCGTGCTTCTCTACCAGGGCGTCGCGAAAGCCGTCGACGAGCGCTACGACACGTTCGACTTCGACGCCTGGCGCGTGCTCTCGGTGCGCAACGCGGATGAGTCCGTCGGCACTGTCGCGGGTCGGATTCGCGTGCCGCGCGTGATTCAACTCGCGCTCTTCGATCGCGTGCCGCGCCGTCACGTCCGCTTCAGCCGGACGAATATCTACGCGCGCGATCGCAATACGTGTCAATATTGCGGCCGTCGGAAAACGCGCGCTGAATTGAATCTGGATCACGTGATCCCGCGCTCGCAGGGGGGGCGAACGACATGGGAAAACGTTGTGTGCAGCTGCGTGGATTGCAATCGCCACAAGGGCGGGCGCACTCCTCGGCAGGCACGGATGCGGCTCTTTCGAGCGCCGCAGCGTCCGCGCTGGACGCCGATCGTAGGCATGGTCCCCCCAGGACTAACGCACCCCGCATGGGGTCCTTTTTTATCGATCCTGGATGCGACGGACCGGAACACCGAGCTGGCTGAGCGTTAGACGAGGCGAGCCGACGCTCGGCTCGGAGGTGGACAACTTCGTGGTTGCTCCGCCGCCGCCGGCCCGCGTCTGGGCGGTGGGTGGCGGCAAGGGCGGCATCGGCAAGAGCTTCCTGGTCGCGAACATCGCCACCGTCGCCGCGCGTTCCGGCAAGCGCGTGATCCTGATCGACGCGGATCTGGGCGGCGCCAACCTGCACACCTGTCTCGGCGTGCGTGCCGGCGAGCGCGTATCGCTCTCGGACTATTTCGAAGACCGCGTGCTCGAGCTCGACAAGGTCGCGATCGAGACGCCGGTTCCCGGCCTTCGCTTGATCCTGGGCGCGATCGGCCACACCGGCAAGGCGGAGACCACCGCGGAGCAGCGCACGGCGTTGCTGCGCGCGGTGCGCAAGCTGCCCGCGGATCTGGTGATCTTCGATCTGGCGGCGGGCACGGATCGCTCCACGATCGACTTCTTCCTGGAGGCCGACGAGGGCTTCGTGGTGACGACGCCGGAGCCGACGGCGATCGAGAACGCCTACGCATTTCTGCGTGCCGCGTTCTACCGCCAGCTCTCGCACGAGCTGGCCGATTCGTCGGCGCGCGACGTGATCCGGATCTCGATGGATCAGCGCAACGAGCGCGGCATCCGCACGCCCGCCGACCTGATGCTCGAGATCGACCGCATCGACCCGATCGAAGGCCAGCGCTTCCGGCGCCTGATCGAGCGTTTCCACCCGCACCTCGTCGTGAACCAGGTTCGCGACACGGAGGAGGTGAAAATGGGCTTCTCGATCAAGAGCGTGTGCAAGAAGTATTTCGGCATCGAGGTCGACTACGCCGGGTACATCTGCTTCGACGACAACGTGTGGCGCTCGGTGAAGGAGCGGCGGCCGCTGGTGCTGGCGTACCCTCGATCCGACGGTGCACTCTACATTCGACGGATCGTGAAGAAGCTGCTGGGGACTTGAGATCGTGAGAGCGCTGGCTGAGCAGAACTACTACGAGCTGATCGAGGCGCCGTTCGACGGCACGCCGCAGCAAATCGAGCGCGCGTATCGGATCGCGCGCTCGGCGTACCTGCCGAGCTCGACCGCGACCTATTCGCTCTACTCGAGCGAGGACTGCGCCGCGATCCTGCGCCGCATCGAAGAAGCCTGGGCCGTCCTCTCCGACACGCGGCTGCGGCGCGAATACGACGCGCGGCTGGGCCGCACGGAGCCGCTGACGCTCGTGAGTGTGGGCGCCGAACGCGCGGAGCGGAGCGAAGCGCCCAAGCCGCTCGAGCCGGTGCGCGAGCGCCGCCAAGCGCCGCCGACGCCGATCGCCGCGCCGATCGCACCGATTGCGCCGCCGCGCAGGGCCGCACCCGAGTTCGACGTGGAGAACGGCTTCGCGCCCGAAAACGGCGTGTTCGACGGCGAGGTACTGCGCCGCATCCGCGTGAGCCTCGGCATCGAGCTCGACGAGATCTCGTCGATCACGAAGATCAACGACCAGCACCTGCGCTCGATCGAGGGCAATCAATACGACGTGCTACCCGCGCCCGTCTACCTGCGCGGGTTCCTGAAGCAGATCGCGAAGTGCCTCTCGCTCAACCCCTCGCAGGTCGCCGACAGCTACACTCATCGCATGCGGGAGAGTGCATCGAGGCGACCCTGATGGAACGCGTGGTCACGGCGGTGCGCGCGCGCCGCCTCGCTCGCGTGCTCGTGTCCGACGTGGCGGCGTACGCGGGCGACCAAGTGAGGATCGGGCTCGAGAAGGACGACCTGTTCCAGCGCCTCTCGGGCGAGATCGCGCGCGCGCGCGTCTTCTATCTGTGGCACGTGGACGAGTCGATCGCCGAGCGCACGCGGCTGTTCGACTTCGCGCTGGTCGACGTGCTGGTCTACGGGCACCGACGGGTCCAGACTCACATCTGGTGAGTTTCGTACACGTGGTGGGCCCCGAGTTCGCGGGCAAACGCCTCGACGTCGCCCTCGCGCGGCTCGAGCCCACGCTGTCCCGCGCGCAGGTACAGCGCCTGATCGAACAGGGCGAAGTTCGAGTCGCGGGCGCGCTCGCGAAGCCCGCGCACAAGCTGCGCGCCGGCGAGCGCATCGAGGGCCGCGTGCCCGAGCCGGTGCCGGTGAACGTGGCCGCGCAGGCGATTCCGCTCTTGATCCTGCACGAGGACGCGGACCTCGTCGTGGTCGACAAGCCCGCGGGCATGGTCGTGCACCCGGCCGCCGGACACGCGCAGGGGACGCTGGTGAATGCGCTTCTTCACCACTGCCGCGACCTGTCGGGCGTCGGTGGAGAGCTGCGGCCCGGCATCGTGCACCGGATCGACAAGGACACGTCGGGTCTGCTCGTGGTCGCGAAGCACGATCGCGCGCACCGCGCGCTCGCGGCGCAGTGGAAGCTGCACTCGATCGAGCGCGAGTACCTGGCCTTCGTGCGCGGCGCGCCGCGCGACGACGCCGGCACGGTCGATGCCCCGATCGGTCGCCACCCTACCGACCGCAAGCGCATGAGCACGCGCGCGCGCGTGAGCCGCAGCGCGGTCACGCACTGGCGGGTCGAAGAGCGTCTGCGCGAGGCGACACTTCTGCGTGTCCGGCTCGAGACCGGCCGGACGCACCAGATCCGCGTCCACATGGCGTCGATCGCGCTGCCGCTGCTCGGCGATCCCGTGTACGGTGGCGGACGCGCGCTGCCGGCCGCGCGCGGCATCGCCCGCCAGGCGCTGCACGCCACGCTGCTCGGTTTCACGCACCCGACCAGCGGCGCGCGCGTGCGCTTCGAGTCGGGGCTGCCCGCCGACCTGCGCGCGCTGCTCGAGGCGTTGCGTTGAGCCAGGCCGGATTCGAACGTGCGCGCGTGCTCGACGAGCTCGGTCTCGAGCACGGCTTCGGCACGCGCGCGAGCTTCGCGGCGACACCGAGCGATGTCGTGTACGCGAAGCAGGTCCACGGTACTACGCTCTTGCGCGTCCCAGCGATCTCGGACGCGCGCGACGCCGACACGCGCGACGCCGACGCGCTCTGGACCGATCAGGCGGGCCGAGCGGTCGGTGTCTACACCGCCGACTGCGTGCCGATCCTGATCGCGCACGTCTCGGGCCGATTCGTGTCCGCGGTGCACGCGGGCTGGCGCGGCAGCGCCGCGCGCATCGCCGCGCTCTCGGTGCGCGCGCTGGTCGAAGCCACCGGTTGCCGTCCCGCGGAGCTGCGAGCCGCGATCGGTCCGCACATCGGACCGTGCTGCTACGAGGTCGATGCCCCGGTACTGGCCGCGATCCCGCAGCGCAGCGTGTTCCGCGCGGCCGCGCGCCCTGAACACGCGTTGCTCGACCTGTTCGCGCTGAACCGCCTGCAGCTGGTCGGCGCCGGGGTGCCGGCACGGTCGATCGAGCGCGTGGGCGGTTGCACGGCCTGCGACCTGGAGCACTACGCCAGCTACCGGCGCGAGCGAGGCTCCGCCCGCATCCTGCATTTCATCCGCCGACCGCTCGACCGGTAGACGCCCAGGGACGAGCGGGCTATCGTGCCGGTCCCCATGAAGCCGGATATCCACCCCGAGTACAAGCTGATCCGCGTCCATTGCGCGTGCGGGAACGAGTTCGTGACGCGCTCCACCGCGAACGAGATTCGCGTGGAGATCTGCTCGAACTGCCATCCCTTCTTCACGGGCAAGCAGAAGATCGTGGACACCGCCGGGAAGGTGGACCGGTTCCGGCGCCGCTACGAGAAGAAGGGCTAGTAGCCCGCCTTCTTCTCCCCTCCCCCTCGGGTCCGTCGTGGCTAACCTGTCCCGGCCGGAAGACCCATGTTCGAGCGCATCGCTGAAATCGAAGCTCGGTATCAGGAGCTCGAGGACAAGCTCGGCCAGCCCGAGCTCGCCCGCGATCCGGGAAAGCTGCGCGAGCTGACCCAGGAGCTCGCCAGCCTGCGTGAGCTGATCACCGCCTATCGCGTCTGGAAAGACACCAGCACCGCCATCGCCGAGAACGAAGAGCTCTCCGGCGACCCGGACCCGGAGATCCGCGAGCTGGCCAAGGCGGAGCTCGAGACCCTGCAGGCCCGGCGGCTCGAGCTCGAGACCGAGCTCAAGAAGCTGCTCATGCCGCGCGACCCGCTGGATCAGAAGAGCGTCGTGCTCGAGATCCGGCCCGGCACCGGCGGCGAGGAAGCGTCGCTGTTCGCCAGCGATCTCTTCCGGATGTACACCCGCTACGCGCAGGGCCGCGGCTGGAGCGTCGAGCTGCTCTCGCTCTCAGAGGGCGACGGCGGCGGCATCCGGGAAGTGATCGCGAGCATCGCCGGCAGCGCCGTCTACGGGCGGCTGAAGTACGAGAGCGGCGTGCACCGCGTGCAGCGCGTGCCCACGACCGAATCGCAGGGCCGGATCCACACCTCGACCGCGACCGTCGCGGTGTTGCCCGAGGCCGACACCGCCGACATTCAGATCGACGAGAAGGATCTCCGCATCGACCGCTTCCGCGCTGGCGGACCGGGCGGCCAGAGTGTCAACACCACCGACTCCGCGATCCGCGTGACGCACATCCCGTCGGGTCTGGTCGTCCAGTGTCAGGACGAGAAGTCGCAGCACAAGAACAAGGCCAAGGCGATCAAGGTGCTGCGCGCGCGGCTGTTCGATCAGGAGCAGCAGCGCATCGACTCCGAGCGCGCCGCCGCCCGCAAGGGTCAGATCGGCACGGGCGACCGGGCCGAGCGCATCCGCACCTACAACTTCCCACAAAATCGCGTCACGGATCACCGCGTCGGCTTCACGCTGCACCAGCTCGACCGCGTCATGGAGGGCGAGATCGACGAGCTGATCGAAGCCGTCAGCTCGAGCCTAGAGGCCGACGAGCTGCGGGAGCAGAAATGAGCGCCGAGGAATGGAAGCTGATGGATCTCGTGCGCTGGACCTCGGACTACTTCAAGCAGCACGACGTGCCCTCACCGCGGCTCGATGCGGAGCTCTTGCTCGCGCACGTGCTCGATCTGCGGCGCATGGACCTGTACCTGGCGTTCGACCAGCCGGTGGCCGCAGCCGACCGCGCTCGCTACCGCGAGCTGGTGCGGCGGCGCGCGAAGGAGCGCTGGCCGGTGGCCTACCTGACCGGCGTGCGCGAGTTCTGGTCGATGTCCTTCCGCGTGACGCCCGACGTCTTGATTCCGCGACCCGAGACCGAGACGTTGGTGCGCGTCGTGGCGGATCTGAAGCCGCGCCGGCTGGTCGAGCTCGGCGTTGGTTCGGGTTGCGTCAGCGCGGCGCTCGCGCGCGAGCTGCCCGACGCGGAGATCGTGGCGATCGACTGCTCGCGCGAGGCGCTCGAGGTCGCGCGTCAGAACCTGGCGAGCCTCGGCTACGGCGAGCGCGTGCGGCTTTTCGAAGCGAGCGGTCTGGCGGGACTCGACGGTCCCTTCGACCTGATCGTCTCGAACCCGCCCTACGTTCAGGCGGGCGAGCTCGACGGGCTCGCGCCCGAGTTGCGTCACGAGCCACGGCTCGCGCTCGACGGCGGCCCCGACGGTCTGCACGCGGTGCGGCGCCTTTGCCTCGAAGCGCCGGCGCTGCTCGAGCGGCCGGGCTATCTGGCGCTCGAGATCGGGTTCGGGCAAGCCGACGCGGTCATCGAGCTCGTGCGCGAGGCGGGCGCGACCGAGGTGAGTACGTTCCCCGACGCGGCCGGTATTCCGCGCGTCGTCCTGGGCCGTTTCCTGGAGGCTTAGAATGGATCAATTCCGAATCGAAGGGGGCGTGCCGCTGCGCGGCTCGATCGGAGCGAGCGGGTCGAAGAACTCGGTGCTCGCGCTGATGGCCGCCTCGCTGCTCTCCGACGAGCCGGTCGTGCTGGCGAACGCGCCGCGCGTTCGCGACCTCGACACGATGCTGAAGATCCTCGAGGGACTCGGCATCCGCGGCGGCTGGGAGTCGGCGGACACACTGCAGATCGAAGGCGGGGTGCCGACCGAGATCGAGGCGCCCTACGACCTGGTCCGCACCATGCGCGCGTCATTCATGGTGCTCGGACCGCTGCTGGCGCGCTGCGGTCACGCGCGCGTTTCGCTGCCCGGCGGTTGCGCGATCGGTGCGCGCCCGGTCGATCAGCACCTGAAGGGGATGGCCGCGCTCGGCGCGAAGATTGAGCTGCAGGCCGGTTACGTCGAGGCGCGCTGCACGCGGCTGCGCGGCGCGCGCGTGGTCTTCGACCTGCCGACGGTGAACGGGACCCAGAACGTGCTGATGGCCGCGGTCCTCGCGGAGGGCACGACCGAGATCGAGAACGCCGCCGGCGAGCCGGAGGTCCAGGAGCTGATCGCCGTCCTGCGCGCGATGGGCGCCCAGATCGAACAGGCCAGCGCCGAGCACTTGGTCGTGCACGGCGTGACGAGCCTCTCGGGCCTGCGTCATTTCGTAGCCGGCGACCGGAGCGAGGCCGGACCTCCGGCTCGCCGGCGGCGTTC
>JANNLG010000145.1:0-18921 GCA_031396695.1 Deltaproteobacteria bacterium
GGCTGGTGGTGCGTGAGCAGAAGCGTGGGCTGCGCGCGCTCGCGCGAGCCGTCGAGCTCGTGCTCGAGCCAGCGCAGGCGTTCTTCGGGAAACACGCCGTGGTGGTCACCGGGCTCGACCGTGTCGAGCAGCACCATCCGCCAGCCGCCCAGGTCGAAGGCGCGCGGCGCGCGCGGCTGACCCAGAAGTGCGTAGCCGTCGACCTCCTCGCCCACGTGCAGCCCGTAGTGGTCGTGATTGCCGAGGAACGCGTGCCAGGGGACTTCGAAGCGGCCGAAGGTGCGCGCCGCGATCTCGAACTGCGAGCGCAGGCCGCGATCCGCGATGTCGCCCTTGATCACGACCGTGTCGACGCCGGAGGCGTTGATGTCGCTGACCGCGTCCTCGTTCATGAGCTGCCAGTACGGCACCTCGCCGTCGGTCTCGCGCGCGAGCGGGAAGCCGGGCGCGGCGTCGCCATACTCCTTCTCCTCGGTCATCACGCCGCCGAAGCGCGCCTCGCCGAAGTGCAGATCGTTGAGCGTCGCGAAGCTCGCCACGCGCTTGCCGCGCGGCGCGGCCAGGGTGCGCACGCGCGCGGGCAGGTAGCGGCTCGGCTCCGACTTCGTGCCGCCCTCGGCTTCGATCTCGAGCGCGTACTCGCTGTCGGGCACGAGTCCGTCGACGCGCACCAGCCGCGTCCCAGCCGGGCCGTTCGAGACCGCGCGCGGAAGACCGTTCAGGAGCACGCGCGCGCTCGCGTCGGTAGGCCCGGCGGAGTCGACGACCACGAACGAGAGCGTCAGGCTGTCCGCCGTCGCAGCGAACAGCTCCGGATCGGCGATTCGCAGTGTCATCCGGTGCCTACTCCGGAGCCGGACCCGGGAACTGCTCGCGAAGCAGGCGCTTCAGGACTTTTCCGGTCGGGTTGCGGGGAATCACGTCGACGAAGCCCGCGGCGCGCGGTTGCTTGAAGCGCGCCAGCTTGCCGTTGCACCAGTCGAGCACCTCGCGCTCCGTGAGCGTCGGATCATTCTTCACCACGACCGCGAACGCCGACTCGCCCCACTTCGCGCTCGGCTGACCGATCACCGCGACCTCGGCGACCTTGGGGTGTGCGAGGATCACGTTCTCGATCTCGGCGGGGTACACGTTCTCGCCGCCCGAGATCACCATGTCCTTCATCCGGTCCTGGATGTAGATGAAGCCTTCCTTGTCGACGCTGGCGACGTCGCCGGTGTGCAACCAGCCGTTCTTGATCGTCTCGGCCGTCGCGTCGGGGCGGTTCCAATAGCCGGGCATCACGTGTGCGCCGCGGATGATGACTTCACCCTGCTGGCCGGCTTCGATGTCCGCGCCGTGGCCATCGACCACGCGCACGTCCGTGTGGAAGAAAGCCTTGCCCGTGGAGCCAGCCTTCGCGATCGCCTCGTCGGGTCCGATCAGACACGCGGGACCGCAGCTCTCGGTCAGGCCGTAGACCTGGTGGATCTCGATGTTGAGCTTGGCGTAGGCCTCGATCAGCGTGACGGGCACCGGCGCGGCGCCGCTCATGATCCAGCGCAGGCTCGAGATGTCGTACTTCTTGGCGTCGTAGGTCTGCAGCATGAAGTTCAGCATCGCGGGGACCTTCAGCGCGACGGTGACCTTCTCGGACTGGATCAGCTCCCAGACCTTGGTCGGATCGAAAGCGCGCATCACGACGCTGGTCACGCCGCGGTACACGTTGCCGGTGATCGGCGTGAGCGCGCCGACGTGGAAGAGCGGCAGCGAAACCAGGTAGCGGTCCTTGAAGCGCATCTCGGCGGTGGCGGCGATCGTCATCACGCCCCACATCGCCGTCGAGTGCGTGTGCATCGCGCCTTTCGGCAGGCCCGTCGTGCCGGACGTGTACATGATGTAGAGCAGGTCGTCGTCGCAGGCGGTGACCTCGGGCGACTCCGACGACGCCGCGCGCTGCAGCGCGTCGTATTCCTTGGCGAAGCTCGCGCGCGATTCCTCGGCGCCCACGTGCACCCAGTGCACGACGTCGGTGCCGCGGCCGCGCAGCTCGAGTTCACCGACGGTCTGACCGAACTCGCCGCCGTAGATCACGACCGTGGCGCCAGCGTCCTTCAGGATGAACTGCAGCTCGTCCGCGACCAGTCGCCAGTTCAGCGGTACGCAGACCGCGCCGAGCTTGGCGATCGCGAAGAAGCTCTCCAGGAACTCGGGGCTGTTCATCAGCAAAAGACCGACGCGGTCGCCTTTGCGCACGCCGAGTTCCGACGCGAGGAAGTTCGCGGTGCGGTTCGCGCGCGCGTCGAGGTCGGAGAAGCTGAAGCGCCGGCCCGTGTGCGTGTCGATGAACGCGTCGAGGCCCGGGTTCAAGTAGGCACGCTTGGCCAGGAACAGGCCGATGTTGTTCTTCACGCCGATCTCCTTCGCGAACGCGCATTCTGGCATAGTCGGCCCATGGGCAAGCTGCGGAAAGGCGTGCGCCAGCTCGTGGACGAGGCGAACGCGGAGGTGCATTCGGTTTCCGCGAGCGAGGCGATCGAGCTCGCGAAGCGGCCCGACGTGCTGATCGTCGATCTGCGCGATCCGCGCGAACGCGAACGCGACGGCTACATCCCGGGCTCCTTCCACGCGCCGCGCGGAATGCTCGAGTTCTGGGTCGACCCGGAGAGCCCCTACTACAAAGACGTGTTCGGGAGCGGCAAGCGCTTCGTCCTGCACTGCGCGAGCGGCTGGCGTTCTGCGCTGGCGGCGAAGGCGATCCAGGACATGGGCATGGAGGGCGTCTCGCACATCGCGACCGGCTTCAAGGGCTGGCTCGAGGCCGGCGGGCCGGTGGAGGGCAAAGCCTCGCCCTGAGGTCTTTTCCCCCAACTGCGCGGGGCCGGGGTATGATCCGCGGGGGAAGGGGAATCGGGATGACTTTGAAGGGATTTCTGCGCGCCCGGCTTGGCCTGGCGCTGACTCTGCTGCTGCTCGGCGGGACTGCGCAGGCGCAAGGCAACTACACGCTCTTCGAGAGCGGACCGGTTCGGCCGCTCGCGCTGTCCGCGGACGGCTCCAAGCTGTTCGTCTGCAACATCCCGGACGGCCGCCTCGAGATCTTCGACGTAACGGCGACGGGGCTGCTGCACTCGGGCTCGGTCCAGGTCGGCGTCGATCCGGTGGCGGTCGCGGTTGCGCCGAACGGTCAGGTCTGGGTCGTGAACCACATGTCCGACAGCGTGTCGGTCGTCGACGCGCCGACGCAACGCGTGGTGCGGACGCTGCTGGTCGGCGACGAGCCGCGCGACATCGTGTTCGCGGGCGTGGGTGGCACGCGCGCGTTCATCACCACCGCGCGCCGCGGGCAGAACCGGCCGCAGGTCGATCCCAACGACCCCAACGAGCCGACCACGGACCTGCTCACGCCGGGCCTCGGTCGAGCAGAAGTCTGGGTCTTCGAATCGACGGCGCTGGGCACGAGCCTTTCCGGCGACGAGCTCGAGATCGTGACACTTTTCGGCGACACGCCGCGCGCACTCGCCAAGAGTCCGGATGGCCTGACGGTGTACGCCGCGGTGTTCCACTCCGGGAACAAGACCACCGCGGTGACCGAGGGCGTGCTGCCGACGCCCGGACCGCTGCCGAATGCGAACCTGCCGCCGCGGCCGCAGAACCCCGCGGGAGCGGTCCTGCCCGCGCCAGAGGTCGGCGTCATGCTGCAGCAGGTCGGGCCCACCACCTGGCGCGACGTGAACGGCGTCGATCACTCGAACCTCGTGCCGTTCACGCTGCCGGACTACGACGTGTTCGCGATCGACGCCGACGCGCCAGTCGCTTCGCTCGGCGACGGAACCGCGGTCACCGACGAGATCGCGCAGGTAGGCACGGTGCTCTTCAACATGGTCGTGAACCCGGCGAACGGCACGATCTACGTGTCGAACACCGAGGCGAACAACATGGACCGCTTCGAGGGCGACGGCCCGACCACGCTGCGCGGTGAGCTGCACCGCGCGCAGATCTCGCTGATCAGCGGCGGCGTCGCGCAGCAGCGGCGGCTCAATCCGCACATCGACTACGGCAACCTGAACCCGCCGGCGTGGTGGAACTCGTTGAGCCTCGCGATCCCGACCGACATGGCGATCTCGAGCGACGGCGCGACGCTGTACGTCGCGGCCTTCGGCTCGCAGAAGATCGGCGTCATCAACACGCCGTCGCTCGCGCTGGCGCCGGGGGCGCCGGGCGCCTTCGACCCGAACGACCCGAGCACGAGCGACCAGGTGGATCTCTCGGCCGGCGGCCCCGGCGGCGTCGTGCTCGACGAGACCAACGACCGGCTCTACGTGCTGACGCGCTTCGACAACTCGATCTCGGTCGTCAACACCAACACGCTGATCGAGACGGCCCACGTGCCCGTGCACAGCCCTGAGCTACCGAGCATCACGAACGGGCGGCGCTTCATGTACGACTCGCGCTTCTCGTCGTCGAACGGCGAGTCGTCCTGCGCGAGCTGTCACGTGTTCGGCGATTTCGACAGCCTGGCTTGGGATCTCGGCAACGGCGATGCGGGCGCGCCGGCCTCGTGGAACAACAACCCGTTCGTGTTGCTCAACGCGCCGCTGCAGAGCTTCGCGCTCGCCGCGCCGTCGCTGAACACGCTCGCGCCGGGAAGCGTGATCCCGGGCAACTTCGATTTCCACCCGCTGAAGGGCCCGATGACGACGCAGACGCTGCGCGGCATGGACCACGGCGGCCCGATGCACTGGCGCGGTGACCGTTCCGGCGGAACCAGCCAGGCGGGTCCTGGCTTCCAGGGTTCGCCGGGCGCGCTCGACGAGACGCTCGCGTTCCAGGCCTTCAATCCCGCGTTCGTGGGCCTGCTCGGCCGGCAGTCGCAGATCTCCGCGGGCGACATGCTCGCGTTCACCAATTTCATTCTGCAGGTGCAGCTGCCGCCGAACCCGATTCGCGCCCTGAATCGCACGCTCCCGGGAGTTCTGGCCAACCCGCCCTCGGATCCCCTCGGAGCCGGACCGTTGGCCGGACTCGCGTTCTACAACGGCCCGATCTCGGACACGCTCAAGAACTGCAACGGCTGCCACACGCTGAACGCGTCGTTGGGCTTCTTCGGCAGCGCCGGAACCTCGACCTTCGAGGGCGAGACGCAGCACTTCAAGGTCGCCCACCTGCGCAACGTCTATCAGAAGGTCGGCATGTTCGGGCAGGTAGGCGTCGACGGAAGTCCGACCGCGCCGCAGGTGCGCGGCTTCGGCTATCTGCACGACGGCTCGGTCGCGAGCGTGCAGAACTTCCTCGGCGAGGGGAATCCGTCGAGCGTCTTCAACTTCCCCCAGGGATCGCCGCAGCGCCTGCAGGTGAGCCGGCTGATGCTGCTCTTCGACACCGACCTCGCGCCCGCGGTCGGCCAGCAGCTCACGCTCACCGCGGACAACGACGCGCAGCCCGACGTCACGGCTCGCCTCGCCGAGCTGATCGCGCGCGCCGGCACCAACTACCCCGATCCCGACCGCCCGGTGAATCGGGACTGCGACCTGATCGTGAAGGGACGCATCGGCGGGCAGCCGCGCGGCTGGTGGATGAGCTCGAGCGCGCCGGCGCTGTTCACGCCCGACGTGAACAGCGCACTGCCCGAGTCGGACGCTACGGTTCGCGCGCTGGTCAACACACCGGGCCAAGAGCTCACGTACACCTGCGTTCCGCCGGGCTCGGGGCCGCGGCTCGGCATCGACCGCGGCGGCGTCGGCGATGGCTCGCAACCCGACAACATTCGAGACGCGTCGCAGTGCGGCGACGTGACCGAGGACGGAGTCGCCACCGGCCTCGACGTCACGGGTATGCGCCGCTGGCTCGCGGGCGCGAGCACACCGGCCGCGCTCGAGAAGTGCAACGTGAACGGCGCGAACGGCAACGCGGCCGCGAACTGCGACATCGCCGACGTCGCGGCGCTGCGACGCGGAGTGGCGCTGCTCGGGCCGCCGCTCACGCAGGGCTGCGTGCTCTAGGGAGCCGCGGCTCCCGAGAGGCTAGGCTTCGAGCGTAAAGCGCACGCGGGCGCGGACGTCGCGAGACGACGCGCCCGCGCGCAGCTCGAACTCGCCGGGCTCCGCGACGAAGGCGCTTCGCTCGGGATCCCAGTACGAGAGCGCGCGCGGCTCGAGCGTGAACTCGACGGTCTTCGTCTCGCCCGGCTCGAGCGCGAGCTTCGCGAAGGCGCACAGCTCCTGCTCCGGGCGCGCGAGCCGCGACACCAGATCGCGCACGTAGAGCTGCACGACTTCCTGTCCGGCGCGCGAGCCCGTGTTGGTGACGTCGAGCTCGACCTCGACGCGCTCGCCAGCGGCAACGCGGCTGCGCGCGAGACGCAGATCGGTGTAGTCGAAACGCGTGTAAGTGAGTCCATGACCGAACGGGAACAGCGGCTCCACCTGCTTGGTGTCGTAGTAGCGGTAGCCCATGAACAGGCCCTCGCCGTAGACGACGCGTCCGCTCTCGCCGGGGTAGTGCAGGAACGCGGGCGTGTCCTCGAGCCGGTGCGGCCAGCTCTGCGGCAGGCGTCCGGACGGATTCACGTCGCCGAACAGCACGTCGGCGAGCGCGTTTCCCCCCTCTTGGCCGGGATACCACAGCTGCACCACGGCGGGCACGCGAGCGAGCCATTCCATGCGGATCGGTGCGCCCGCGTTCACGACCACGATCGTGCGCGGGTTCGCTCTGGCCACGCGCTCGATCAGCTCCACCTGTCGGCCGGGCAGCTCGAGATCCGCGCGGTCGTGCCCCTCGCTCTCCCACTCGTCGTTCAGGCCGACCACCACGATCGCGGCGTCGGCACCCGCCGCACAGGCCAGCGCGCGTTCGAGCAGATCGGGCGGGCTCGCCGGCAGGCAGCCGACCTTGAGCCCGCCGAGCATCGGCCGGCCCTCGTTCGAGTACTCGACCGTGACTTCGACGCTGCGTCCGGCGTCGAGCGGAACGTCCGCGCGCACCTCCGCGCTGCCCAGGCCGAAGAACGCCTCGCCCGGCTTCGGATCGGTCCAGTTGTCGACGGCGAGCACGCCGTCGACGAAGAGCCGGCTCTTGCCCGCGGAGACGAGCGAGAACGTGTACGCGCCGGCCTCGCGCGGCGTGACGCGACCGAGCAGCCGCACGCGGAACGCCTTCGGGTCGATCTCCTTCGCGAACGCGCCGAGCCAGGTGAAGTAGGCGTCGCGCGCCTCGCGCACCAGATCCGGCTCGCCCTCGGCCATCGCGCCGTTCCAGTATTCGACGCGCAGCGGGCCGTCGAGCAGGCGTGCGCCGAGCGCCGGCGTGGTCTTGTGACTCGTGCAGCCCGGCGCGAAGTCCACGGACACGCCCGAGCCCGCGCGCGCGCGGATCCCGTCGAGCGCCGACACGACGTAGTGTGGGCGCACGCGCGCGCTGCCGCCGCCCTGCACCACGCTGTTCTCGGCGTTGGGGCCGATCACCGCGATCCGGCGCAGGCGGACGGAGTCGAGCGGCAGCGTTTCGTCGCGATTCGCGAGCAGCACGATCGCCTCGGCCGCGGCGCGTCGTGCGACTTCGCGGTGCTCGGGCCGGTCGACCGCGCGCTCCGGTCCCGAGTGCGAGCCGTCGAGCGCGCCGGTGCGGTGCGCCAGGCGCAGCAGTCGCCGGACCGCGTCGTCGAGCACGCTCTCTTCGACTTCGGACTTGCGCACCGCGTCGACGAGCTTCGCGCCGAGGTGGATGCCCGGTCCCGGCATCTCGAGATCGAGGCCTGCGTTCGCGGCGTCGGCCGTGCTGTGCGTGCCGAACCAGTCCGACACCACCAGGCCGTCGAAGCCCCACTCCGTCTTCAGCACTTCGCGCAAGAGCCACGGGTGCTCGCCGGCGTAGACGCCGTGCAGCTTGTTGTACGCGGACATCACCGACCACGCGCCGGCCTCGCGCACCGAGGCCTCGAACGGCACGAGATACAGCTCGCGCAGAGCGCGCTCACCGACCTCGGACGAGATCGACATGCGCTCGTACTCGGAGTCGTTGGCGGCGAAGTGCTTCGCGCAGGCGGCCACGCCGCGACTTTGCAGGCCGCGAATGAACGCGACCGCGGTGCGCGCCGAGAGGTGCGGGTCCTCGGAGTGACATTCGAAGTTGCGCCCGCCGAGCGGCGTGCGGTGCAGGTTCACGGTCGGACCGAGCAGCACGTTCGCGGACTTGCTGCGCGCGTCCTCGGCAATCGCCTCGCCCACGCGCTGGACGAGCTCGGTGTTCCAGGTCGCAGCGAGCGCCGTGCCGCACGGGAACGACGCCGAGCTGGGGCCCTCGGCCAGGCTCGTGCCGCGCGCGCCCGACGGACCGTCGGAGAGCACCAGCGCGGGAATGCCGAGGCGCGGAATCGGCCGCGTGTGCCAGAGATCGGCGCCGGCCGTGAGCGACGCTTTCTCCTCCAGGGTCAGCTGCGCGAGCAGGCCTTCGATGCGTCGTTCCGCGTCACTCACGCGGAAATCGTATCACGACGGAAAGCGCGCGGCGGAGGGTTCGAGCTCGATGCGCAGCGCGTTCGTGACGAACGCTACGGTGTGATAGAAGCCCGCAAGCACCAGCAACTCGACGAGCTGCGCGCTCTCGAACTCGCGTTCGAGCTCGGCGTGGAGCGCGTCGTCGACGTCCGCCGACGCGTGCAGCGCGTCGCAGAGCCGGAGGATTCCCGCGTCGCGCTTCGAGAACACGCCCTCGGGCGGAACGGCCGCGCAGGTCGCGCGCACCTCCTCGTCCGCAAGCCCGGCGCGCTTCGCGAACACGGTCACGTGTACACCCCACTCGTACTCGGAGCCGCAGCGGTAGCAGGTGCGCAGGATCGCGAGCTCGCGCTCGCGCAAGGACAGACTCCCCCGGTCGAGCAGCGAGCCCGCGAAGAATTTCGTGAGCACGCGCGGGTTGTGCGCGAGCGTGCGGAACAGGCCGAGCGGCGGAATGCCCGGCGGCATGAAGCGGGCGAATTGCTCCGCGACCGCGTCTTCGTACGGGGCTTCGAGCGGGGCGAGACGGGCTTCGCGCATGGGACCTCCTCGGTGCTACGATATCGGTAGCGTATAGCTACGGATTCCGTAGCACAAGGAGGAGCCCGTGCCCGCCGCCCGCCCCGGACGTCCCGTACGCGGCTCGCGCAGCGGCCGCCCGATCATGGCCGCGCTCGACCTACTGGGCCGGCGCTGGACGCTGCGCGTGCTCTGGGAGCTGCGCGACGGGCCGCAGACGTTCCGCGAGTTGCGCGCGCGCTGCGACGAGCTCTCGCCGACGGTTCTGAACCAGCGCCTCGCCGAGCTGCGCGAGGCGGGCGTCGTCGCGCACGAAGAGGGCTCCGGCTACGCGCTCGCCCCCGACGGCGAAGCCCTGCTCGAAGCGCTTGCGCCGCTTTCCGCCTGGGCTGCGAACTGGGGACGCAGACGCGGCTAGAATGGGCCGATGACCGATTCGTCGACGATCCGGTTCGGTGTGATCGGCACCGGCATGATGGGCTGCGAGCACATCCGCAACCTCGCGTTGGTGCCAGGCGTGAAGGTGACGGCGCTGGCCGACCCCGACGAGCGCAGTCGCGGCTGGGGGCGAAGCGCCGCCAGCGGCGCGGACGTCGCCCTGTTCAGCGACCACCGCGAGCTGCTCGCGAAGGCCGACGTCGACGCGGTCGTGATCGCGTCGCCCAATCACACTCACTATGCCGTGCTGCAGGACGTGTTCCGCACGCGCCTGCACGTCCTGGTGGAGAAGCCCCTGTGCACGACCGTCGACGACTGCAAGCGCGTCGTCGAGCAGGCCGCGTCACGTCCGGCGATCACCTGGGTCGGCATGGAGTACCGCTTCATGCGGCCCGTCGCGCGGCTGACGGAAGAGGTACACGCGGGCGCGGTCGGCCGCCTACAGATGCTCGCGATCCGCGAGCACCGCTTTCCGTTCCTGAGGAAGGTCGGCGACTGGAACCGCTTCTCGCGCAATACTGGCGGCACGCTGGTCGAGAAGTGCTGCCACTTCTTCGACCTGATGAATCTGGTCACACGCGCGCGACCCGTTCGTGTGTACGCGTCGGGAGCGATGGACGTGAATCATCGCGACGAGCGCTACGGCGGCGAGCGGCCCGACATCCTCGACAACGCGTTCGTGACCGTCGACTTTGACTCGGGCGCGCGCGGCTTGCTCGATCTGTGCATGTTCGCCGAGAACTCGACGAACGAGATGGAGATCGCCGCAACCGGCGACCGCGGAAAGGCCGAGGCCTTCATCCCCGCGCATCGACTGGTGCTCACGCGCCGAGATCGAAACGAGCCGACCACGATCGCGTTTCACGTCGATGCGGGGGCCCGCGAGGCGGGTGCGCACCATGGCTCGACGCTGCTCGAGCATCTGGCGTTCCGCGACGCGATTCGCGCCGGTGGGAAGCCGCTGGTCTCGGTAGAGGACGGCGCGCTAGCGGTCGCGGTCGGCGCCGCGGGCGAGCTCAGCGCGCGAGAGAAGCGCGTGGTCGAGCTGGCCGAGTTCGGCTTCTGAGTTCCGGCCTCAGCCGGCCTACTCGAGCACCTCGTCGATCACGTAGGTTCCGCTGCGCGCGTCCTTGTGAATCGCGATCAGCTTCTGCTTCTGGGCGTCCTCGAGCAGCCGGTTGAACGACCGGTAGCCGTGGTACTCCTCATTGAAGCCGGGGTTCTTGCGCTTCATGGTTTCCTTCACGAGCGACGAGTGCGCCTCGCGGTTGTCGCGCAAGAGCGCCTCGGCCGACTCGAGCAGCAGGTCGAACGCCTCGCGCTGCTTCTGCGGCACCGTGCTCTTCGCCTTCGGCACCGCGACCTTCTTCTCGCGCTCGACGGTCTTGCGCACCAGATCGTCGTAGTAGATGAACTCGTCGCAGTGCTCGATGAACATCGGCGACGTGGAGTTCTTCACGCCGCATCCGATCGTGTGGCGGTTGTTCTCGCGCAGCTTCGCGGACAGCGGCGAGAAGTCCGAGTCGCCCGAGACGATCGTGAACGTGTCGATGTGCGGCTTGGTGTAGGAGAGCTCGAGCGCGTCGACGACCATCTTGATGTCCGCGCTGTTCTTGCCGGTGAGCTTCGAGCCCGGCATCTCGATCAGCTCGACGCCCGCCTCGTGCAGCGGGCGGCGGTAGTCGGGATAGCGCGTCCAGTCCGCGTAGGCGCGGCGCGTGACCACGTTCCCTTTCTCGATCATGCGCCGCAGCACGAGCTGCACGTCGAACACTTTGTAGCGCGCGTCGCGGCAGCCGATCGCGACGTTTTCGAGATCGATGTAGACGGCGATGTTCTTGGTCTCGGCGGTCGAGGTGGCCATGGCTCTCCTGTGCGTCTGGCGCCGGAGTCTACACGCGCCCCGGTGCCCGCGGTATGCTGCGCGCGTCGAAACACGGAGGATTCGCGATGGCGGGCAAGCTCTCGGGCAAGGTGGCGCTGGTGACCGGCGCAGCGTCGGGCATCGGACGGGCGAGCGCGCTCGTGATCGCGAGCGAGGGCGCGCGCGTGGCCTGCGCCGACCTGAACGCGGAAGGCGCGGAGGCGGTGGCCAAGGAGATCGGGCGCGCGGGCGGCGAGGCCTTCGGCTTGCGGCTCGACGCCTCCGATCCGGCCGACAACACGCGCGCGGTCGACGCGATCGTGAAGCGCTACGGGAAGCTCCAACTCGCGCACCTGAACGCGGGCATCGCGGCCACCTCGAACGTGCTCGACACCACCCTCGAGGAGTGGAACAAGGTGCTGGCCGTGAACCTGTCGGGCGTCTTCTACGGCCTGCAGGCGTCGGCCCGCGCCATGCGCGACGCGGGCGGCGGCTCGATCGTGATCACCTCTTCGGGCGCCGGCCTGCGCGGGGGCGCCACGATGGGCTCCTACTGCGCCACCAAGCACGGGGTGCTGGGCCTGATGAAGTGCGCGATGGCGGATCTGTCGCCGCACAAGATCCGCGTGAACGCGGTCTGTCCGGGTGTGATCGACACACCGATCCTCGGTCCGCTCCACCACAACAAGGAGTTCATCGAGGGCATCTTCGCGCGAGTTCATCCGATCGGGCGCGTCGGCCAGCCCGAAGAGGTCGCGCGCGCGGTGGCGTTCCTGCTCTCCGACGAGGCGTCGTTCATCACGGGGGTGCCGCTCAGCGTCGACGGCGGCCTGAACGCGACCTTCGGCGGATTCGCGAACCCGGGCGAGAATCCGCTCGAGAAGACCGGCGGCTGAGCGCGAGTCTCAGCCAACGCGGCGTGAGTGGCCCTTCCAGTAGGGCTCGCGCAGCTCGCGCTTCAGCACCTTGCCGCTCGGGTTGCGCGGCAGCTCCGCGATGAAGTCGACGCTGCGCGGCCGCTTGTAGCCCGCGAGCTTCGCGCGGCAGTGGTCGACGAGCTCCGCTTCCGTCGCGCTCGCGCCGGCGCGCAGCACGACCACCGCCTTCACGGCCTCGCCGAACTGCGTGTCGGGCACGCCGATCACGGCGGCGTCGGCTACGGCGGGGTGTTGGAAGAGCACGTCCTCGATCTCGCGCGGGTACACGTTCTCGCCGCCCGAAACGATCATGTCCTTCACGCGGTCCTGGATGTAGACGAAGCCCTCGTCGTCCATGATCGCGGCGTCGCCGGTGTGCATCCAGCCGCCGCGCAGCGCCTCGGCCGAGGCTTCGGGCAGATTCCAGTAGCCGCGCATGAGCTGCGGTCCGCGCACCAGGATCTCGCCGATCGTGCCGCGCGGAACCTCGGACTCGCGCTCGTCGACGATCCGGATCTGCGTGCCGGGGATCGCGCGCCCGCACGAGAGCAGGAGCTCGGGTTTTTCCGCGAGCGCGCGACGGTGGTCGGCGGCGGACAGTATGGTGGCCACCGCGGTGGTCTCGGTCATGCCGAAGCCCTGCGCGAACTCGCAGCCGAACACGTCGATCGCGCCGCGCAGCGTCCCGACCGCGATCGGCGAGGCGCCGTAGATCATGAAGCGCAGTGCGTCGAATTTGCGCTTCGCGACCTCGGGCACTCCGACCAGGCAGGCCTGGATCATCGCGGGAACCAGCGTCGCTCCGGCGATCTGGTCCTCGGAAAGCGCTCGCACGACCTCGGCGGGGACGAAGTCTTCCTGGATGTAGAGCGCCCCGCCCTGCTGCACGATCCAGAAGCTCGCGATCGAGGCCGCCGCGTGGTAGAGCGGCGCGACGATCAGGTAGCGCTCGCCCGCGCGGAAGTCGGCGATCGAGGAGAGCTGCGCGACGTTCGCCGTCACCGCGCGGTGTTGGATCACCGCGCCCTTCGGGCGGCCGGTCGTGCCGCTCGTGTACATCTGATACACGTCGGCGACGTCGTCGATCTCGCGTGTGGGCGCGGTCGCGGGTTGGCGCGCGACGAAGGCCTCGTAGTCGTCCCAGCCCGGGCGCGCGCCCGACTCGAGCGCGAGGCAGCGGCGCACGGTCTTCAGCTCGCCGCGCACGGGTTCGATCGCGTCGACCAGCGCGCCGCGCGCGAACAGCAGCTCCGCGCCGGCGTCGTTCACGATGTAGCTCCACTCCGGCGGCGCGAGTCGGTAGTTGAGCGGAACCGGCACCACGCCCGCCTTGGCGGCCGCGAAGTAGAAGATCGCGAACTCCGCACAGTTCTTGGCCAGGAACGCGACGCGCGCGCCGGGCGCGAGCCCCTCGGCGACGAGCGCGTTCGCGATCTGGTTCGCGCGCGCCTGCGCGTTCGCGTAGCTGATGGTCGTGCCCGCGAACAGCGCGAAGGGCGCATCGGGCTGCTCTCGGGCGTGCCAATCGAAGTAGTCGTGGAGTCGCATGCCGAGATTATGCACACGGGCTTGTTGTAGTGTTGCGAAATGGAAGCGTTGCGCGCCGAAGTTCGAACCTGGCTTGCCGCCAACCATCCTGGGGATCCCGGCTTCAAGCTCCCGCAGAGCGCGCTCGAGGTGGCCGAGGATCGCCAGTTCGAGTGGCTGCGCGACTGGCAGCGCAAACTGTACGACGCCGGCTACGTCGGCGCGGAGTGGCCGCGCGAGTACGGCGGCTTCGGCCGCGAGCGCGGCTCGCAGCGCGTGATCGACCAGGAGCTGGGTCGCGCGCGCACGCCGTTCCTGCTCAACATCGTGGCGCTCTCCTGGGCCGGGCCGATCATCCTGCGCTACGGCACGGAGGCGCAGAAGCGGCAGTTCATCCCACCGCTGCTGCGCTGCGACGAGATCTGGTGCCAGGGCTTCAGCGAGCCGGGCGCCGGCAGCGACCTGGCCTCGCTGCGCACCACGGCCGTGCGCGAGGGCGACTGCTGGCGGATCGACGGCCACAAGGTCTGGACCACCCTCGGCCGCTACGCCGACTGGTGTATCCTGCTGGCGCGCACGGATCCCGCGGCGGTGAAGCACGCGGGCATCTCGTATTTCCTGGCGCCGATGAAGATCCCCGGCGTCGAGGTGCTGCCGCTGCTGAAGATGACCGGCGAGGGCGGCTTCAATCAGGTGATCTTCGGCTCCGCGCGCATGCCTGCAGACGCGCTGCTCGGCCGCGAGGGCCAGGGCTGGGAGCTCGCCACCGCGACGCTGCAGTTCGAGCGCGGCGCGGCGGAAGGCTCGGCCGGCGGATCGGGCGGCGCGGGCGAGCAAGTCGCGCGCGTGGCTGCGCTCGCTCGCAGCGTCGGCCTCGACGCGGATCCGGTCGTGCGCGATCGGCTCGCCGCGTTCTGGATCCAGGAGACGGCGCTGCGCGCGAACGCGCAGCGTTCGCGGATTCCCGGTCTGGTGTCGGACCGGCCCGAGTCGCTGCCGCTGATGCAGAAGCTCACGGGCACGGAGCACGCGCAGGCGCTCGCGGATTTCGCGCTCGAGCTCGAGGGCGATGCAGCGGGACTTTGGATCGGCGACCCCGCGGTGCTCGAGAACGCGGAGTGGCAGCGCAGCTACATGAACTCGTTCGCGGGAACGATCGCGGGCGGAACCAGCGAGATCCTGCGCAACATCCTCGGAGAACGGGTGCTCGGACTCCCGAAGACGCGATGAGCCTGCACATCCACTACGAAGAGGAACACGCGCTGATGCGCGCCGAGGCGCGGCGCTGGCTCGACGAGCGCTTTCCGATCGCGCGCGTGCGCGCTCTCGCCGATTCCGCCGAGGGCGAGGATCCCACGGACTGGAAGGAGCTCGCGAGTCTGGGCTGGCTGGGCCTGGTGATCCCCGAGAAGCACGGCGGCGCGGGCCTGGGCGCGACGCACCTGGCGGTGTTGATGGAGGAGACCGGCCGGCGGCTGCTGCCCTCGCCGCTCCTGCCCTCGACGCTGGCCGCGCTCGCGCTGGTGCTCGACGGCTCCGAAGCGCAAGCCGCGCGTTGGCTGCCCGCGATCGCGAGCGGCGAAGCGCGCGCGGTGTACGCGAAGTCCGCGTCGATCTGGGGAGCGGAGCGGGCCGACGCGTTCGTCAGCTCCGCCCGCGACGGAGTCGAGATCGTCGAGCGCGGCTCGGCGGCGCTCTCGATCACGCCCGAGATCGTGGTCGATCGCACGCGGCGCAGTGCTCGAGTGACACGAAACGGCGTCGCCTTGACTGTGGGCGACGCGTCGCCGCGCCTCACGGCTTGGGCCTGCGTCGCGTTGGCCGCCGAGATGGCCGGCGGCGCGGACGCACTGCTCGCCATGACCGCGGCCTACACCGCGACGCGCGAGCAGTTCGGCAAGCCGATCGGCTCGTTCCAGGCCGTGAAGCATCCGCTCGTGAACGTGTTGATCGGCGTCGAGTCGCTGCGCTCGCTCGTCTACGCCGCGGCCAGCGCGCTCGATGCCCAAAGCCCCGACACCGAAACGCTCGCGCGAATGGCGAAAGCTCTGGCCTCGGACGTGTACGTGTTCGCGGCCTCGCGCGCGGTGCAGCTCCACGGCGGCTTCGGCTTCACGCTCGACTGCGATGCGCACCTGTACTTGAAGCGCGCGCAGACCACGCGGCCCGCTTTCGGCGACGCGATGGTGCAGCGCCGTTGGCTGGCGGAGCGAATGAGCTAGCGCTTGCGCGCGTCCGCCTTGTCGAACGCGCGCATCAGCTCGGCGTGGCGCGCTTCGATCGCGGGGCGGTAGTGCGCGTGGGTGACGATGAACGCGTCGTTCGCGCGCACGCCCTCGAGCACGGCGCGGGCGATCGCTTCGGGCGGCTGCATCTCGTCGGGGTGGACCATGCTGCCGCCGATCACCAGCTCCACGTCCTCGCGCGAGATCTTCGAGCGGCCGAGCTCCGCGGGGCGGTTCCGCTCGCTGTGCAGGATCTTCGTCTTCACGCCGCCGGGACACAGAACGGAGACGCCGATGCCGTGCCGCGCCAGATCGTGGCGCAGGTGCTCGGAGAGACCGACGACGCCGAACTTGGCCGTGCCGTAGATGCCGACACCCGGCGCTGCGAGCAGGCCCGAGGTCGAGCCGGTGTTCACGATCTGCTTCTCGCCCGCCTGCGCGAGCATGCGCGGGACGAACGCGAGCACGCCGTGGATCACGCCCCACAGATTCACGCCGAGCACCCACTCCCAATCGCGCGGCGTGCGCGTTTCGAGCGCGCCCATCATCAGCACGCCGGCGTTGTTGCAGAGCAGGTGACAGGCGCCGAGCTCGGCGAAGGTGCGCTCCGCCAGCGCCTCGACGGAGTCGCGGCTCGAGACGTCGGTGCGCACCGCCAGCGCCCGTCGGCCGGCCGAGCGCAGCGCGTCCGCGACCTTCTCTGCGGCCTCGAGCTCGATGTCCGCGACGACCACGTCCATGCCCTCGGCCGCGAACGCGTGCGCGAGCGCCGCGCCGATTCCGCTGCCGCCGCCCGTCACCACCGCCACTTTGCCCGCCAGATCCCGCATGGCGCGGTTGTAGCACGGCGTGAGAGAATCAAACTCCGTCCACCGATGATTGAGGGAGTCCCCCGATGAAAGCCGCCGTCATGCGCGCGTTCAATGCGCCGCTCCAGCTCGAGGACATCGAGATCAGCCGACCCGGTCCGCGCGAGGTGCTGGTGCGCACGGTCGCGACCGGCATCTGCCACAGCGACCTGCACGTGATCGAAGCCGGACTGCCGGTGCCACCGCCGCTCGTGCTCGGTCACGAGCCCGCCGGAATCGTCGAGGCGATCGGCTCCGAGGTCACCCACGTCGTCCCCGGCGACCACGTGATCGGCTGTCTGTCGGCGTTCTGCGGCAACTGCGAGTTCTGCCTGTCGGGGAAGCCGAATCTGTGCGGCGGCGCCGCCACCATGCGCAAGCCCGGCGAGCCGCCGCGGCTCTCGAAGGGCACCGAGACGATCCACCAGTTCGCGCACCTGTCCTCGTTCGCCGAGAAGATGCTCGTGCACGAGAACGCGCTGGTGAAGATCCGCAAGGACATGCCGCTCGACCGCGCCGCGCTGATCGGTTGCGGCGTGACGACGGGGCTCGGTGCCGCGCTCAACACCGCGCAGGTTCGCGCGGGCAGCACCTGCGCCGTGATCGGCTGCGGGGGCGTGGGCCTGGCGGCGATCCAGGGCTGCCGGATCGCCGGCGCGAGCCGGATCATCGCGGTCGACACGCAGGCCTGGAAGCTCGACCTGGCCAAGGCGCTCGGCGCGACCGACGGCGTGAATGCCAAGGAGAGCGACGCGGTGATGCAGGTGCAGGGCCTGATCCCCGGCGGTGTCGACTACGCGTTCGAGTGTCTCGGCTCGAAGCAGACCGCCTCGCAGACCTTCGCGATGGTGAAGAAGGGCGGCACGGCGGTGATGGTCGGCGTGGTGCCGATCGGCCAGATGATCGAGATCCCCGGACTCGACCTGGTGCTCTCGGGCAAGAAGCTGCTCGGCTCGATGATGGGCGACAACCGCTTCCGCACCGACATGCCGCGCTACGTGGAGTTCTACCTGTCGGGCCAGCTCAAGCTCGACGAAATGATCTCGGCGCGGCTCAAGCTCGACCAGGTCAACCACGCCTTCGACGAGATGCGCAAAGGCGCGGCGGCGCGCAGCGTCGTCGTGTTCGACGCCTAGATGACCTCGCTCGCGATGTCGCGCGCGGAACGCGAGGCGTTCCTCGCCGCGGTGCGCGTCGGCGTGATCAGCATCGCCGACGAAGGCCGCGGTCCGTTGACGGTGCCGATCTGGTACGGCTACGAGCCCGGCGGCGAGCTGTGGATCGTGACCGACCGCGAGTCGCGCAAGGGCAAGCTCCTGCTGAAGGCGGATCGCTTCAGCTTGTGCGCGCAGACGGAGACGCCCCCCTACCAGTACGTCTCCGTCGAGGGGCCGATCGTCACGCTCGAGCGCGCCGAGCTCGAGCGACACACGCGCGTGTTGGCGCACCGCTACCTCGGCCGGGAGGGCGGCGACGCGTACATCAAGGCAACCGGCGCGGGCGACGATCGCGACGGCAGCATCGTCGTGACCATGCAGCCGGAGCGCTGGCTGACGGTCGACTACCGGAAGGCCTACGGGACTTGAGCTTGCCCTGCGCGCGCCGCTCGGGGCGGTTTGCATTGTGACACCCCCAATGCCATAAAAGACCCGGAATGGGTGCGCTTTCGATCTGGCTCGCGGCTTTGCTCGTGTACGCCGGCTTCCGGCTCTGGTACGACAACTGGCGCGGAAAGCTGCGTGCCGACGAGATCGACCGCTTCATCGCAGCGCTGCGCGGCACGCTCGGCGCGGAGGTGAACGACCTCGACAGCCTGCGCCGCTTCTTCGAGGCCGACGACGGCCGCGAATTCTTCATGCTGAACCTGGTCAAGCTCGCGTCGGGAGAGGTCCCGCACCCGACGACCGGTACCCCGACGCGCGCGGGCGCGCTGATGCGCGAGTACATCCGCGGCTTCCTGCCCGTGCTGATCCGACACGGCGGGCACCCGGCGCTGCAGGCCGCAAAGGTGGGCGGCTACGTCGACGCCTGGAACGTGCCGCCGGATCCCGGCTGGACCATCGTCGGACTGATGCGCTACCGCAGCCGCCGCGACATGGCCGAGCTCGC
>JANNLG010000148.1:0-2455 GCA_031396695.1 Deltaproteobacteria bacterium
CTCGAACGGCAGCGACGGGTCACCCGGCACGGTGTAGAAGCGCCAGAGCTGCTCACCGGTCTTCGCGTCGTAGGCGCTGAAGAAGCCGCGCACGCCGAGCTCCGCGCCGCCGTTTCCGATCAGGACCTTGCCCTTCAGCACGCGCGGCGCGGCGGTGATCGTGTACGGCTTGCTGCGGTCGATCGTCAGCACTTCCCAGTTCACCGCGCCGGTCGCGGCGTCGAGCGAGACGAGCCGGCCGTCGAGCGTGCCGACGAACACGGAGCCGTCCCACACCGCAACGCCGCGATTCACGACGTCGCAGCAGGCGTTGCGCCCCCACTCGCCCGGCACCTTCGGGTCGTACCTCCAAAGCTCCTTGCCGGTGACGGCGTCGAGCGCGAACACCACGCTCCAGGAGGCGGTCAGGTACATCACGCCGTCGACGACGATCGGCGTGGCTTCGACGCCGCGCGTGGAGCCGAGCTCGAACGACCAGCTGAGCCCGAGCGACTTCACGTTCGAGCGATCGATCGAGTCGAGCGGGCTGTGGCGCTGCTCGGCGGGCGTGCGGCCGTGCACGAGCCACTCGCCGGGCTCAGCGTCGGCTTTCGAGACGCGCGCGCTGTCGACGCGCCCGGCTCGAGGCGCGGGCGCGGCCGCCGGCGCGGCGGCTTCGGGCGCGACGGCTTGCGCGGGCTTCTGCTCCGAGCCATCTCCGCAGGCGAGCGTGAAGAACAGCACCCCCGACGCAAGCGCGATTCTACCGAGCGACATCGTTCTCCCCCTCCGAGTGCTAATCAGAAGCCGTTCCAGGCCGCGCCGTCAACCGCGTCGCGGTACGGAACCCGCACGCCGATCTTGAGCGTTTGCCCCGCGTCCAGACGCGACCCCACTTCGAGATCGTTCGCGATCGCGGTGCGGTGCACGTCGTACACGTTCTTGGTGCGCGCGGAGAACTCGGCGATCGTCTCGCCCTTCTCGGCGCGCGCGAGCCGCAGCCGATCGACCATGATCGACGCGCGCTCCTCGGGCGTGAGCGGGCGCAGGCTGCGCACCATCTGCGCCGCGCGCTCCGCGTACTTCGACGCCGAGATCGGGCGCGACGCGGCCGTGATCCGATACACGCGCCCGCCGAGCGCCACCCAGGTGAGCTGGCCCGCGACCTCGCCCTGCGGCGTCACGACCTTTCCGCGCACCACGTACGTCTTGCAGCAGCGCGTCTGCTGCGGCTCGGCGAAGTCGATCTGCGCGCGCGCCTGCGTCAGCCGCTGGGCGAGATAGGTCTTCGCGACCGCTTCGGGATCGCTGCCGGGTCCCGCGTCTTCGAGCGAGAAGCGCGCGTCGCCCTTGGGCGGGATCGCGACCACGGCCGCGGGCGTGTTCGAGATCGCCCAGCCCGCCGGGAACGCGAGCGCGATGTCGAGATCCGGGTGCACGAAGCGCGAACCCTCGACCAGGCCCTCGGCCGGGTTCGTGCCCAGGATCAGGCCGATCAGATTCGGCAGGTACGCGTCGCGCGAGGCGCGCGGATCGCGGTCGCTGGGCGCGCCGAGCGCCGCGGCGGAGATCGACGCGCCGGCTACACGTTCGGGGCTCGACGGGTGTGTGTCGAGGAAGGTCGGAATGCGCGAGACGTCCATGTTCAGGCGCTCGATCTTGTCGAGCGACAGCAGGAACACGCCGAGCGCGCGCGGGTCGTAGCCGGCGGCGGCGCAGATGCGCTGCCCGCCCGTGTCGGCCGCGCGCTCCTGGTCGCGCGCGTAGGCAGCCATGTTGGCCATGCGCGGAATGCCGAGCGAGAACGGGTTGAGCTGCTCCGAGAACGCCTGGCGCCCGGCAGCGTGGCGCGCGGCCGCGTGTGTGATCTCGTGCGCGAGCACGCAGGCGAGCTCGGCCTCGGAATTGGTCAGAACCAGCAGCCCGCGCGACACGAAGATGTGTCCACCCGGCAGCGCGAAGGCGTTCGGGCTCCACTGGTCGACGACCTGGAAGCGATACGCGAACGGCTGCCGCGGCGCGAAGCGCACGAGCTTCTGGCCCAGCGCCTCGACGTAGGCTTGCAGCTGCTCATCCCGTACCAGCCCGATCTGCGCGGCCACCGCGACGCTCGCCTCCGCGCCGACTCTCGCGTCGACCTCGGCGGTCGAGAGCACCACCGTGCGCGCGGGCGGTCGCTGGGCGGGCGGAGGCGCTGCGCAGGCGACGCCGAGCGCGACCAGCAGCGCGAGCGTGGCCCGCTTGCTCAGTTGACCGTTCCGCCGCGGCGGAGCTCGGCACGCTCCGACTCGCCGTAGCCGAGCTCGGCCAGGATCGCGTCGCTGTGCTCGCCGAGCAGCGGCGCGGGCGAGCCTGCGACGGCCGGCGTGCGGTCGAAGCGCGCGGGCGGACGCGGCTGGCGCATCGGTCCGGCGTGCGGGTGCACGCTCTCGACGATTGCGCCGTTCGCGGCGATCTGCGGGTCGGCGAGCACCTG
>JANNLG010000159.1:0-34671 GCA_031396695.1 Deltaproteobacteria bacterium
GCGCTCACGGACGTGTCGGCGCAGCTCGCGGGTCTGTGGCGTCCCGGCTTCGGCGTGTTCTGGGAGCGCGGCGTCCCGCCCGAGAAGCCGCTCGAGCTGTGGAGCTTCGAGGCCTCGCCGTTCTGCCGGATCGTGCGCGAGAAGCTGTGCACGCTCGAGATTCCGTACCGGCTGCACAACGTGGCCAAGTCGAGTCCGGGCCGCGACGCATTCGTGCGTAGGTCCGGGAAGATGATGGTGCCGTTCCTGGTCGACCCGAACACGGGCCTCTCGATGTTCGAGTCGGCCGAGATCGTGCGCTACCTGGGCGAAAACTACGGAGCGCGCGCGTGAAGCTACCCGAGTTCGAAACGATCTCGCTCGCGCTGGCCGGGCCTCTGGGGCGCATCACGCTGAACCGACCGGAGCGCCTGAACGCGGTCGGCGCGACCATGATGCGCGATCTGATCGCGGCCGCTGCGTTCTTCGACGGCTTGCTCGACGTTCGCGTGGTGATCGTCGCCGGCGCGGGCCGCGCGTTCTGCGCGGGCGCGGATCTGCAGGACTCGCCGCTCTCCGGCGCTTCGCCGCGATCGGGCGCGGGCGCTTCGGCGCGTTCGGATCGCTCTTGGGCCGAACGCCGCGAGCTGGGGCAGCTCGGTCTGCGCATGGCCGACGCTCTCGAGGGCATGCGCGCGGTCACGATCGCGCAGGTGCACGGCTACGCGGTCGGCGGCGGACTCGTGCTCGCGGCGGTCTGCGACCTGCGCGTCGCGGCCGAGGACGCGGTGTTCTCGATTCCCGAGATCGAGCTCGGCATTCCGCTCGCGTGGGGCGGCATCCCGCGGCTGGTGCGCGAGATCGGTCCCGCGCTAACCAAGGAGCTCGTGATGACCTGCCGCCGCTTCACGCCGGCGGAGGCGAAGGCCGCGGGCTTCCTGAACCGGGTGGTGCCCGCACAGCAGCTCGAAGCCGAAGTCGAAGCGCTGGCGGCGCAGCTCCTGTCGATGCCGAGCGTACCGGTCACGATCACCAAGGAGCACGTGAACTCGGTCGCGCGCGCGATGGGCGCCGGCACCACGTCGTTCGCCGACGGCGACGCGCTGCTGAGCGCGGCCTTCGATCCCGAGTCACTCGCGGCGGCCGAGCGCTACATGGCGAAGACGGTTCGGCGGAAGAAGCGCTAGCGACTCAGGGCACGATCTCGACCTGCGTCCCGATCGGGCTCGCTCGCCAGAGCTCTTCGATCTCGAGGTTCGTCACCGCGATGCAGCCGTTCGTCCAGTCGAACAGCGTGTGCGCGGAGCCGACCCAGCCGAAACCGCCCCGCTGACCGTGGATCTCGATGTCGCCGCCGGGACTGACGCGCTCCGCGCGCGCCCGCGCTCGATCGTCGGCGTTCGGATACGACAGGTGCAGCGCGCGGTGAAAGTCGGAGCTCTCGTGACGCTGCGAGACGACGTACGCGCCTTCGGGCGTGCGCTCGTCGCCCTGTCTGCGTTTGGGCGCGACGGGGTCGCCGCCGAGCGCAACGCGATACACCTTGATCGGCACGCCGTGCCAGAAGAGCGTCAGCGTGCGCTCCGACTTGTCGATCACGAGCCTGTCGGCAGTCACGCCGCGCGCGAGCGGCGCAGCCGCCGCGGAAGCTGCGGACAGCGCGGCGGCGACCGCGAGCAGGCAGCGCCACGGAGCTCTGCGACTCACGACGGCTCGCTCGCACCGCGCGAGACGCAGATCGCGGAGAAGCCGCCGCCGGGGCTGCGCAGGTTCGTGACCTGGCCCTGGTAGACGCGCGCGCCGAGCAGCAGGACCTCGTCGCGGTACGCGTAGGCGCGCACGTCGAACTTCATCGTCTGCGGTCCGTCGAGCGTCTCGACGTCGATCTCGCTCGGCTCGACGCGGCGTTGCGCGAGAAAGCCCGGCACGGCGGCGATCTCTTCGAGCTTGCGGCGCGAGATCTTGTCGCCGCGATACACGGACTTGCTGCCGTAGGCCGCGCAGGGCTTGAACACCAAAGTTCGACGCTCGGCCCAGGCGCGCTCGAGGCCGAGCTCCGCGAGCGTCCGCGTTTCGGGCACGGTGCGCGCCAGGAAAGCCGCGTCGTCGCGCGCGACACCGAACCGCGTCAGTGCTTCGGCCGACGAGAACAGACCGAGCCGGCGCTTGTTCGCCAGCAGGTGGTGTTCGCGCGGCGCCGGCGTGACCACCACGTCGCCCGCCAGGTAGGCGGCGCGCAGTCGACTGGTGCGCTCCGTCGCGAGCGTGAAGTCGGTGTCGCGCAGGTAGACCAGATCGGGCATCGCCACGCCCGGCGCCGCGAGCTCCGACGTGTCGAGGATCTCGGCCCGGATCCCCGCCTGCTCGAACAGCTTCACCAACAGCTCGAACTCGGGAAACAGGAACTGCTCGCGCGGGCGCTCGTCCGCGATCACGACCGTGCGCAGCTCGGCGAGCGGTCCGCGCGCAGCGCGCAGCTCGGAGACGAACTGGCGCACGATGCGCGCCTGCACGGTCTCGACCGGCAGGAGATCCGAGCACAGGCACGACATGCGAACCGGATCGCACAAGGCCGCCGTGTGCAAGCCGTTCAGGAGCGCGCCGCCCGCGTTGGTGTTGATCTCGATCAGTCGCGGTCCGTCGGCCGACAGGTGGAAGTCGTAGCCCATGAACACGCCGCGATTGCCGGGCTCGAAGCGCACCAGAGCGTCGGCACCGAGGTCTACCTCGGCCTGATAGGCGGGCGAGTGCGCGAGCGCGTCGAGCAGCGCGACCGTGCGCTTGATCGCCGCGAAGTGCTCGGGCGCGAGCGCGATGATGGTGCGACCGGCGTAGGGAATCTCGGCGCGGGCTTCGAGCTCAGCCACGCGCGGCTCGCGTTCGCGATGTCGCGCGCGCCGACGTGCGCGACCCCGGCGCGCAGGCGCGACCGCGCCCGCAACAGTTCTCGGTCAAATACGAGACCAGACCCTCGATCGCGGCGTAGTCGGCGACGTAGATCAGCGAGCGGCCTTCGCGGCGGAAGCTGACGAGCCCGGCGCGCTTGAGCTGCGCGAGATGGAACGAGAGCGTGGGCCCCGGCAGATCGAGCAGCACGGCGATCCGTCCCGCCGGCAAGCCGTCGGGCCCGCGCTGCACCAGCGCCCGAAAGATCCGCAGGCGCGTCTCCTGGGCCATGGCCGCCAGCGCGCCGATCGCCTTTGATATTTCCATGAATCCGGAAATATCGAAGTCTAGGGTGCTCGTCAACTCCGGAACGTCCGAGCGCGCGGCTCGCGAGCTAGACTCGCGCACCGTGAAAACTCGTTGGCTCGCGACCCTGCTTCCGCTGGCAATTCTGCTCGCCTGCGGCACCGACGAACCCGCGCGCAAGACCGAAACGGTGAACGCTTCGAGCGCGGCCGATGCGGCGTTCCCGCCCCACGGCCCGATCGAGCTGCGCTATGCGCCGCCGCCCGCCAAGGGCACGCTCTTCCAGCTGCAGGTGAAGTACGAGGGCCGGACGGAGATCCAGGACGAGGGGCCGATGGGGCGCGATCCGGAGTTTCTCGACGAGCAGCTACACATGGAGCTCGACTACCGCCAGCTCCCCGTCGAGACGCCCGCCGCGGGCGACTTCGCGTCTTCGCTCGAGCTCGATGCCCTGCGCCGCCGCGTGAGCCGCATTCCGCCGGGTGGAGAGCGCGGCCTCGAGATCGGCGACGACCGCATCCGCACGATCGCGGACGACCAGATCGAGATCGACCTGCGCGGCGCGCAGCCGAAGGGCGACCTGACCCCGCGCTCTGTTCTGAATCGGCCCTTCGCGCTGCTCGTGAGCGACGCGCAGGGCAATCCGAAGGGCGTGACGCTGCGCGGCATTCCGTCCTCGAAGCGCATGCTCGGGTCGCTGCCGATTCGAGAGTCGGTCGCCTGGGTTCAGCTCGCGTTTCCGGCCGAACCGGTGAGCCCGGGCGCGACCTGGACGGCGAAACGCTTCTTCGCGAATCCGGTCGGCCGGCTCGGCGTGGGGGTCGAGGTCGAATACCGCTTGGTCGGCTTTGAAAAGATCGAAGGCGTGCCGTGCGCGCACATCTCCCTGCGTTCGAAGAAGGAAGAAGAGAAAGCGCCGAGCGAGTTCGGCTTCGCATTCGACAAGCTGCGCTTCGAGCTCGAGGGCGACGCCTGGGTCTCCCTCGCGAGCCACGAGCTGCAGATGCTTCGGCTCGAAGACATCGCGGCCGTGAGCTACCGGCGCACGACCGGCGCGAATCCCGCCACGGTCCGCATGCGCTACTCGGGACGATCGTCGCTCCAAAGACTGGACGCCGCGACCACCAGCAAGCTGCCCTGGGCCGACGGCACCAAGCGCTTCGCCGACGTGAACGCGACCGGCAAGATGCTGAAGTCGGGAAGCAAGAAGTGAAACGGCCCGGCCGCCGCGAGGCGACCGGGCCGTTCGTACGTTCAGAGCGAGTGACTCTAGAACTGGTAGGTCACTCCCATCCAGACTTCGTCGCGCTTCTCCATCATGTGATCGGCGAAGCTCTCTTGACCGAAGAACGGGGCCTCCGCGTAGCGCCGGAAGTTCTCGTTGATGAGCTGCCAGTTGCCCGTCTGCCAGGTCGTCGGATCCGCCAGACAGTCGTAGCCGCCGCTCGCGCAGATGTCGCGGATGTTGTGCTCCGCCTTGCTGCCCTGCAGCAGGTTCACGCCGACCTCGAACGAGATCGAGTCGTTCATCACCCACTTCAGCTTCGGACCCGTGATCCAGGCCTTCGCGGCCCAGTCGTAGGCGAAGAAGTTGGTGAGCACGATCGAGTCGTTGCGCCAGTAGTTCTCGATGAAGAACGTCGAGATCACGTTGGTCTCGTACTGGACCATGCCGTTGGTGCGGTTGCCGTCGTGGTTCATCACCCGCTCGACGAAGGTCTGGAACGACACGAACGCCGTGCGGTCCTTGTTCAGGATCGGAATGAAGAAGCTGCGGTCGAGACCGATCGCCGCCATCAGCACGTCGCTGCCGTCGAGCCCGTTGGCCTTCTTGGTGTTGATGATCTTGCGGTCGAAGTCGTACGCGGTCTCGAGACGCAGAACGGTGTCGATGCCCGGGATCTGGTAGTCCAGCGATCCGCCGAGCGTGAACACGCGCGGGTACTGCAGCTCCGCCTGGCTCGCGGACCAGATCCAGCCGAGCGGCTGAATGCCGATGCCGGGCGCGTTGTAGCAGGTTGGATCCGTGCCGCAGATGCCGCCGACGAAGTTCCAGTTGGCCAGCGCGACCGCGCTCGCGGCATCGACGGACGCTTGATCGTACGGATTGAAGGCTGGGATCACCGACGCCGGGAACCCGAGCGCCTGCAGGAAGAGCATCATCGCCGGGTTCGGGTTCGTGGTGCTGTAGTGGTTCTTGAACTCGGCGACCGGCGCGTCCTGGAAACCCCAGAAGCCCGAGAGCGAGAACGCGATCGACGGCTCCGGGATGCGGAACTCGAAGCGGAAGCCCGGCTCGGTGTTCTGGAGCTGCCAGTCGCGCTCCTGCACGCCGCCGACGGACTGGTTCAACAGCCCGTGCGCGCCGACGTCCGCGCGTCCTTCGCACGCCGCCGTGAAGGCCCAGAAGTCGCCGCACTGTCCGACCTGCAGCGGCTTGAAGCGATCGACCACCCAGACCAGCTCGAGCGAGAAGTCCTCAAGCGGTCCCACTGTGCCGAAGCTGTGGATGATGTCGAACGCCAGCGACGGAATGCGCCGCTCTTCGAGCGACGGGTACACGTTGTGCGTGCTGAAGTCGATCGGGTTCACGAGATCCTGCAGGCGGAACGCGTCCGTCTTGCCCCAGACGATTTGCTGGCGGCCGGCGCGGATCTGCGTGTCACCGAACTTCATCTCCATGTACGCCTCGCGCGCCCAACACCAGTCGTGCACGCCGTCGAAGCAGCGCGTCGAAAGCTCCGTATCGGTGTGGTTGATGCCGTACGGCGACTGGCGATCGATCGAACCCTTGTCGCCCAGGAAGTACTTGCCACCGAAGGAGTGGATCGGAGTGCTCGGGTTGGTACCCGAGGCTCGCGCCAGATCCATCGACGCGATGAATGCGGGCGAGGCGCCGAGCCCGGATAGGGTGTTGTAGGCGTGATCGAAGCTGGAGAGCCTCGAGTTGCCGCCGAGCTCGCCCTGGCCGTTGCCCTTGGAGCGCGAAGCCGCGCCGAGGATGCCGAAGAAGATCGTGTCGTCGAACACGAACTGCGGCACGGCGTGTCCACCGAACAGTGTCGACGTATCCGCGCGCGTGTCGCAGAAGCCGCCGTTGATGCACGAGCCGTGGCCGGGGAAGCTATTGCCGGCCATCGCGTCGTCGGCGTTCGAGGCCAGCTGCGAGCCCGCGCCACCCGCTCTGCGGTGATCACCGAAGTACTTCGGGTACAACGCGTACACCGCGTCGTACTGCGGCATCACGATCCCGTGAAAGCTGATGCTCGTGTCGGAGTCCTCGTAGAGCTTCACGTCGAAGTTCATTTCGAGCGTGTTCATCCACTGCGACATCTGGAAGTCTTTCGAGAGACTCGGCGCGTTGAAGTAGACGTTCGAACTCGCCTTGCCGTGCAACTCGAAATTCTCGGACCACCAGTCCGCTCGGGCGGAGTCCGCAAACGCGGAGATCAACGCCAGTCCCATCAACGATGAGATCACGCGCACCGCGCGCGACCTCGCCAGGCCCACCTTCTTGGCCATTCTCCCTCCCTTGCTTGCAGCCCGAGTTCAGGCCGCATCCCCAGTATTCCAGACCCCGCGAAGCATCCTCTCGGATTATTCGCGCTCCCGTCAATGATTCTGCGCGTGTTCCTTCGGAAAGTCGAAGTCGAGCAGCGTTTGCTCGGCCATTTGTATTCCGCCGTCGCGCACGTTCGTCGTGACGCTGCGCAGCAATCCGACGCCGCGCGCGTAGTAATCCTGGAACGAGAGCAGCGGCGCATCCGCGTTCACGGACCGGTCGAAGTACTCGGTTTCGACCAACAACACGTCCTTGAACGTGCCCGCGGGGACGACCAGCTCGGGCACGTGCACCGTCCGGCCGGTCCAGTCGATCAATCCGCCGCCGCCGTTCTCGGGCTGTTGCAACAGGCGCGTCGAGTGGGTCCACTCGGCACCCGGCGCGGCGCCGATCGGCATCACGCGGGCGGGGTCTTCTCCGCCCAGCATGCGCAGCTCCGTCGGCGAGCGGTAGTCCAGGCCGGTGTAGCGACACAGGAACCCGTCGCGCGCGACGTAGGCGGTCGGGCCGACCTCGGCGATGCCGAGCTCCGCGGCGTCGAGCGCGTGCTCGTCCATGATGAACGCGAGTCCCGGCAGGCCTTCGACCGCGGAATCGCCGCGCGCGACCACCTCGACTTCCCCGTCGCCGATCTCGAGCGCCAGCTTGTAGCGCCAGCGGGCGCCCGCGACGAGCGGGAAGTACTCGTTCGCCGCCACGCCCGTCGCGCCCGGCGCGCGCGCCGACTGCGACGGCCCGCAGCCGAGCAAACCGATCATTGCCGCTAGCCCGACCACCCCGATGAGTGCACGCAGTCGGTGTCGCGGGTTCGGCCTCATTCGGGCGCTACCCGTGCCGCTCTTCTGGGGGCAGCTCGTCGGCGCCCGAAGTGGAGCTCGCGAAGTCAGGCCGGAACACCGCGGTGAACGCGGGCACGAGCAGCATGGCGCCGATCAGGTTCCCGATCAGAACGATCGACAGCAACAAGCTCATGTCGGCCGTGAAACGCAAGCTCGAGATGAAGTACCAGAAGATGATCCCGCCGACTAGGGTCGAGCTCGTGAATAGCACCGCCATGCCCGTGGTCTTGATCGCGATCTGCAGCGCTTCCACCACGTCGTGCCCGCGTTTCCGCTCGTGGATCACCCTGTCCATGATGTAGAGCGCGTAGTCGACTCCGACGCCCACGCCCAGCGCCTGCACCGGCAGCGTGTTCACGTCGAAGCCGATGCCCGCGAAATACATGTAGGCGAGCGAGATGACCGACGCGGTGCCGAGCGAGATGATCATGTACAGCGCGATCGAGAACGACTGGTACGAGATCCAGATCACGAGGAAGGTGGTCGCGAACTCGGCGATCAGGGTCGCGTTGTTCGAGCCCTCGACTTCGTCGTTGCTGGCCGCGAGCACGCCCATCAGGCCCGACGCGAGCGCGAAGCTGGTGCCTTCGGCCCAACGGCCCGACTCGCGCCGCTCGAAGTCGCCGGCCTGGTACTTCACCCACAGCTCGTACGGCTCGTACAGCCCGCGCTTGCGCACCTGCACGTGCGTCTCGCGCTCCGGCGAATTCCACTCGTACGCGACGTCGAAGTCGCGTCGGTCGAGCTTCGCGGCCTTGATCAGCGCGTAAGCAGTGACGAGGTCGAAGCCCTCGACCGTGGCGAGCTCCTCGACGTCCGCGTTCGCGAGCTTCGCGACGGTGTCGTAACCCGCATCCATCAGCGTTTCGCGCAGCTCGCGCGTCATGCGCGGCAGGGTGAGGATGCGCGCCTTGTTGTCCTCGGGCGCCGGGTCGGTGCGATCCGGCTCCTCGACCGCCTGCTTCAGGTACGTTCCGTCGGGCTGCTGGATGTACACGCCGAGCTCTACCAGGCGCGGCGGCAGCATCGGACCGAGCCAGCGAGACAGTGTCGCGCGCCAGTCGTCCTCGGGGGCCTCCAAGCGGATCGAGATCTTTCCGGTCTGTCGCTCCTTCAGGTAGTGCTTGATGCGGTCGATCGCGAGCCGGATCGTGTCGCCCTGGTGATCGCTGTAGAAGAGCTTGATCGCCGCGTTGCGCGCGTTCTGATCGCGCACCGGATTCAAGATACGCGGATCGGGTGAGCCGGCCTCGTACAGGTACAGGAGACCGCCGATCTCCTGCGGCGAGTAGGGCACGATCGACCAACGCGGATCGGCGTTGTGGAACGTGCGATTGATGGCCTTCATGTATTCGACGATCGAGAGCGTGCCGCCGACGTTCGGCTCCTGCTCCATGTAGCGCTGGAACGCCTCGATCTCGGCCATGACCTCGGGCCGGTGGATGCCGCCCTCGATCTCGGTCTCGACGATCACGGTCAGCTCGTCCGCGCCGTAGAAGCGCTTGCTGATCTCGGCCGCCGACTGGTTGAACTCGCTGTCCGGCCACAGGATCGGCGTGCCGGGCTGCGACTCGCCGATCTTCACGTACGGCGACACGGCGCCCGCCGCGATCACGACCACGACCCAGACCGCCAGAATGACGCGCGACGAGCGATAGCCGGTGGCGATGTTCGCGATGAACGCCAGCAGGCGCTGGATCGGCTCGGGCACGTAGTGCTTGGTGTCCTTGGGCGCCGGGAAGTACATGATCAGCAGCCGGTTCAGCAGCATCTCGGTGACGAAGATCGACATCGCCCAGAACGTTCCGATCAGCGCCACTTTCTTCATCAGCGCGATCGACGAGATCCAGATCACGATGATGCCGAGCGCGTCGGTCAAGATCGCGAGCGAGCCGGGCAGCAAGAGCTCCGCCATCGACAGCACGACGGCCTCTTCCTTGTCGCCGTCGAGGCGCTCGTACTCCTCGTAGAAGCGCTCGACGAACTGCACGGAGTGGCTGATCGCGCGCGCGGTGATCAGCATCGGGATGACCAGGATCAGGGGCTCGAGCTGGTAGCCGATCAGCGACGTGTAGCCGAGGCCCCAGATCGCCGACACGATCGCGCCCGTCAGCGGCATGACCACGCCGTACAAGCGCCGGAAGTAGACCGCGAGCAGCGTGACCAGCACCGCGATCGAGAGCGCGATGATCAGCAGGATCTCGGGCAAAAAGGCAAACGTCCAACCGGCCAGCACCGGCTGACCCGTCAGGTACACGCGCACCGTGCCGTCGGCCTCGAGCTCGTTCTTCAGGCTCGTGATCTCGTTGAAGACCGTCAGGTAGTCGATCCGGCCTTCGACGAAGCCGGCCGAGATCAGCGCCGCCTGGTCGTCGAGCGAAACCAGCCGACCGAAGACCTGCTTGTTGGAATGGATGCGATCCGGAAGCGACTCGATGATCGCCTTCGGGATCAGCGTGCCGTCGGGGCCGGTCAGCTCCTCGCCCTCGAGCCGGTAGTCGCCCGGCAGCTCGGCGAGCCGCAGGACCAGGAACTCGAGCTGTGCGTTCTCCTTGCGCAGCAGGCGCAGGCGCTCGGCCTCGTCGCGGTCCTTCATCTGCTCCAGGCGCATGGCCTTGGTCGGCTCGAGCTCCGCGACCAGCTCGGCCTTGCGTTTGGCGGCGTAGGCGCGCAGCTCGTCGAGTGTCTTCGGCACGCTCGCGGTGTCGAGCTCCGCGGCGCGGCGCAACGTGCGGCGCGTGAAGAACTGCGCCTCGAGCAGCGCGATCGCCTGCTCGCCGACGATCTGCTTCGAGCGCATGATCCCGTCGCGGTCGACTTCCTGGTCGCGAATCGTGATCGCGGTGATCGACGAGATCTGGCCGTGGTCGACGCCCTCGACCTTGTCGATCTGGTCGGTGAAGGCGTAGACCTTCTCCAGGAAGTTCTCGTCGTAGATCGTGCCTTCTTTGGCGACGATCGCGGCGACCACCACGTTCGCGCTGCCGAACTGCCGGTTGTACTTCTCGTACACCTGGATGAACGGGTGATTGCGCGGCAAGAGATCGATGAACTGGCTGAAGACCTGCAGCTGCGACGCGTGGTAGCCGAAGAAGATCGTCAGCAGGCTGATGATCGCGAGATTGACGCCGCGCCAGCGGATGAAGAAGCGCGAGAAGCGAAGCGCGAGTTTATCCATCAGGGAGCGCCGGGCGTCGGCGAGTCGGCGGCGGGCGCCGCGTCCGGTGCGCCGCCCAGGCCGGTCAGCGGAGCCTCGACCGCGGTCGTGGGCGTGACCGCCGCACTCCAGGTCGCGCCGCCATCGCCCGAGCGCAATATCACGCCGCGCTCACCTACGACCAACGCTTCGGTCGCATTCGCGAACGTTACGCCCGCGAGCCAGTTGAAGAGCTTCGGACGCTCCGCATCGGTCCAGCTGCGCCCGCCGTCCCTCGACACGAAGATCACGCCGCGGTCGCCGACCGCGACGCCGTGCTCGCCGTTCCAGGCGATCGCGAACAGACCCGCGTTGGTGTCGACCGAGCGCGATTCCCAGACCGCTCCCGCTTCGCTCGAGACCAGCACGCTGCCCGCCAGCCCGACCGCCGCGGCCGGTCCGCCCGCGCCGGCCGACAGGTTGAACAGATAGAGATCCTCGGGTGCGCCGCTGATCGTGCGCTGCCCCACCCAGGTTTCACCGCCGTCGCTGGTGCGGAGCAGGGTCGCGAACTCGCCCGCGATCCAGCCCTCTGTCGGGGTGGTGAACACGATCGAGTTCAGCAGGCGTTCGGGTACGTTCTCGTCTGCGTAGGTCGCCTGATCGAACGCGACCTTCTCCCACGTCTGGCCGTCGCGCGTGCGGATCACGACGCCCAGGTCACCCACCGCCCAGGCGGAGGTCGCCGAGGTCGCGGCCACACCAAACAGGTTCACGTCGAGCGGACGCGGCTGGCCGGTCTCGTCAGGAAGTACCGCCGGCTGGTTCGCCCAGGTGCCGCCGCCGTCGGTCGAGCGCAGGATCGAGCCGCCCGCACCGACCGCCCAACCTGTCTTGTCGTCGGCAAACGCAACCGAAAACAGCGTCTTGGCCGTGGGCGTGTCGGGCTGCGTCCAGGTACGGCCGCTGTCGCTCGAGCGCAGGATCGTGCCCCAGTAGCCGACCGCCCAGGCGTTGGAGCCGCGGGCCGCCACGCCGTAGAGGCTCGCCTCGGGCAACTTCCAGGTATCGAGGTGCGCCGGATCCAGAGCCGCGCGCACCGTCGTCGCGACGCCGATGGCGGCCAGGATCGCGAGCAGCACGCCGGCCGTCGGGTGGGTCTTGGAGCCACGTCGCCGGTACATTGCACCCCCAAAGATCATCCGTTCGTACGGATGCGGCGTATCATGTTCATGGCCGAGCACTCGGTCAACTCGCTCGGGAGGTTCCGAGCCGGGTGCGCGCGAATCTGCAGCGGATGCTTGAAAGGCTGCGGCGCAGCGCGCATGATCAGAGGGCAGATCGCAGGCGGCTCTCACTTTCTTCTCGCACTGCGATACACACGGGTCGATACATTTGTGGGAGGGAGGTCCGATGCGACGTGCACCGTGGGCAATTTCGTTTGCGCTCCTGGCCGCGACAATGGGCGCGTCCAGCGCAAGAGCGGAGGTCGCCGCGGGAACGACGATCACCGCCGGCAACGCTCAGCAAGCGGAGGGACTGATCCCCGCCGAGCTGATTCCGTACGTGATCGACGGCAACTCCGACCTGAACATCTCGGTGGCGGATCCCGGCGATTACAAGCCGCACGCCGCGTACGTGAAGGCGACGGTCGACAACGCCTGCCAGGCGAAGCTCGATGCGAAGGGCACACTGACCAACTACACGGCGGGTCAGCCGTTCCCGTACTCGGAGTGGGCGAAGGCCGCGACCGGCCACAAGTGCGATCTGACGCCGGACGATCCGCAGTTCGCGCTCAAGCTGGCCTGGAACGTCAACTACCGTTGGCAGGGCGGCTCGGGCCTGAACCTTCCGCACTGGGGCTTCAGCAACATGCGGAACCAAGGGAAGGAAGTCTGGCGCATCGCCCAGGGCGAATACCGCCGCACCTACTTCTCGCACCGCGCCGACCTGCTGCCCGCGACCACCAGCCTGGTCGAGGGAACCGACATCGAGTGGGCGGAGTTCTTCGACGTGAAGACGCCGTTCGATCTGCGCGGAACCATGTTCCTGCTCTACCGCTACACCGTGGCGAGCAAGGAAGATGACACCTGGGCGTACATCCCGGCGCTGCGCCGCGTGCGCCGCATCGCGGCCACGCAGAAGTCGGACTCCCTGCTCGGCACGGAGTTCACGCTCGAGGACTTCTACATCTTCGCCGGCTACGTCTGGAACCATCAGTGGGAGTTCAAGGGCGAGTCGACGAAGCTGGGCGTGCTGAATTCCAAGCGCACCTGCTTCCCGAGCATCATTCCCGGGTCGACCGCGGCGGGTGGCGCCGTGAACATGGTGCGGCTGGGAACGGACGAGGAGTGGTTCAACTGCAAGTTCGGGCCGTTCAACGCGCTGCCGTTCGCGGGTGAGACCTTCGAGAAGCGCACCGCGTTCCAGCTCGACGACATCCCGATGCAGAAGGGACATCCCTACAGCCGCAAGATGATCTGGTACGACAAAGAAACGCTGATGCCGCTGTACTCGATCATGTACGACCGCGCCGGCAAGCCGTACCGCATCATCGCCAGCGTGTTCAAGTGGAGCGAGGACAGCCCGGTTCCCGAGAACAAGGGTCGCAACTCGGCGAACTACTCGCACATCATGGTCGTGAACGTGCAGAACGGAAATTCGCACACCGGCCAGTTCGACAACGCCAACGCCATGGAGTTCGAGGCCGCGGCGAGCCGCAAGTACTACGACACGACCCGGCTGAAGACGCTCGGTCGCTGAGACGCGAGAACAGCAGGCCCCTCTACCTCTTCGTAGGTAGGGGGGCCTGTTTTTCTACGTCGATCTTGAGCTCGCGCTGCTTCAGGCGGCGCAGCTCTCTCGCGCGCTGGATCTCTCCGGCCAGCTCCACCTCGACCGTGCGGTCGCGCAGCAATTGACGCAGCCGCGACACCTCGAGCTCGACCTGCTGCCGCTGGCCGGGCGCCGGCTGGTACAGCACGGTGCGGTCGACGCTCTGCACGCCGCCGCCGATTCCGATCGCGGTCACGCGCACGAGGTTGCGACCAGCCACGAGCGGCACGAAGCCGTCGAAGCTGCCGTCGGCGAGCAGGCGGATCGCGCGGCCGGGTTGTTGCGAGGTTTGGTTCTCGAGCTTCACCTCGGCCACCTCCGAGAGCTCCACCGCCGGCAAGTGGAACAGCACCTCGCCGGGACGTTCGATCTCGGTGAGCGAGCCGTTCGACACACGCGACACCAGATCGAGCACGTCGCGGCCGCGCACGGCTTCCGGCCCGAGCGCGAAGCTGTGGATGCGCACGTCCTTCTCGCCCGCCGCGCGCGCCGACGCGATCGCCGCGCGGCCCGGGTTCGGCTCGGGCGGCGGTAGCGTCGGGTAGCCGTCGGAGAGGAAGAGAACGCTGCGCTTGCGCCCGACCCGGCCGTCGTCCTTTGCTCCGAGCAGCGCGTCACGCGCCGCGTCGAGCGCCGAAGCGTAGTTCGTGCCGCCGTACCAACCGTGTCGCAGGTCGAGCTCGTTGAGCGCTGCGTCCACCTGCGGGCGCGTCGCCTCGAGCTTCGCGACCACCTCCGCGCGGTCGCCGAACGCGATCAGCGCCACGCGCGTGCGCTCCGGGTTGAGCAGCTTCAGAAGCCTGCGCACCGCCGCGATTTCCGCCGCCGCGATCGTGTCGCCGGGGTCGTCGCAGAGCTGCTCCGGCGACGCCGAGCCCCAGTAGTCCTCGCGAATCTCGGGACTCGCCTTCCCGATCACGCCGTTCTCGTTCACGTCCACGCCGGAGCGCAGGCGCGTGCTCGCGGACAGGTCGATCACGATCGCCACGTCGTGGAAGTGCAGCCGCCCTGCCCCGGTCGAACCGGAGACCTCGACCATCGCGAGCGGCAGCGTCAGCACCGTGCCGTCGCCCGGCGCGTGCAGGTCGATCCAAACCTGTTCGTCGCCGGTACCGGTCGACTGCGCGAACGCTGCGCTCGCGGCGAGCGCGCTTAGCAGGAGCAGGGATTGGACGAGTCGGATCGGCACGAGCAGTGGACTCCTCGCATTCGCGGCGAGTCGCGTACTATACGGAACGCGATGAGGGGAAGAACTTTCGGGGCGCTGATCTGCGCGGCGCTGCTGTTTAGCCCCGCTCTCGGGTTCGCGCAGGGCACCGCCGACGGGCTCGCCGAAGCGCAGGCCTGCGCGCGCCGGAACCTTCCCACCAAGACGTTCGAGATGCGCGCAACTTTCACCAAGGTCGACCGCGTGGGCGGTGAACGCGTGAGCCGCGCGAAGGTGCTCGGCAAGAAACTCGAAGACGGACTGCAGCGCGCGGTGCTGCGCTTCGACCGACCCACCGACGTGCGCGGCACGGCCATGCTGATGATCGAGAACACGACCGGACCCAGCATATTCTACGTGTACACTCCCGAGCAGCGGCGAACGCGTCGGATCTCGGGCAAGAGCTCCGGTGGGTTGTTCGGCACCGACTTCTCCTACGACGACTTCGAGAACTGGCGCGGATTCTCCAAGCGCAGCCGAGCCGAACGGCTGCCCGACGCGGTCGAGGCGGGCCGCGCCGTTTACGTGCTCGCGGGAGCACCCGCCGCCGAGGACGACTCGAGCTACGAGCGCGTGGTCAGCTACGTCGACCGCGAGACCTGCGTCGTGCTGCGCATCGACTCCTACGAGCCTGGCGCCAAGCTGCGCAAGGTGTTCCGAGCCGATCCCGCCTCGGTCGAAAAGACCGGTGACCTCTCGATCGCCAAAGCCCTCGAGCTCGAAGACATCCTCGACAGCACCCGCACCCGAGTCGCCATCGACGCCATCAAACTCGACGTCGACCTCCCCGACCGCCTCTTCCGACAAACCGACCTGGCCTCCGGAACCTGACCCCCCGCGAGGGGACCCCCGAGGAAGCGCACAACCGCCGACCCGCGTCCGAGTTCCGAACTCCGAGCTCTGAGATCCGTTCCTACTCCCGCTCCAACGAATCGAAGCGCACCGCCACCAACTCCTGCTCCACCGCCATGAACCACCACGACGCATTGTTCCGCGACACGCTCCGAATCAAGCCGACCCCGCGCGCGTAGTAGTCCTCGTAGCTGTGCAGGGGCTCGCTCGCGTCCCACTCCGGGTCCCACTGCTGGCTGCGCACGACGATCACGTCGTCGAAGCGACCCGCCGCTACGCGCATGCTGCCGACGGTTTCGACCTCGGCCGTCCACACCTGGCGCGCGCCGCCCGATTCGCGAAAGACCTCGGAGCGGTCGCCCCAAGTCTGGCCGGGAGTCGGATCCAAGGGCAGGAAGGACATCGCGTCGCCCCCGAAGATGCTGACGCGGCCGTCCTCGCCGAGCGACACCGCCGGGATGCGCGTCACGTAGCCGTCCGCGACGCGATAGCCGACCAGCCCCGCGGGCTCGAGACCGTAGACGCGCCCGGAGAGCTTCTCCTCCATCAGGAACAGCGCCTCGTTCGAGTCGCGCACCGCGTGTTCGCCGCGCGCCGTCACCTCCATGCGCGTGCTCGCGGAAAAGAAGCCCGTGTGCAGCTCGTAGCTCCAGTGGCCGCCGCGCTCGAGCGGGAAGTAGGCGCGCGCCTCCGCGCCCGGTGCGCGCGGCGGCTCGTCGCTCGCGCAGCTCGCGACGCCGAGCGAGAGGAGCAGAAGCAGGCCCGGAGCGAAGCGAGCGCGGACCATCGTCGACGAGCATAGCCGCTTGCCGCGCCGCGAGTGCGTGTCAATCTGTGTCGATGCCCGCTCGATCCAGCCTGCTCGTGCTGCTCTTCGTCGCATTCGGCTGCGCTTCGCCGGCCGACATGGCCAGGGACGAGCTCGGCGACAGCGAGTGCGCCGAGCGTGCGGAGGAGAAGTGCGAAGAAGGTCTCGCGAGCTCCGATCGCCTGGCCTGCCTGAAGCGCGAGACCTTTCTGTGCGAGGAGCTCGAGCGAACGCCGTAGCGCCGCGCGCTTCGGCTACGGCTCCGGCGCGCTCTGCTCCTCGAGCAGCTCGCAGCGATACGTCTCGCGCTTGATGCAGGTGGCGAGGTCGGCGGAGCCGAGGTTCTCCTTGCAGAACTCCTCGGCTGCGCGCGAGCACTCGGTCTCGGGCTCCTTCGCGAGCGGCGCGAAGTCGCCGCCTCGGAACGAGCAGGCCGCGAGCGCGGAGAGCAGCGCGAGCGCGCAGCCGACCCGCATCACTCGCCGACCTGCCGCGAGCCGTACCTGCGCGAGTACACCTCGGTGAACTCCGCGCCAAGGAACAGGATCTGCGAGGAGTAGTAGACCCACAAGAGCACGAGCACGAGCGAGCCTGCAGCGCCGTACACCGACGCGACGCCTGCGCGACCCAGGTAGATCCCGATCAGCGACTTCCCGATCGTGAACAGCAGCGCCGTCACCGCGGCCCCGAGCCAAACGTCGCGCCACTCGACGCGCGCGTCGGGCAGCACCTTGAAGACCATCGCGAACAGCACCGTCACGATCAGGAACGATACCGCGAGATTCGTGAGCGACAGCGCCTGGACGGGCACGGTCAGATACAGGTCGATGACGCTGTGCAGGCCGGAGATCAACGCCGAGAGCGCGAGCGCGACCAGCAGCAGGAAGCCGATGACCAGGATCATCGAGAAGCTCGCCGCGCGGCGCTGGAGCTGTCCCTTCAGGCCCTGGCGGCGCGAGCCGTCGGCACCCCAGATCCGATTGAGCGAACCCTGAAGCTGGCCGAACACGCCCGACGCGCCGAAGAACATCGTCACCAAGCTGATCGCGGTGGCGATCACTCCCGATGTCGGCTCGCTGGCTTTCTGGATCATGCTCTCGATCAGCTCCGCTCCAGCCGGCCCGAGCATGCCCTGGATCTGCGTCACGATCTCGCCCTGCGCGGCCGCGCGGCCGAACACCAAGCCCGCGACGGCGATCACCAGCACGAGCAGCGGCGCGATCGAGAAGATCGTGTAGTACGCCAGCGCCGCGCCGAGTGTGAGCGCGTTGTCGCTGGACCACTTCTGAAAGACCTCGCGGAGGAACGCGCTGACCGGAGCGAAAACCATCGCGCGTCCTCAGGAGCGCCGGCGCCGGCGCGGAGAGCCGAGCAGCGCGCCGAGCACGCCGCGCGTGAAGGCGTTCGCGACGGTTCGCGCGAGCGGGGAGTTCAGGACCTCGGAGATGGAGACACCCTCGTCGGGTGCTCGCGCGCCGGACGACGCGCGTTCGTCCTGCGCAGCGGAGTCAGCGACCGCGCTCTGCTTGCTCAGCTTCTCGTGCGCGCTCTCGCGGTCGACGGCGCTTCGATACTTCTGCACCTGCGGCGTCGCGAGCAAGCCGCGCAGCTCGAGCTCCGTCAGCACGCCCATGCGCGACGCGGGCGGAATCAGACGTGTCGCGAATGGCTGCGTCGGCGCGCCGTTCGGCGCCAGCGCGCTGATCAGCGCCTCGCCCGTGCCGAGCGTGGTGAGCGTCTCCTCGACGTCGTAGAACTCCGTCTTCGGGAAGGTGCGCGCCGCCGCGCGCAGCGCCTTGTCGTCGTCGGGTGTGAATGCGCGCAGTGCGTGCTGTATGCGCGTGCCGAGCTGCCCCAGGATTTCCGGCGGCACGTCCTTGGGGTTCTGCGTGACGAAGAAGATGCCCACGCCCTTCGAACGCACGAGCCGCACGACTTGGCCCACTTGATCGAGAAACGCGGGACTGGCGCCGCGGAACAACAGGTGCGCCTCGTCGAAGAAGAACACCAGCCTGGGCTTGGGCGGATCCCCGAGCTCGGGCAGCTCCGCGAACAGCCGCGCGAGCAGCCACATCATGAAGGTCGAGAACAGCGCCGGCTTGTCCTGCACGTCCTGCAGCGCGAGCACGCTCACGACGCCCTTGCCGTCCGCGGTCACCCGCAACAGGTCGGCGAGCTCGAGCTGCGGCTCGCCGAAGAACGCGAGCGCGCCCTGCTGCTCGAGCTCGACCATCTCGCGCAGCAGCACGCCCACCGTGGCTTTCGACATTCCGCCGAGCGTGGCGAGCTCCGCCGCGCCCGCGCCGGTCAGGTGCTGCAGCACCGTGCGCAGGTCGGCGAAGTCGTAGAGCTCGAGCCCGCGGTCGTCGCAGTACTTGAAGACCAGCGCGAGGACACTCGTTTGTGTCGGGTTCAGATCGAGCACTTTCGCGAGCAGCAGCGGCCCGAACGACGACACGGTCGCGCGAACCTGCGCGCCGAGCCTGCCGGTCAGGCTGAGCAGCTCGACCGGACACGCGCGCGGCTGCCAGGCGAAGCCCGTCTCTCGCGCGCGCGTGCTCACGCGCTCGCTCGACTCGCCCGGCGCCGCGATGCCCGAGAGGTCGCCTTTCAGATCCGCGACGAACACCGGCACGCCGGCGTTCGAGAGTTGCTCCGCGATCAGCTGCAGCGTCTTGGTCTTGCCGGTTCCGGTCGCGCCGGCCACCAGGCCGTGCCGGTTCAGCATGCCGAGCGGCACGCACACGAGCGGTTCGGGGTGCGCTTCCGAGCCACGGACGGGCGCGCCGAGCACGATCGAGCCCGGCCCGGCCGGGAAGGTCGCGCGCGCGGCGGCGATCAGCTTTGCGTCCATCTCGCCAGACTATCAAAGGCGCCGGTCGGCGCGCGGTGAGCGCTCAGAACCCGTAGCCGAGCCCGAGGATCACCGACAGATCCTGGCGCTTCTTGTCGTCCGCCGGCGTCGAGTCCCAGGTCCACAGCACGCGCGACTCGCCGAAGAAGTCGCCGAAAAGCTTGTAGCGCAGGCCCGTGCGGGTCTCGACCAACTGATCGTAGCGGCTCTCCAAGCTCGGGTACGCGCGGCCGTTGTGGAAGAACGAGGCTCCCGGGTAGAACACCCAGTCGAGATTCCACGCCACGCGCGCCGCCACGTAGTCCAGGTTCTCCGTGTCGTCGGTGTAGTTCTCGCTCACCCAGGTCGGGCCGGCCTCGATGTTGAACTTCAGGTCGGCGGTGTCGACGAACTGGTAGCCCAGACCGACACCGGTGGTGAAGCGCAGCGCGAGATCGGCGACGCCGTCCTTCTCACCGCGCGCGTTCGCGTACATGTACCACTTGGGCGTAAAGAACAGGTCGTACTGCAGGCCCGTGAACATCTGGCGCTTGGTGGTGTTGGTCTCGTGAGTGTCGGTGTCCTCAGTCTGCTCCGCTGCGTAGCCGGCGCCGAACGTGATGCGATCGTCTTCGGAGCGGCGCACCGCGTCGAGCGCTGCGGTGCCGGCGTTCCGGACCGTGTTGCCGCGGTCGAAGGCCGCGCCGGCGAACGCCGTTCCCTTCCACTGCACCGGCTCGGGGTTCAGCTTCACGGTGTTCGTAAGCAGGATGACCTGCGACGTGATCGACCCGCCGCCAGCCGTACGCACGCTGCCGGGCTCGGCGACGACCACCTGATCGACGATCACCGATTCGTCGGCGAGCACGATCGTGATCGGAGCCTCGCTCGAGAACGTCGAGATGTCCGCCCAGGCGATCGAGAGCCTGCCGGCGACCTTCGAGTCGAAGTCGAGCTTGCCATCGGCGAGCGCGATCACGGTCCCCGTGAGCTTGTCGCCGTTGGTGAACTGCACTTCGTCCGCGTGCGCCGAAAATGCGGCGAGCACGAGCTGGGCGAGAACGATCCCTGTAGCAAACTTCACGACGCGCCTCCCTCGGAATTTCGAGCGCGCGCAGGCTACCATGCGGGTCGAAGGGGATCCGGGCATGCAGGTACAGCGCTACTCGAGCGGTTGCGGCGCCGTGGTCTCGGGTTTCGACCTGGCGGCGTTCTCGGACGCGGAGCTCGCCGAGCTGCGCAAACACTTCCTCGAGCACGGCGTGTTGTTCTTCGTCGATCAGACACTCACGCCCGAAGCTCACATCGCGTTCGCGCGCCGCTTCGGCTCGATCTTGGTGAACAAATTCTTCCCCGAGAACAGCGCCCATCCGGAGATCGCGGAGGTGCGCAAGGAGAAGGAGCAGCGCACCAACGTCGGCGGCGGCTGGCACGCCGACCACAGCTACGACGACGAGCCCGCGCTCGGTTCGATCCTGGTCGCGCGCGAGCTGCCCGAAGCGGGCGGCGACACTCTGTTCGCGAACATGTTCGCGGCCTACGACGCGCTCTCCGACGGACTCAAGCGCACGCTCGGAGGCTTGCGCGCGAAGCACTCCAATCGCCACCTGTACGGCGCGGAGGGCTTCTACCGCAAGACCGACCTCGCGTCCCAGTTGAAGGGCGACGAGGGCGTCGGCGACGCCGTGCACCCGGTCGTGGTCACGCATCCCGACAGCGGCCGACGGGCGCTGTACGTGAACCCCGGACACACGCTGCACTTCGAGGGCTGGAGCGCGGCCGAGAGTCAGCCACTGCTCCAGTATCTCTACGCGCACGCGACGCGGCCCGAGTTCACGTGCCGCTTCCGCTGGTCACCCGGCTCGGTCGCGTTCTGGGACAACCGCTCGAGCTGGCATCTCGCGATCAACGACTACCACGGCAGCCGCCGCCTGATGCACCGCATCACGCTGTCGGGGACGAAGCTCTCGGCGTAGGTCGCGCGCTACTGCCAGTACGGCCAGAAGTCGCCGGTCGCGTCGTCGACCAGCTCGCGCACGAGCCGCAAGCGCGCGTCGTCGGGCCGGTCGCCGCCGCCGCTCGAGATGCCGCTCGTGTCGACGTCGAGGCGGCCGAGCTCGGCACGCGCGCGCGTCGTGCTGCTCCAGAGCGTCGCGCCGCTGTGCGTGTCGACGATTTTCGCGTCGAGGCCGCTCTCGAGCTCGGCCGCGGCCGTCATCCAACGCGCGGCGGAGTCGAACGACAGGTTGGGCTGCACCTTCTCGGCCTGCACCGCACCGAGCACCAGCGCGTCGACGCCGTACCTCTCGCCGATGGCGCGGATCGCGTCGATGTCGAGCTCGTCGCGCGAGAGCGTGGCCAGCACGCGCTTCTGATTGCCGAGCTCGACCACCGGCGTGCCGGGCTGGCCGCGCTGCATCGAGGCCAGGAACTCGCGGCTCGCGAGCACGCCGAGGCCGTCGCCGCTCGAGCCAGTGAACTCGATCATGCCCAGCGTCCCGAAGCGCGCGAGATCGACGCGCGGCTGGACCAGTGTCTTCGGCGGACGCGGCTTCGCGCAGCCGGCCAGCAAGATCGGCGCAACGAGCAGGCAGAAGAGCGCTGCCACGATCCTGAAACGCTCGCGCATCGGAAGGACCTCCCGTCTACGGCTAGCGGGATCGGCACCGCGCACGCGCGCCTTTACCGTCGCCTCGCGCCGCGCACTCGACACGCGCGGCCTCGTCCCGCGGGACGCGCCGGTCTCTCTGCTAAGCTCGCGCCGTGGATTTCGCGCCGACCGCTCTGCCCGAGGTGATTCGCGTGACGCCGCGCGTGCACCGCGACGCGCGCGGCTTCTTCCTCGAGAGCTACCACGCGGAGCGCTTCGCGAAGGGCGGCATCGACGCCGTCTTCGTGCAGGACAACCACTCGTTCTCGGCGCGCGGCACCCTGCGCGGTCTGCACATGCAGAGCGCCTTCGCGCAGGGCAAGCTCGTGCGCTGCACCGCCGGCGAGATCTTCGACGTCGCGGTCGACGCGCGCCGCGGCTCCGCGACCTTCGGGCGCTGGGTCGGCGAGACCCTGTCGGCCGAGAACTTCGCGCAGCTCTGGATTCCGCCCGGCTTCTTGCACGGCTTCTGCGTGCTGACGGAGACCGCGCAGCTCGAGTACAAGTGCACGGTCGTCTACCACCCCGAGGATGAGCTCGGAGTGATCTGGAACGATCCCGCGATCGGCATCGCCTGGCCGATCGACGCGCCGTTGCTGTCCGCGAAGGATGCTGCGCTGCCCCGCCTGCGCGAGATCGAGTCGCGGCTGCCGGCCTTCGCCGCCCGGTAGAGTCGTGCTGCGCGAGCTCTCGCTCACGACGATCCGCGAAGCGCGTCGCCGCATCGCGCCGTTCGTGCTGCGCACGCCCGTGCTGCACCGAGCGTGGGGCAACGACTGCGAGCTGCTGCTCAAGGCCGAGTCGCTCCAAAGCACGGGCGCCTTCAAGCTGCGCGGCGCCTTCAATCGCATGCTGCTCTTGCCCAAGAGCTGTGCCGGCGTGGTCGCTCACTCGTCGGGCAATCACGCGCAGGCCGTCGCGCGCGCAGCGCGCATTCTGCGTCTGCGCGCGGTGATCGTGATGCCGAGCGACGCGCCCGAGCGGAAGCGCGAGCGCGTCGAGGCGGACGGCGCCGAGATCGTCACGGTCGGGACCGACAGCGACGAGCGGAGCCAGCGCGCGGAGGAGATCGCGCGCGCCGAGCAGCTGACACCGGTGCCGCCCTACGATCACCCGCTGATCGCCGCCGGCCAGGGCACGGCCGCGCTCGAGCTGCTCGAAGACGCCGACGCGCTCGATCGCTTCTACGCGCCGGTGAGCGGTGGTGGCTTGATGGCGGGCTGCGCGGTCGCGATCCACGCGCTCTCGCCGCGCACCGAGATCATCGCGGTCGAGCCTGAAGACGGGAACGACACGAAGCTCTCGCTCGAAGCAGGCGAGCGGCGCAAGATCGCACCGCCGCGCAGCATCGCCGACGGTCTGCGCGTGCGCACGCCCGGCGAGCAGACCTGGCCGGTCTTGCAGAAGCACGTTGCGCGCGTCGAGCTGGTCGGCGACGACGAGCTGCTCGACGCGATGGCCTGGGCGCTGCGCGAGCTGCGACTCGTGCTCGAGCCGTCGGGCGCGGCCTCGCTCGCGGTCGCGCTGCGCGAGGGACGCGGCCGCTGCGGCGTGTTGCTATCGGGCGGGAATCCCGAGAGTGCGCATCTGCAGGAAGCCGCGCGCCGCGCCGGGCTTGGAGCGCGTCGTGGCTGAGAGCCTGCTGCCGGAATCGGACTGGCCCGCGTCGCTCGAGCCCGCGCAGCGCGCGCTGCTTCGCTCCTTGCTCACCGGCCTGCGGCGCGCGCCGACGCTGATCGGTGTGGCGGCGGGCGGCTCGTTCATCTCTGGCCGCATGGACGAGTTTTCGGATCTCGATCTGGTCGTCGTCACCGATCCCGATACGTGGTCAGCGGCACCGGACGGACGACGCGCGCTCGCGGCCTCGCTCGGGCCGCTGCTCGCCGCCTTCACCGGCGAGCACGTCGGCGAGCCGCGGCTCTTGATCTGCTTGTACGGCCCGCCGCCCGTGCACGTCGATCTGAAGTTCGTCACGCCCGACGCGCTCGCGAAGCGTGTCGAGGATCCGATCGTGCTCTGGGATCGCGAAGGCCGGCTGCACGAAGCGTTGCGCGGCGGCGTTGCGCGCTACCCCGCGCCGGACGCGCAGTGGATCGAGGACCGCTTCTGGATCTGGGTGCACTACGTCGCGGCGAAGATCGGCCGCGGCGAGCTCTTCGACGCACTCGACTCGCTCGGCTTTCTGCGCGGCCGCGTGCTCGGCCCGCTGATCCTCGAGGAAGCGGGCGCGCAGCCGAACGCCGTGCGCCGGATCGAGTACGACGCGCCGGCTCGCGCGCGCGAGCTGGAGGCCACGCTCGCCGGCCGCGACGCGCGCGAATGCCTGCGCGCGCTGCAGGCGACGATCGCGCTCTACGTCAGTCTGCGCGAGCGACGCGCGGATCCTGCTCTGCGGCGCAGCCCCGAAGCGGAAGCCGCGGCGCTCGCGTTCTTCGCCGCGATCGAGTCACGTCTGCGATGATCGCACGCACGAACGAGCGCGCATTCGAGTTCTCGTGCTCGACCCGGCTGTGCGCGCCCGCGCGCTTCGACCTGGAGCGCGCGCGCGTGTAGAGTCGGCGCGGGAGGCATCCACGTGGCCATCGCGCGCAGGGCTTGCTTGTGGATCGTCGCGCTGCACGCGCTGGCGCTGATCGTGCACAGCCAGTCGCACCAGGCGATTCCGGTGCCGCTCTCCGCGCTGCAGAACGCCTTCGCGGTGTTGGTGATCGTGATCGCGCCGCTCGTCGCCGCAGCGCTGATCTGGCGCGGCTTCGCGCGCATCGGCGGAACACTCCTCGGCGCGGCGATGCTCGGCGCGTTCCTGTTCGGCTTCATTAACCACTACGTGCTCGACAGCCCCGACAACGTCGCGCAGATCCCCGCGACCGACTGGGGCAGTGCGTTCACGCTGAGCGCGCACGCGCTCGCGCTGCTCGAGCTCGGCGGCGTGGCGGCCGCGTTCTGGCTGTTGAGCGCGTCGAGTCGCGCTCCGGCGCGCTAGTCAACCCAAGATCGCACGAGCGCGCTTGGCGAGGCTCGCTTCGAACGACTCGCGCTTGACCGCGAGCGCCTTGCGCAGGTCGGCGTCGCGCAGCGCGCGCTTCACCGACGCCGACAAGTGTGGCGCGAGCTCGGGCGACTCGAGCCCGCGCGGGTGGGCGCGCGCGAAGCCGGCCAGCGCGCGCGCATAGCCCGACTGGCCCGGCACCTTGCGACAGCCTTCGACCAGCGCAGCGACGATCTCCGCGCGCTCTTCGGTCTCGAGCAGAGCCGATCTCGCCACGCGCTCGCCAAAGCCGTCGAGGAACGGCGAGATCGGCAGCAGCAGCTCTGCGCTTCTGCGCAGCGCGCGCGGTTTGCGCAGCGGGTAGTTGCGATGCCCTTCGCTCGCGAGCAACTCGCGGTAGAGCCGAGCCGCGCGCCCGAACGCTCCGCCGTAGCGGTCGAAGCGCTCGTGCGCGAGCTCGCCGAAGCGCGCGAGCGGCGCCTCGCCGAACGGTCGAGCCGCGCCGGCCGCGAGCCCCTGCATCACGTCGCCGGCGTTGTGCGTGAGGATCGACGCGAGCCGCAGCAGATCGAGCTCGCCCGTCTGCGCGCGCGCGACGCGATCGAACGCGGCCGCCTCGCGCGCGAGCTCGCCGTCGATCGCGTCCTCGAGCTCGCGCGCGCCACGCTCGTCGCGCGCTTCGAGCGAGGCGACCAGTCCGCCGCACAGAACCGACAGCCGCTCGCCGTCGTGGCCCGAGACGTCCCCTGCCCCTTCGACCGAGACGATCCGCGCCGAGACCGCGCGCATGTCCCAGAGCGCGAGGCCGAGCGCCAGCGCGCGCATGCGCGGCAGCTCGCCCGTGCCGACCGCCTCGTGCCAGAGCGCGCGACGGATCTTGGTGTCGACGTCGGTCGGCACGTAGGTCGCGGCGCTCGCGAAGTGCGCGGCCAGGCAGAGCGCGAAGTAGTCGGTGCGCTGCTCGGGCTTGGGCTCGGGGCTCGGCTCGAGTCGCTCGCCCGCGCGCAGGATCGCGCGCCACTGCTCGGGTCCCGGCTTCGCATCGGACGGCCGGCTCGCTTCAGCCTCGCGCGTCGCACCCGGCTCGCGCGCGAACAGCCATGGCGCCGTGTTCTCGACCAGACCGAGCAGCGTGCGCGGTCCGATGAAGCCGCCGAACTCTCCGCGGCCCTCGGGCTCAGCCGCCATCGACGACGAGCACCGCCGCTTCGCTCGGTCCGAGCTCGAGCTCCGCGGCGTTCGCCGGCAGCTTCGCGCCCACGCGCGTGCGCACTCCCCCGACCACCCGCGCGCTCGGCAGTCCGGGCGAGCAGGTGTCGCCCGTGAAGTTCAGCGCCACCAGTACACGCGACGCTGTCTGGTGTCGCTCCCAGGCGAGCACGCCCGGTTTCGCGTCGAGCGCGCGGAACGCGCCGCCCTCGAGCGCGGGCGTCGTGCGCCGCAGCGCGAGCAGATCCTTGTACAGCCACAAGAGCGACGCGCGATCCGCGCGCTGCGCGTCGACGTTGCGGGTCGGCGCGTCCGCGGCGATCGGCAGCCACGGCTCGCCGGTCGTGAATCCCGCGTTCCCGTCCGTGCTCCAGTGCATCGGCGTGCGCTCCGGATCGCGCGACAGGCTCGGGTGCAGCGTGATCGCGAGTGGATCGCGCATTCGCTCACGAGGAATCTCGGAGTTCCGCATGCCGAGCTCCTCGCCGTAGTAGAGGAAGGGCGTGCCGCGCAGCGTCAACAACAGCAGCGCGGCGGCGCGCGCGCGCGCCTCGCCGTGTTCGGGGTCGTCGTAGCGCGAGGCATGACGAGGCACATCGTGATTCGAGAGCACGACGTCGGGCCAGCCGTCGACGGGCACGAGCGCGTCGAAGGCCGCGATCTCGCGCGCAAACGCGGCGGCGTCCCAGGGCGAGCGCAGGAACGAGAAGTTGAACGCAAGGTGCAGCTCGTCGCCGCGCCCGTAGTAGGCCGCGACCTGTGTGGGGTCCATGATGTAGACCTCGCCGACGGTCATGCGCTCCGGGTATTCGTCCAGCACCGCGCGAATGCCGCGCAGGTACGCGTGCACGTCGGCGTGGTTCTCGTCGTACACGTGGCGCTGGCCGCCGTAGCCGGGTCCCGGCGTGGCGCTCGGCGGGTTGTCGCGCAGCAGCGGGTCCTTGGCGATGCGGTGGATCACGTCGATGCGGAAGCCGTCGACGCCGCGGTCGAGCCAGAAGCGCAGGGTCCCGTGCATGGCAGCCACGACCTCGGGATTGCGCCAGTTCAGGTCGGGCTGCTCGACCAGGAACGAGTGCAGGTAGTACTGGCCGGTCTCGCGATCGAGCTGCCAGGCCGGACCGCCGAAGATGCTCTGCCAGTTGTTCGGCGGTCCGCCGTCGGACGCCGGATCGCGCCACACGTACCAGTCTCGCTTCGCATTGCTGCGGCTCGCGCGCGACTCGACGAACCAGGCGTGCCGATCCGAGGTGTGGTTCGGCACCCAGTCGAGAATCACGCGAATGCCGCGCGCGTGAGCCTCCTCGAGCAGTCGATCGAAGCCCGCGAGCGTGCCGAACACCGGATCGATGTCGCAGTAGTCGGCCACGTCGTAGCCGAAGTCCGCCATCGGCGAGGGGAAGATCGGCGAGAGCCAGATCGCGTCGACGCCGAGCCAGGCCAGATACTCGAGCCTCGCGCGGATTCCTTCCAGATCCCCTATCCCGTCCCCGTTCGAATCCATGAAAGAGCGCGGGTAGATCTGGTATACAACGCCGTGCTTCCACCAAAGACGCACTCGGACTCCTTCCGACGCAATCGTCGCACAAAGGGACCACAAAGGGACCGCCTCTCGTACTCCAGCCGCGCTCGGCAAAGCCCTAGGGGCGCGCGCAAACCAGCGAGGATCTCATGGACGCGATGATGCTTCGGTTCTCGCGCTTCTTCATCAAGTGGCGCGGCGTGAACCTGATCTTGATCGGCGGCGCGACCGTCTTCTTCGCATACCACGCGCTGCAGCTCCAGGTCTTCAGCCAGTTCATCGACCTCTTGCCGCGCAACCACCCGTTCATCCAGATCTACGAGAAGTACAACCGCGGCTTCGGCAGCGCGAACGTGGTGGTCGCGGCGATCGTCGCGAAGGAAGGCACGATCTACGACGAGCGCGTGCTCGAGAAGATCTACGCGTTCACCGACCAGATCGACAAGATCGAGGGCGTCGACCACGGTCAGGTCGCGTCGATGACCGCGGTCACGGTGCGCGACACCGGCATCGATCAGGCGGGCACGATCAGCTCGACGCAGGTGGTGGGCGAGGAACCGCTCGCGTTGCTCGAGACGCAGTTCTTCACGCGCCGCACGGTGCAGCGCGCGGCGAAGCGCGGCGAGCCGGCGCCGAGCGATCTCGCTGCGTTCGTGAGTCTGGCAAAGCAGCGCAAAGCGGTCCTCGAACCGCAGCTCAAGGCCGACTCCGAGCTCGGCAAAGCCGCGGCGGCCGGCGACGAAGAGCAAATCGCGAAGCTCACCGAGGTGCGGCGCGAGAACGCCGAGCTCGAGTTCCTGCAGCTCCGGCTTGCGGAGCTGCCGCCCGAGTACCGGCTCGAGGGCGAGAACCTGAAGGGCCCCGAAGGCACGCTGCTGCCCAAGGCGATGGTCGCGGAGCTGCCGGACCGCATCCACCAGAACAAGCAGGTGTACGGGCGCTTCGTCTCGAAGGACGACAGCGCCGCGATGATCACGGCGGGCTTCCTCGAAAGCCGACTCGACTACAACGCGATCTTCACCGAGATCCACCAGCTCAAGGAAGATCTCGAAGCCGACGGGCTGGTGACCGTGCACCTGACGGGTCAGCCGATCCTGGTCGGCTGGACCTTCTACTACAAGTGGGAGATCGTGCTGATCCTCTCGCTCTCGCTCGGCATCCTGCTGGTGATGCTCGGCGTGTACTTCCGACGCTGGTACGGCGTCGTCCTGCCGTTCTCGGGCGCGATCGTGTGCACGATCTGGGGCCTCGGCTTCACCTCGCTGATGGGCTACCAGATCGAGCCGCTCGTGCTGGTGATCCCGATGGTGATCACGGCCCGCGCGATCAGTCACTCGGTGCAGTTCGTCGAGCGCTTCTACGAGGAGTACGAGCGCCTGAACGGCGACAAGGAAGAGGCCGTCGTGCTGTCGATGGCGGAGCTCTTGATCCCGGGCTTCCTCGGCATCGTCGCCGACGCGATCGGCATCATCGTGATCGGAGTGTCGTCGATCGCGCTGATGAAGAAGGTCGCGATCTTCGGCGCGTTCTGGTCGATCGCGATCATCTTCACCGAGATGCTGCTGAACCGGCTGATGATCATGTACCTGCCGGCGCCGCGCGACACCTCGCATTACGTGCCGCCGGTGATCATGTGGGTGCTGAAGCGCATCGCCTACGTGACCACGAACCCGGCCTGGCAGAAAGGCATCGTGGCTGTCTGGTTGGTGATCGTGGTGCTGTGCGCGTCGGTCGCGCTGAAGGTGAAGATCGGCGAGTCACACCCCGGCACGCCGGTGCTCTGGCCCGACAGCGAGTTCAACAAGTCGGCCAAGGTCGTGGCCAGCAAGTTCTACGGCTCCGACGATCTGGTCGTGGTCGTCGAGACCGAGCAGCAGGGCGCCGCGCACCGGCCCGAGGTGATGCACGAGATCGAGGCCTTCCAGCGCTACATGGAGCAGGACCCGAAGGTCGGCGGCTCGGTCTCGATCGTCGACTACCTGAAGTCGATCAACCGCGCCTACCACAACGTCGATCCGCGCTGGCTCGACATTCCGTACAGCACCGAACAGATCGGCGGTCTCCTCTATCTGTACGAGGCCGGGTCGCCCGATCCGCGCGTGCTGAATCCGTACCGCGATCAGGAAGGACAGAACGCGACGGTCCGGCTGTTCTACCGCGATCACCAGGCCGAGACGATTCACGACGCGGTCGAGCGCGCGCGCAGCTACATCGACGCGCGGCCGACTTCGAAATACGCGATCCGCGCCGAGACGCCGCGCGACGACCTGCAGGCGCGCATCCGCTACTGGCTCGGACCGCTGGTGCCGCCGCGCGATCCGGAGCTGGTCGTGCTCGTGCGCGACGACAAGGGCGAATACCAGAAGCAGGCCGTCACGCGGCCCGACCGCCGCGAGCCGGCGCCCGCCGACTCCGCCGCGCGCATCCTCACGCTGCCGCGCACCAGCAAAGAGCTCGTCCAAAGTCTGGTCGAGCACGGCTTCGACGACGTGTCGAAGATCGCCGACGCGGATCTGAAGGAGCTCTCCGTCGTGCCGGGCTTCGACCTCGTCACCGCCTACGCGATCAAGAACTCGGCGCAGCTCGATCGCCGCGACTACAACGTCGAGTCCGAGTGGCAGGACGAGGTGGCCGGAATCCACGCGCAAGTGCGACGCCGCGGCCTGTACCAGTCGCCCGAGCTATGGGTGCAATACAAGGGCGGCGACTTCGTGCGCCGCGAGTCGGGTCAGTGGGCCGAGGGCGCGAGCTTCGCGCTGGCCTCGGGTCTGATGGGCGTGCTCGGCGCGAGCAACGACGAGGTCGAGGGCTCGAACAACGCGACGCTGGTCGCGTCGTTCACGGCCATCTTCCTGGTCATCGTCGTCACGTACCGGTCGTTCGCGATCGGGTTCCTGCTGTGTCTGTCGCTCGGCACGGCCACGCTCGTGTCGCTCGCGTACATGTACCTGGCGAACATCGGCTTCGACGTGAACACGCTGCCGGTGCAGGCGCTCGGCGTCGGCGTCGGCGTCGACTACGGCCTGTACTTGATGGATCGCATGGTCCAGGAACGAAAACGCGGACACGACATCGACGAATCGATCCGCATCTCGATCACCACCACCGGCATGGCCGTCTTCTTCACCGGCTCGACGCTCGTGGGCGGCATCATCTTCTGGTATTTCATCTCGAGCCTGCGCTTCGCCGCCGACATGAGCTTGCTGATGTCGATCGTGCTGGCCGCGAACATGGTCGGCGCAATCCTGCTGGTGCCGGCGCTCACGTCCATGTTCAAGCCGAACTTCGCCGCAGTCTCGAGCTCGGCCGAGGTTCGCGCACAGGAGAAGGCCGCGAGCATCGCGGCGTCTTGATCAGCGCGTGATCGCGTCGCGGATTCGGCTCGCGAACGAGCTGGCCGCGGCGCGCGCGTCGCCGAGCACCGCTTCCGCCGACTGCTTGAGGTCGTCCCACGAGGTCTCCGCGAGCGGCACCGCCTGCTTCAGCGTGGTGGCGACCTCGCGGCCCTTGGCCTGCAGTGATCCGAGCTGCGCGCGTCCCTCCCTGCGCAGCTCCGCGATGCGCTTGCGCGCATCGGCCTGGATCTGGCGTTCCGCGGAGCGCAGACCGCGCTGGATCTCGCCGATCGACTTCGCGAGGTTGCGCAAGCCCGCCTGAATCTCGCCGTGCGCGGCGCGTCCTTCGGGCGACTTCGGGGCCGCCGCTCGTTTCGCCGGTCGGGCCGACTTCGCTTTGCCGGTCGTCTTCTTCTTCGTCGTCGCCATGCGCTTCTCCTCGCCTCTAGGTTCGAGCGCCAGCGTAGGGCTCCGGGAGCACGCGCGCCGCTGCGACCTGGCTGAATTGTCGCCAACCCGGCACCCGGCCGGTCTACCATCGTTGGCAGCCATGAACGGATGTTCGCGGTGAAGCTCGCGCTGGGACTGAGGGCGCACTCGGGTTGGGCGGCGCTGGTCGCATTGGGCGCGCCGAACGGAACGCTCGAGCTGGTCGACCGGCGCCGGATCGAGCTGATCGACGAGGCCGACGCCTTCTGGGCGAAGCAGCCCTACCACGCCGCCGAAGGACTGGACCCGGACGAAGCGCGCGACGTGGTGAAACGCGGCATCGCGTCAGCGCGACGACTCGCGCTGCGCGAGCTGCGTGCGGCCGCGGCACGCGCCGAGCAGGACGGACACGAGATCCGCGCCTGCGCGGTGCTCGTCAACGACCCGCTGCCGGACTGGAGCGTCGCCGAGATTCTGGCCGTGCACTTCCGCATGCACAAAGCCGAGGGCGTGCTGTTTCGCGACGCGCTCGCACGCGCGGCCGAAAGCTGCGGCCTGCCACTGGTCGCGATCCGCGAGCAGGATCTCGCAGACGTTGCCGAGCGCGCACTCGGCGCGACGAGCGCGCGACTCGCGAAGTCGGTCGCCGAGCTCGGCAAGTCGGCGGGCCCGCCCTGGGGCGCCGATCAGAAGCAGTCCGCGCTCGCGGCCTGGATGGGCTTGCAGACGCGCGCGAGCGGACGCCGCTAGAGGCGGCCGATCCGGATTCCACCGCCGCTGCTGCGCACTTTCAGCGTGGGACCGCCGCTGCCCAGCGCGCCGGTGAACACGTGCGCGGTGCGCGTGTAGACCGGATCGAGCTCGAAGTCGACTTCGATCCCACCGCCGTTCGACTTCGCGTTGAGCTCGAAGCGCGCGTCGTCGCGCACCAGCACCTCGATCGAGCCGCCGGAGCTCTTGATCTCGCCCTCGGGATCGCCGAGGAACACGACCGAGGTCGAGCCGCCGCTCGCGCGCAGGTCGACCGCGCCGTCGACGCCGTCGATCTCGAGCTCGCCGCCGGAGCTGCGCGCGGCGACGTCGCCGAACACGTCGCGCAGGCTGATGTTCCCGCCCGAGGCCTTCACGCGCACGTCGCCGTCCACGTGCACGATCTCGAGATTCCCGCCCGACGACACCAGGTCGATCGGGCCCACGGTGCGCGTCACGGACGCGTCGCCGCCGCTCGTCTTCAAGCTCAGCTCGCCGGTGATGCCGTCGATCCGCACGTCGCCGCCGCTCGCGCGCAGCACCAGCGAGTAGTGACGCGGCACCCAGAGCCGCACGCGCACGTCGAGCGAGCCGAACACACCCGTGAGCCAACCCTCGACGCGCACTTCGAAGCGCACGTCGTTGCCGGACTGCTCGAGCGCGAAGCGCACCTGCTGTGCGCGCCGACCGCGCGCTTCGGCCTCGACGCGCACTTCGTCGCCGTCGTGCGAGCGCACGTCCACGCTGCCGCGCACGGTGCGCACGAACAGCGTGCCGCCCGGCTGCACGGGCAGCGCTTCCTCGAGCCATTCGCTGGCTTCGATCGGTTCGCCCAAAGCGTGATCCTCGGCCGCCATCATCACACCTCGGACAGAGCAAGGGCAGTGCCAGCCCGGGGCGGCACACGCGCGCATCCGGTCCGCGCCCGGCGCCGGACGCGCGCTGCAGGTGTCGGTCGCGGCCTGCGCCGAACGGCCCCGGACGCGTGCTAGAGTCGGCCCATGTCGGTCGAGGCCAACAAGGCGGTCGTGCGGCGGTATTTCAAGGCGATCGAAGAGGCCGACTACGACACGATCGCGACGCTGCTCGCCGACGCGGTGCGCTTCTGGCTGCCGCCGTCGGTGCCCGACGGTGTCGAGTTCGCGGGCCGGCACGAAGTGATGCGCAACATCGTCGAGTCGATCGCGGGGCTCTACGACACGCGCGTGGGCTTGCACCCCGAGATCCGCCATCTGACCGCGGAGGACGATCGCGTCGCGGCCGAGCTCGTGATCCGCGGACGCGCGAAGGCGAGCGGGCGCGACTACGAGAACCACTACCACTTCCTGTTCGTGCTTCGCGACGGTCGGATCGCCGAGTTCCACGAGCACCTCGACACGCTGTACGCGTTTCGCGCGCTGTTCGAGCCCGCGGGCATCACGGAACGCGAGCAGGTGACGTGGCTGCCCGGCGAAGGCGGCGGCTAGCGATGCGCGTCGCGATCGTCGGCGCGGGACCGGCCGGCGCGGCGCTCGCGTACCTGTTCGCGCGGCGCGGGATCGGCGTCGTGCTGATCGAGCGGCAGAGCGACTTCGCGCGCGAGTTCCGCGGCGAGGGCCTGATGCCCGGCGGCGTCGACGCGTTGCGCCAGATGGGTCTCGGCGCCGAGCTCGACGCGCTGCCGCAGTCGCGCATGCGCCAGCTCGAAGTGTTCGTGAACGGGCGGCGCGAGCTGGTACTCGAGCTCTCCGATCTGCCTGCACCGACTCCCATGCCGCGCTTCGTCTCGCAGCCCGCGCTGCTCGAGATGCTGGTCGCGCAGTCCGCCAAGTTCCCCGGCTTCGAGCTCCTGCGCGGCGTCACCGTACGCGATCTGGTGTACGCCGGAGAGCGCGTCGTCGGTGTGCGCGTGGAGGGTGACCAAGGCGTTCGCGAGGTCCACGCCGACTACGTGATCGGCTGCGACGGCCGCGCGTCGGTCGTGCGCAAGCGCGCCGCGCTCGAGCGCCCGCGCGAGGCCCAAAGTTTCGACGTGGTCTGGTGCAAGCTGCCCTTGCCCGAGTTCATGCGCGAGCGCGCGCGCGGCTGCATCGGCCGCGGTCACTTCGCGATCTGCTTCGAGTCCCCCGATGGCGGACTTCAGCTCGGCTGGGCGATCGAGAAAGGCACGTTCGGCGACATCCGCCGCGGCGGGATCGAGCACTGGATGGCTGAGCTCGCCGCCAACGTGCCGGACGATCTGGCCGCTTGGATCCGGGCGCACGCGCGCGAGGTCAGCTCGCCGTTCCTGCTCGACGTGGTCTGCGACCACCTCGACGTGTGGAACGCGCCGGGCCTGTTGCTGCTCGGCGACGCCGCGCACCCGATGTCGCCGGTCGGCGCGCAGGGCATCAACATCGCGCTGCGCGACGCGGTCGTGGCCGCCAACCACCTCGGGCCCGCGCTCGTGCGCAACGCCGGCGCCGCGGAGATCGACGCGGCCGCGCTCGAAGTCGTCGCCGAGCGCCTGCCCGAGGTGAAGCAGATCCAGGCCTTCCAGGTCCGTCCGCCGCGCATGATGCTGCA
>JANNLG010000176.1:0-61473 GCA_031396695.1 Deltaproteobacteria bacterium
TCGCGCGCGCTCGCGCGATCAGGGCGGCACCGGCCTCGGCCTCTCGATCGTGAAGCATCTGGTCCAGGCCTCCGGCGGCGACGTCTGGGTCGAGAGCTCCCCCGGCGCGGGCTCCACATTCGCCTTCACGCTGCCATCGAACTTCACACGCTCGTAACCTTTCCGACCTGATTCCGCGCTGCTCTCCACCTAGTCTACGCGCGGGGTTCACAAACGGAGGGGGATGACCCATGAAGGCTCTCGCAACGATCGCCGTGCTCGCTTTCCTGACGTCTTCGATGGCTTTTTCGACGAGCGCTCGAGCCGATGAGAGCAACGCGGTCGAGGACATCGTCGCGGTGCTGCAGCAGAAGGGCCTGATCGACGAGGCCACCGGCGACGAGATTCTCGCCAAGCAGGAACGCTCCGACGCGAAGCAGGCGGCCGCCAAGCCGCCCGTCTCCGCTGCGTCGCTGACCGAAGGCTTCGTGTGGAACGGCGACTTCCGCCTGCGCGACGAACAGTTCTGGTACGGGCGCGCGTTCGGCGGCACGGCCGACGACGACAATCGCTTCCGCTATCGCGCGCGCCTCGGCTTCACCAAGCAGGTGAACTCGTGGGCGCTGGTCGGCTTGCGGGTCGCGTCGGGCACGGGCGATTATCGCAGCACCAACGTCAGCTTCGGAAATCAGGCGAACTGGGCGCCCTATTCCGTGTATCTCGACCGCGCCTACGCCCAATTCGCATTGCCCGATCCGGGCGGGGTCGGGCTCACGACCACGCTCGTCGGCGGACGCGTCGCGAACCCGTTCGTTTGGAAGAACTCCGTCGACAAGATGATCTGGGACGAAGACATCAGCCCGACCGGCTTCGCGCTCACGAGCTCCATCTCTCCGATGGAGGGCACGAAGCTGTTCGGGACGGTCGGCTACTTCGTCGAGTTGACGCAGAGCACCGACACCGAGGCCAAGGTATTCGGCTTCCAGCTCGGCGGCTCGACCGCGCTGGCCGAGAAGCTCACGGTCGGTGCGCGCGCGAGCTTCTACGACTGGGCCAACGTGAGCGCCGATCCGAACTTCGCCATCAACTCGACGTCGAGCTCGAACAGCAACCAGCGCTTCGGCAATCTGCCCACCGCCTTCGACGACGACGTGCACGTCGGCGAGACCTCTGCGTTCGTCTCCTGGAGCGGCATCGAGGGCTGGCCGGCGCTGGTTTGGGGCACGGTCGCGTACAACTTCACGGCCGAGGCGGGCACGGTGAACGGCGTGCGCGTCGGTTCGGAGGCGGCAGCCTGGGGCGTCGGGATCGAAATCGGCGACCCCAAGGCGCTGGTCCTGCTCGGCGTCACGTACAACTATATCCCCGCCAACGCGGTGCTCGCGCTCTACACCGACAGCGACATGTTCGACGGCTACACCAATCGCGAGGGCTTCGGCGTCTATCTCGCGCGCGAGCTGGCGGCGAACACGGAACTGAAGCTGTCGCTCTGGGACGGCGAGCCGATCCGGACCACCGGCAGCAGCAGCGGCGACGGACCGTTCAATCCCGACACTTGGACGTCGGCCAATCAGCAGGCCAACCGTCGGCGCTTGCAGGCCGACCTGAACTTCAAGTTCTAGGCGGCAGCGGCAGAAAGACGCTGAACACGGTTCCGCGTCCGACTTCGGAGCGCACGGTGATCTCCCCACCGTGTCGCTGCACGATCTCGTACGAGATCGAGAGGCCGAGCCCCGTGCCTTGCCCCACCGGCTTGGTGGTGAAGAAGGGGTCGAACACTCGCTCGAGCGCTTCGGGCGCGATTCCGCAGCCGTCGTCTTCGACGTCGATGCGCGCGCGGCCGCCGGAGGCGCTGGTCGCGAGCCGAATCGTTCCGCTCTCCCCGACCGCGTCGGCGGCGTTCAGCAGCAGGTTCAGCAGCACCTGCTCGAGCTCGCGCGGCGCGCACTCGACGGCCGGCACGGAGCCGAAGCGGCGCTCGATGCGCACATCCGCGCGCAGCCGCGGGCGCGCCATGCGCGCGACGGCCTCGAGCAACAGGTGCAGCTCCGCGCGCTCGCGCGCGCCTGACTTGGCGTGCGAGAAGCGCCGGATCTGGTCGACGATCGCGGTGATGCGCTCGATGCCCTCGAGCGACTCGTCGATCAGCTCGCGCCCATCCGCGAACACGACGTGCGACTCGTCGCTGCGCTCGAGGCCGTGCTTCTCGAGCAGGCCACTCACGTTCTGCCAGTACTCACGCAGGAGCAGCATGTTGCTGCGCACGTAGGAGGCGGGGTTGTTGACCTCGTGGGCCACGCCGGCGGCGAGCTGGCCGACGGCGGCCATGCGGCCCGACAGCACCAGCCGGCTCTGCAGCGCTTCGATCTCGCGCAGGTCGCGCACGATCACGGCCAGACCGCTCTCGGCGCCTCGGCCGTCGCGCAAGAGCGATGCGGTCACCGACACCGGAATGCGTAGATCGTCCGGGCCGACTACCTGCCCGCGCTGTTCGCGCAGCTCGCGCGGCGGGTCGAGCCGCGGCAGGCGCAGGATCTCGCTCACGTGCTTGCCCTCGAGCTGCTCTCGCGACTGCCCGACGATTTTCGAGAGGCCGGTGTTCGCGGAGCGCACGCGCCCGTCCATGCGCAGGAGCAAGAGCCCCTCGCTCATCGCCTCGCTGATCTCGCGCGAGAACGTGCCCGGCGACAGGATCGAGTAGCCGAACCGGTTCAACGACAGGGCGAGCAGCACTCCGGTGAACGCGAACGAGAAGATCGCGAGCTGCGGCACTCGAACGTCGAAGAACGGCAGGACTCCGTCCGTGATCGAGCCGACCAGCAGGAGCTGGAGGATTCCGAACGCGATCCAGTTCGCCTGGCTGCGCAGACTCTCGAGCTTGGTCTCGCGGTACGCGCGCGACGCCACCGAGACGCCGGAGAGCAGCGATCCGACGGTGACCAGGAAGAACAGCGGGTAGAGTGGCCCGAACGTGTACGCCCAGCCCCAGCTTTGGCGCACGACGCCGGTGTGCACCCAGGGCGTGAACCAGGCGAGCAGCAGGAACAGCCCCGCGAAGGCGAAGTAGATCCGCAGCGAGCGCTGCAGGCGCGGCACGTTCAGGCGCGTGACGGTCAGGATGAAGCGCGCGGTGAGCGGACCGATGCAGACCCAACCGACCGCCGAGAGCTTCACGAGCGCGAGCGCCGCCTCCGGATCCTGCGACGTGTTCCAGAGCAGCTGACAAATCGCCCAGAACGCTCCGCAGTAGATCAAGAGCGCGGCCTGGCGATTGCCGGCGTCGTGCGGATCGCGAACCACGATCGTGGTCGCGGAGACCAACAGGGCCGCGCAGGCCAAGAGCTGAAGCGCCGTGAACGCGAGCATCGGTCTCCGTCTCGAGCGCGCATCGGCAGCGGCCACGCGCGCCTTGACCCTCGCTGCAAGACTCGCCGCGACTCGACGGACGCGTGTAGACTCGCGCGACGGACACACTGGAGGGCGCGCGTTGGGCAACGATTTGGTCCGGTACGAGCTGCACGAGCACGTGGCGCAGGTGACGATCGATCGCCCCGAGAGCCGCAACGCGCTCAACTCCGAGGCCTACCGCCAGCTCGAAGCTGCGTTCCGCCAGGCGCAGGCCGACCCCGAGGTGCGCTGCGTGCTGCTGACCGGTGTCGATCCCTCGTTCTGCAGCGGCGACGACGTGAAGGAGATCATGGCCGGTCCCGCGCGCGACGCGACCGTCGCGCAGCTTCGCCAGGTGCGGCCGCGCCCCACGCCCGCGGCGATCGCGGTGCTCGAGTGCGATCGTCCGGTGGTGGCCGCGGTGAACGGTCCCGCCGTCGGCTGGGGCATGGACCTGACGCTTTTCTGCGACATCCGGATCGCGTCGGAACGCGCGCGTTTCGCGGAGCTCTTCATCAAGCGCGGGCTGGTCTCCGACATCGGCGGGCTGCTTCGCCTGCCGCAGATCGTCGGCCCCTCGAAGGCCGCGGAGCTGCTCTTCACGGGCGACGTGATCGACGCGAAGGAGGCCGAGCGCATCGGGCTGGTCTCGCAGGTCGTGCCGCACGAGGGCCTGCTGCCCGCCGCGCGCGCGCTGTGCGCGAAGATCGCCGCCAACCCGCCGCTGGCGCTCCGCTCGATGAAGGAAGGTCTGCGCCGCGCGCGGTTGTCCGATCCGCACGAGCTCGGCGGCTGGGTGAGCCAGACGCTCGGCATTCTGTTCCAGACCGAGGACCACCGCGAAGGTGTGAAGTCGTTCCTCGAGAAGCGCGCGCCGATCTTCCGCGGACGCTAGTGCGAGGTTACGACTCGAGCCCGCGCGCGGTGGCGCGCACGGCGATGCGCATCTCCTCGACGCTGCGCACGTAGGCGATGAACAGGAGCACCGCCCCGATCGCGAGCACGAAGCCCGCGAGCGTGCCGGAGAACGTGTTGTACAGGCCGTGGATCAGCGCGGCGATGCCGATCCCTACCACGATCAGCGCGCGCCGCAGCGAGGGCGTCTCGACGCCGAGCGCGATGAACTGCGCGGCCACGCCCGAGAACACCGCGTGCAGCAGAGGCAGCGTGATCAGGCGCGTGAGCTGCACGACCACGAACGAGCCGAGCGGCAGGTCGCCACGCGCGACGCCTTGCGCGAAGAACACCGAGTACGCCACGGCTTCGGAGACGCCGAACGCAAAACCGGAGACGCAGCCGAGGTAGGTGATCTCGCGAATCGTGCCGGGCTCGCGGTTGCGCACGAAGATCCACAGCACCGGGACCACCTTCACGAGCTCCTCGAGCAGGCCCACGCCGAAAACGTACGAGGCGAGCCGGACCAGGAGCTGCGGCTCGCGCGTCGAAGCGATCACCGCAGAGAGCCCGGGCAGTCGGTACAGGACGGTGACGATGAAGACGCCGGTGATCGACGTGAACAGCGACACGCGCACGACGTCCAGCAAGCCGATCTTCTCCGGCCGCACGAACAGCCACAGCACGAGCCCCCACATCATCGCGAAGTAGACGCCGTACAGATACGCGACGTCGCCGAACTCGGAGCCCGTCAGCGACGTCCACGCGACCAGGAAGAGCGGAAAGATCGTGAAGAACAGGAACCACTGCACGCTCGCGATCGTCCACGGCCGGTCGCGACGCCAGGCCGACACCGGCACGAGCGTGGCGAAGCCGAGTCGCGCGAGCTGACGGAGAATGCTCGCGCGCCGCGCGGTCGTCGGCTGGCCTTCCACCTAGTCGCAGTTCCCGGGATCGGCGCTCTCGCACGAGAGCGGACACGTCGGGCACTTGGGGCCCGGACGCTTTCCGTTCAGCTCGCGGAACCGCGCGATGTCGTCGTTGTCGATGACGTCGCCCGTCTCGTCGAGGTCGAAAATGGCGCACGGCAGGACGCCGCCGATGCCGCACGAATCGGCCACGCGGCTCTGGCCGACGCTGGCGCGCTGATAGCCCAGATCCATCGTGGCGACCAACGCACCGCTCGGAGTGAAATCCGCATCGCAGAGATTGCCGAAGCCGTCTCGGTCGTCGTCACGCTGACCGCCCGTGACGGTCGTCCAGGGATTCGCGGCCAGAAACGCGCCGTCGACCCTCGGGTTCGGGAACGCCACGCAGCTGTCGCACGCGTCGCCGACGCCGTCCGAATCGCCGTCGGTCTGCGTCGCGTTGGCGATCGTCGCGCAGTTGTCCACCACGTCCGGAAAGCCGTCCGCATCGTCGTCGGTGCCCGGCGAGCCCAGCCCGCCGTGCCACAGAAATGCGTCGCTCTGGCCGGGCTGCGCATCGGGCAGCGGCCCGATCAGCCCGACGAGCGCCGTCAGCTCGCGACAGAACACGGGTGAACGCGGCGCCAGGCCGACCGGGAACAGGGCGGCAAAGCTCGGCTGGCCCGGCTTCTCGTCCGCGCGGTGCGGGCTGTACTGCACGCCGTCCTGCAGCAGGTCTCCCGGCACGCCGCTGCCGCACAGCAGGTTGTCGTCCGCGATCGGTCCGGGCAGGTAGTCATCCTGACCGTCCCAGATCGCGTCGCGGTTGCGGTCGAGGTCGGAGCTGCCGTCGGCGTCCATGTCGCGGCCGCGCTCGAGCTGGCTCCCGAGCGCGCCGAGCAGCGCGTCGCGCTGCGCGATGTTCATGCGCACGTACTCGAGCCCGAGCGGCGTGTCGATGGCGACGATCCGGCTCGCGAACACGCGCCGCAGCGCGGGAAGCTCGAAGAACTGCAGCTTCGCGAGGTTCACCTTGCGATCGAATCCGCTCGGCGTGTAGTCCGAGTTCGGGTCGTTTGGATCGGTGGGAATGACGACCTCGAGCGCGGCTGCGATCGGCATCGCGAGGATCGGGATGCGACCGTCGGGCCGCGCGTCGTCGGGATCGATCAACACGCTCGTCACGTCGAGGTAGCACCAATCGCTCGGGCAACTCGATGCGGGATCGTAGGCGTCGAGAAATTCGGCGGCGGTCACTTTGGGATCCTCACCAACCACCGGCGGCACGCTGAAGAAGGTCGAGTCGCCGATCGGCAGCGCGGCCACCACCTCGAAATCCATCTCGTCGTCGGCGAGCACGAACTGATTGCGGGCGAAGATGCCGTCGGGGCCGGCGATCGGGTCGCCGGTGGCGTCGTTCGCGGGATCGCCGTCCAGCATGGCGACGAGCTCGGCCAGGCTCTCCGGCGCGTCGAACACGCGATCCTGGCCGATCACCTCCAGGCTGATGCGGAGCCGCTCGAGATTCGCCGAAACGGTCTCGAGCGCGCTGCAGCCGAGATTGAAGGGCGTCGCCACTCGGGCGTCGTCGTCGTTCATCCAGCGTGCGCAGTACTCGCCGTCGATGTTCGAATAGGCGATCGACCCGTTGCCGTCGATCAAGTTCCATTGGTTCAGCGGACTGTCCAGATCGAGCGGGTTGTTCGGATCCGAGTTGAACACGATCGCGCCGAAGCGGTCGAGAAGATCCTGATCGACCGTCCAAGGCATCGGCTCGACCCAGCCGTCGGCCTCGCGCAGGTTCCCGGCCTGCGACTGATACTCCGCGCGTCCGATCGCGCCGAGATCGGCGACATCGCTCGGTGTCAGGCCCAGGGCTGCGCCCGGCTCGACGCTCGGCCCCGGCTGCGGCGGATCGAGCTCGATGCCCTGGCGATCGAAGTCCTGGTCGACGTCCATCGCCTGCTGGCCGGTACGGCTGAAGTTCACGCCCGGCAGGTAGACGAGCTGACCGAACGCGTCGGCCGTCGCTCCGACCAACGCTCCCGCCTTTCGGTGCTTGACGACCGCGAACTCCTGCTCGACGACGCTCGCGTCGGCGTTCATCAGGTCGATGCCGCCGGCCGCGGTCGGACCGAGCGCGGGATCGCGCGTCAGAGCGGCGGTGATCGCCGCGTCGCTGTTCCACGACGTCTGCTGCTGGGGGCTACACGGCGAGGCGTAGCCCGGACCGCAGCCGAGCAGCGCCGACGACTCGGATCGCAGACTGGCGCCGAGAACCTGGTAGCTCTGATCCTGGAACGCCCGCGGTTCGATCGCGAGGAACATGCGCGCAGAAACGGAGCTCGAGCCGCGCGCGATCACGCTCGTCGTCCCATCGGGATTCACCGGCTGGATCGTCTCGACTCCGTCGACGACCACGCTGCCGAGCACGCCGAGCCCCGACAGCACGTTCGAGAGCAGCCCGAACCCAACCGGGTTGTTGTACTCGTCCAGCCGGCACGCGCCGCCGTCCGAATCGAACGAGAGAGTGCAGAGCGTGTGGAAGAGCGCCTGATTGACCGAGTGATCCGATGCAACATCTGGCGGGTGCTTCAGCAGGTGGAGCCCATCGCCATCCGGAACGTTCCAGAGCAGGCAGTAGCCCGCGCTGGGAAGCACGTCGTCGCCGTCCGCCGCGACGCCATTGGGGCCGACGGCCACGCCAAACGCGTCCTCGCGAATGCGACACCCGTCGCCGCCGACGGCGAACGGCGCTCCGGTCACGAGATCGACCTTGCGGCGAAACGCCGGGCTCGAGACCGGGAACGAGACGTTGTTGGTTCCGAACGCGCGTGGCCGCGCGGGCAACGTGTTGAGCTCTCCGAAGTCCGCGACCATGCGCAGATCCGTGAGGTCGACCGGCTCCCGTGCGGCTTGCGACGGCCGCGCATTCGGGTCGCCGAGCGTCGCGATCAGTTCGAACTGGAGCTGTGAGCCGGGCGCGGGCGATCTCGTGTTGAGCTCGATGCAGTGGCCGTCGGCGTTCAAGCCGCCGCTGTGCGACAGGCCACCCGTGCGGACGATCACTCCGCAGCCGCGTTCGAACGCCACCACCGACACGTCGACGTCACCGTCCACGCACTCTGCGGTCACGCCGTTGAAGGTGCCGATGCCGAGGCAGCCTCGCGCGACGAGATAGGCATCGCTGTACACACCGTAGAGCTCGACCTGTTTGGTCGCGCCGGGCTCGCTCGCGCTCGGCACGTCGATCTTCGCGGTCAGCGAGTAGATCGACCGGACCATGTCGCCGGGCCGGTTCCGGCCGAACGTGCCGTCGAAGCTCGCGACCAGATTCTCGGGCGTGCCGACCGCCCCCTGGAGCGGAGCGTCGAGCGTGTAGCCGGCCGCGAGCGCGAGCGCGTTGTTCTGCACGAACGGCAGATCGTCGGCGGTGTCGCGCAGGCCGTCGGGTCCGAGGAAGAACGGATTCGCGCGGCTCTGCGCGTTGCTCGCGGTGTAGACCGGCAGCCCTTCCGCATCGACCGCCGACGGCAGGCCGTCGACGTTCGCCGTGAGCGATTCCGCGAAGGCGAGTTCGTACTCGCCGACCGTGTCGCGGGCGCCGAGCGAGTGCAGCAGGCCCGAGCGCAGGTCCGCGTAGCGGTCGCGATCGGGTCGCGTGTCGAGAAGCGCCTGAATGTTCGCGTCGAACACCGTCTCGGGCGTGCCGAGAATCGCGGCCGCGTCCGCCGCGTTTCCCTCCGCGAGCAAGGCCAGCCGGAAGGCTTCGAGCGAGCGCGACAAGACCTGCGCGTCGAGCAGCAGGCTCTGCAGCCGCAGGAACTCGACGTCGCCCAGGCTCCCGCGCGCCGACTGCAGCAGGCTCGGACGCGTGTAGGGATGAAACGAACCCGCGCGCGCTTCCCAGAATTTGTTCCCGGTCTGGTTGATCGGCGCGTCCAGGTTCGTGCGATCCAGCGGCTGACACAGAAATGCGCCGAGGCTACCGACGTCCGGATCGGCCGCGATCTCGGGGCAGCCCGCCACGCCCGCGCGGAGCGCGTCGAAGTCGACTTGGGCGGGCGCTAGCGCGGGCAGCGCCAGGAGCGCGAACGAGATCAGCAGGCTGAACCAGCGGCGAGTCATGCGGGACCTCCGGTGAGCCTGCCGCCGAGCGTACCATGCGCTGCGTCCGCCCGGTGGAACCCGCTCCCCGACTCGTCCAGAATCGTCCAGAATGCGCTCGACTCACCATCGCCCAGGAGCCAAGACATGAACGCGATCGTCTATCACGGTAAAGAAGACTTCCGGTTCGAGAAGACCGCCGACCCCAAGCTCGAGGGCGAGTGCGACGCGATCGTGCGCGTCTCGCGCACCGCCATCTGCGGCTCGGACCTGCACCTGTGGCACGGGGGTCTGGGCGACGCGATCGCGATCACCGAAGGCTTCGCGGTCGGGCACGAGTTCCTCGGTGTCGTCGAAGAGACCGGCCGCGGCGTGCGCGGCTACAAGAAGGGCGACCGCGTGCTGGCATCTTGCACGGTCGGCTGCGGCGAGTGCGCGATGTGTCGGCGCGGCGTGTACAGCGGCTGCATCCCCATGACGAAGGGCGGCGGCGCGAGCAACGTGTTCGGCTTCTCGACCGGGCTGCAGGGCGGCCAGGCCGAGGCCGTACGCGTGCCCTTCGCCGACACCAATCTGTTTCGCGTGCCCGACCCGCTCTCCGACGAGCAGGCGCTGTTCCTGACCGACATCCTGCCCACCGGCTACATGGGGGCGGAGATGGCGGAGGTCGGGCCGGGCGACTCGGTGGTCGTGTTCGGCTGCGGGCCCGTGGGCATGTTCGCGCAGATGAGCGCCCTGTTGCGCGGCGCCTCGCGCGTGATCGCGGTGGACCTGGACGACCAGCGCCTCGCGCGCGCGAGTCAACTCGGCTGCGAAACCGTGAACTCGAGCCGCGAGAACCTGGGCGAGCGCGTGCTCGAGCTGACGCACGGGCTGGGCGCCGACGCCACCATCGAGGCCGTCGGCCGCGCCGACCTGATCACGCAGGCCGCCATGATCACGCGCCACGGCGGCCGCATCGCGGTGATCGGCGTGCTCACCGAGCCGACCGCCACCCTGCCCTGGTTCCTCATGTTCATGAAGAACCTGTCGCTCCGGACGGGTCTGGTGAATCCGCAGAACCACATCCCGCGCCTGCTGCCGCTGATCGAAGAGGGCCGGATCGATCCGACCGTGATCATCAGCCACCGCCTGCCGCTCGCCGACGGTCCGCGCGGCTACGACATCTTCGCGCACCACAAGGACAACGTGCTCAAGGTCGTGCTGCAGCCGTGAGCGAGGAGCGTGCGCGCATGACCGAGCTCGAAGAACTGTTCTCGCTGAAGGGTCAGGTCGCGCTGGTGACGGGCGCGTCGAGCGGCTTGTCCGCGCAGGTCGTGCGCGCGCTCGCGAAGGCGGGCGCGAGCGTCGGTTTGGTCGCGCGTCGCAAGGATCGACTCGAGGCGCTCGCAGCCGAGCTCGCCGCCAAGGGCGTGCGCACGTGCGTAGCGCCCGCGGACGTGACGGTGACCGAGCAGCTGCGCGGCGCGATCGAGCAGGTCGAGGCGGAGCTCGGGCCGCTGGACCTGTTGGTGAACGGCGCGGGCATCGCGCCGCTCGGGCGCGCGGAGAACCACAAGCGCGAGAAGTGGGACGGCGCGATCGCGCTGAATCTGACCGCGCCGCTCGAAGCGTCGCAGATGGTCGCGCAGCGCTGGATCGAGCGCGGCCGCGGCGGGCGCATCATCCAGCTCTCGAGCGTGATCGGCTTCGCGGGCAATCCCGTGCACCGCGCGGTCGGCTACTCCGCCACCAAGGGCGCGCTCAACAACCTGACGCGTCACCTCGCGATCGAGTGGGCGCGCTACGGCATCTGCGTGAATGCGCTCGCGCCGTCGTACTTCCCGACCGAGATGACGATCGATCCCCGCGTCGGCGAGGTCGCGCCCGAGCAGCAGGAGCTGATGCGCCGCTTCACGCCCATGGACCGGCTCGGCCGGCTCGAAGAGATCGAGACCGCGGTGTTGTTCCTGGCCTCACCGAAGTCGAGCTACGTCACCGGCGCGATCATCCCCGTCGACGGTGGCTGGACGGCGTGGTAGGTCGCGCGGCCGCCGCGCTGCTTGCGACCGTGGGCGCGATCGGCTGCGCCCCGACTCGATCGAACGCGCCCGTCGAGCCGAAGGTCACCGACGCCGATCCGCGCGGAGCTGCGCCGACGCTGACGGCGCAAAGCGGCGACGGCTTCCTCGCCCCGAATGCGAAGGATGTCGACGGCGCGGCGGCCTACGTGCACTACGCGCGCGAGGACATGCCGATCCGCGTGAGCGTGGAGCTGCCGCGTCTGGCCGCGCGCTACGCGAGTCGCGACGAAACCGACGCCGGCGTGATCGACGCGATCCGCGGCTGGGAGACGGCGATCCAGACCGCCGTTCCCTGGTTCCGGCTCGAGATCGTTCGCGACGAGCCAGACGCCGACATCCAGGTGGAGTGGAAGACACGCATCACCGGTGAGGCGTCGGGCTGGGGCGGAATCGGCTGGCAGATGGTCGATGGCCGCCTGCGCGCGCGCGGTCGGCTCGAGTACGCGACCAAACCGTGTCTCGACGTGAGCTGCCAGCTCGACCTCGCGGAGCTGAAGCTCCTGGTCGCGCACGAGTTCGGCCACACGCTCGGGCTCGGTCACTGTCTCGACTGCGACTCCGCCATGAACTACTCGTGGGAGACGCGCGAGCGGACGGTCGTCACCGAGGTCGACGTGCGGACGATTCGCGCGCTGTACGAGCTCCCGAACGGCACGCGAGTGGACGGGATGCTGATGATCCCGCTGCGCAACGCCGACGCCCGTCCCGACCCACCGAAGTAGATCCTCACGGAGGCAGCGACCAGATCGGCCCGATTACCGTCGGCTCGTGCGTGATCGCGAGGCCCGGAAACGCGGCGGCCACTCGCTTCTGGAGCAGCGCGTCGATGCGCGCGAACGTCGGCGAAGCGTCGCCCTGGTTCGGATCGGTGAGCGAGAAGTAGAGCGTTCGGCCGTCCTCGCTGAGTTCGGCGCGAAGAGTGAGAGGCAGGCCATGCATGAGTTTTCCCTCGGACGCGCTCAAGAAGCGCCGCGGCGGTACGCGCGTCGTGCTCAGCAGCTCTTCGACCCTCACGTCGTCAGGTCGCTCGTCACGCGGCTCCATCCCGACCTTCTGCGCCACGCTCACGACCACGCTTCGGGCCGTGGCGATCTCGTTCGCAGACAACTCGTCCGACTCGCTCGCCGTTTCGATCCGTGTCTCCGCGACGTAGGCGTATCTCGGGAACGGCATGCATCCGGCCACCAGGACCGCCACCGCGACGAGCAGTGCCCGTTGACTCATGGCGATCCCGTCGCAGAGCGAAAGGCGATTCGTGCGGCGAAACCGGCGGTGCCCAGCAAGCGATACGCTTGCCCGTAGGGCCCGAGTCGCAATGAGTCGCTCCATGCGATTCTGATCCACGCTCGATCGGCTGCGCTGGTGCAGCTGGGCTCGCACATGCCGTCGTGAACGAACCCTGCATCATCGACCACGCTATCGAGCTTGTCGTTGCTAGTCTTGCCTTGACCCCACCAGGGTCCGTTCTGAAGGGCGTAGTGAGGAACCGCAGTGCCGATCACAAGATGCGCGAGGCCCTGTCTCAGCTTGATCGGATCTGCGTTCGCCAGCCCATTTCCCACTTCACCGAGAGCGAGGACAGGATTGACGAGCAGCTGACCGATCCCTCCAAGCCAGATCGCTTGAACGTCGGTGAACATGATCTTCGCGATCTCCGAGAGGAGCTTCGCCGTCGGTTTGATCACGCTCTCGCCCAAGATGCCGAGGATCGCAGGGACCGGGCGTGCGAACGAGTGGTAGCCTGCGGCGAACGCAGACGCGGGACTCTGCGAGGGGTCGGGCGTCGGAGTGGCATGCAGCGCACCCGACTGCAGCGTGGCCGTGCTCCACGCGCCGAAGCTGACGCCGTTCCAGATCAGACGACCCGTCGGGTCGGTGGCGCTCGTCGGCCGGTTCAGGACATAGCTGTACGGGTTCAATCCCTGTGAGTCGAAACCCTGTACGACTTCGTCCGGCGAGATGAACTTCCCCCACTTCGGGTTGTAGTGGCGCGCGCCGAAGTTGTAGAGCCCTTTTTGAGAATCGTCCTGCGACTTACCGGTGAAGCGATGCTGCAGCGAGAACGCGCCGGTGTGTGAGATCGATTCACCGAACGGCGCATAGTCGCGGGTCTCGACGACGACACCGTCGCGGTTCACGACCGCCCGGATGGAGCCGAGGTGATCGGTGAGCAAGGCGAGGATCGGCTCGCCGTGGCGACCGTGCTTGCCTGGCCCGGCCGTGAGCGTTGCTGCGAGCGTCGCGCGCGGCAACCCCACGAGCGCGAACGAGAGCACGCCCACACCGGTCACTTCCAGCCAGCGCGGTGTGCGCCGGCGCAGTGGGACTCCCGCAAGTCCCACCAAACTCGTGACGAGCAGCACGACCGCCAAGGGAGCGCCGAGCCGCATCGCGAGCCGGAGCACGAAGCGCCGGAGCGGAGAAGTCTCCGCGCTCTCCGCGGTGTAGCTCGTCGCGAGCGTCGCGATCCGCACACCATCGAGCGAGAACGACTTGTTCGCGCGTTGCGCGCCGATGTCGTACTCGAAGTCGTCACCGACGCGCACGATCGACGTGGAGCTGCCCGGCTTGCCGGTGATCGTCAGGCGCGCTTCGCCGAAGGCGTCGTAGTGGTGGGTCGAGTCCGCGTAGCGGTGCAGCATGCCCAGCGCGTTCCAGCTCAGGACGTCGTTCCAGTGCCCGTTGCCGACGGCGATCATCGCGGGCTCGCCGCCAGTCGTCGGGCTGATCGCCTCCCAGTACTCGCCGTCGCGCGTGAACTGCGACAGGAAGCGCGGCTTGCTCGCGTCGTAGTAGCGCCAGGATCGATGGTCGCCGTGCCAGCTCGAGGGACGGCTGCTGGTTTGACTGCGCAGGTTGCCGAGCGCGTCGTACGCCCACGACCATGTGACGTTCTCCGTCGCTCCCCTCGCCTTCTCCCACGGGCCGACCGCGCTCACGAGGCGCGAAAGGCCGTCGTACGTGTAGCTGCGCTCGACCGGCTCCTCGCCGACCGTGCCGCTCTGCGCTCGCAGGCGGCCGAGTCCGTCGAAGTCGACGATCAGGTCGAGCGGCGCGCTCGACGGAGTGTGGGTCTGCTGCGTCGCCGGGCAGTTCTGCAGGTTTCCCGCCCCGCTCGAGAGCGCGGCCATCACGACGAAGAAGTCGTTCACGTTGCACGCCCCGTCGCCGTTCACGTCGCACAGCTCGCCGGCCGGCAGGGGTGTCTGCCAGATTCCGAGCGTGATGATTTCGAGCGCGTCCGCGACCGTGACCCGGCCGCTCGCGTCCACGTCGCCGCACTGGCACGCGTTGCCGATTCCGTCGGGCGCGCTCGCGTCGCCGACGCCCCCGTCGTCGAGCTGCGCGGGATCGTAGGCGTGCGGACAGCGATCGCTCGAGGCGTCGACTCGGTCGCCGTCCGGTTCGTCGGCCGAAGCCGCGCCCGCCGCACCCGTGATTCGAGTCAGGCGAGCGCTCGATCCGTCATAGGCGTAGGATTGAATGGCGATCGGACCACCGTACGTACGCTGCCCGATCGCGACCGAAAGCCTGCGACCGAGCGCGTCGTAGGCGGCGTGCGCGAGGACCTTTCCTTGGAAGGCGGGATTCGAGGCGTCGCCGCGGATCTCGCGCAGGCGCAGCCCGTCGTAGACGTACTCGAACGACTCGCCGTCGGGAAAGAGGCGCCGCTTCACGCGATCGAGCTCGTCGTACTCGAAGGCCGAGCCGAACTCGAGTCCCGCGGTGCGCTGAATGACGGAGTCGCGCCGGCCGGCCGCGTCGTAGTCGTACACGTAGCTCGTCGCCGACTCTCCGCTGCTGTTCACTTCGAGGAGCTGCGCGAAGCCCGGGCTCGCTGCGTCGCTCTCGTACACGAAGCTCGCGTTCGAGACGCCGTTGCCCGCGGGCGAGAAGCTGCGCGAGCTCGGCCGGCCCAGCGCGTCGTAGCTGAAGGTCTGCATGCGCGCGTCGTGCGTGCCACCGTTCTGGGTGCGCTCTTTCAAGCGCCCCGCGTCGTCGTACCGGAACGCCCAGACGCCCGAGTCGGGGTCGTCGATGCGAACGCGCCGGCCGAGTGTGTCCCACTGCACCTCCGTGACGTGATCCTGTGTCAGGCAATGCGAGCCCAGGTGCTGCGTCGAGCAGAGTGAGACGTCGTTGGCGATCGGATCGCGCAGCTCGTAGATCCGATCGGCCGCGTCGTAGCGCGCGCTCACCACGAACGGAGCCCTCGCCGCGACTGCGTCCTCGAACTGTGCGACACGAGTCTGGCGCCCGAGCCCGTCGGACGTCCGTTCGGTTCGCTGCGCGCGATTCGCGGTGATGGCCTCACCCAGGAACGTCTCTTCGATCACCCTCCATGGCGCGTAGCCGCGGACCCGGAGCGTCTCGCCATCGGGGTCGAGCTCGAACGTCGGCCGGCCCAGGGCGTCGTACGAGAGCGTGCGCAGGAACGGAGTCGCGCCGCTGTGCGGCAGCGACTCCGTGCGCAGATAGCCGCGCGCATCGAACGTGCGCTCGACGATCGCGATCTCTGCCTCGCCGCCCGGCGACTCGCGGCGGTAGATCCGCCCGAGGCCATCCATGTGCTCGCGCTCGACCAGGTCCGCCGAGCCCGCTCGGATCACCCGCGTCTCGAGCACGTTCGTCCCGGGCAAAGCTGCATCGGCGAGCTCGTGGGTGCGGATCTCGAGGTAGCCGCTGGCCGGTCGCTCGAGACGCACCACGCGCCCGAGCGCGTCGAAGCCGCGCCGCTCCGTCGCGCCGCCCGGCGCGCTCACGCTGCACGGCAGGCCGAGTCCCGGCGGCGGTGCGAGTCCGCCCGCGCAGCCCGCGTACGCGAGCGTGGTCACGAGCGGTCGCAGTGGAAGCGAGACGTCCGCGCCGCGCGCGATCGAGATCGGGTGCGTCCGATACGTGGCGTCGTACGCGATCGTGCTGCGCAGTCCATCTGGATCGTCGGGCGTGCCGGGCCCCGTGTCCTGGACGGGATTGCCGTACGCGTCGTAGAGCAGCGTCGCGACCGTCTTCGGCACGTCGATCAGCGGCGGGTCCGCGCTGTAGTCGGTCAGATACTCGCGGATCTGCGCGGGTCGGCCGTTTCCCGCCAGAATGCAGGAGGTGCCGGAGTAGCAGTGCTGACGCTTCGCGTAGACGTTTCCGGCGAGGTCCTTGACGGTCTCGAGCCGGACTCGCGACACGATCGACGGCCAGGCGCCAAACGCGATCGCGTACGTGAACTCGGTGACTCGCTCGTCGCCGACGACGTCCTGGTTGGTGGCGAGGTTCCACTCACCCCACTCCTCGAGCCTCATCAAGTTGTAGTTCGCGTTGATCGGGCTTCCATAGCTCCAGCTCGTGCGCCGGACGCGCTTCGCCGCTTCGTCATGCTCGACGGCTTCCTCGATTCGGCTTGCCAAGAGACACTTCGTCCAGACGTCGGCCCCGTCCCCGCCGCCGGTCGCGATCTGGTAGCTCGTCGACTCGCGCGCGAGCACGCCTTCGCCGTCGGAGGTCTCGACCGTGGCCGGGCTGAATGCGCAGGCGCGGTCGGTCAGATAGGTCGACGCGGTCCGCGCCGCCTCCATGCCGTTCGCGAGCTGAGTCGCCACCACGTGGCCGAAGCCGCGGAACTCCTTCTCGGCGTAGTCGAACTCTCCGCCGGCATAGGCGTAGGCGGTCGTGATCGCGTGCGTGTCCGCACGCCCGTCGCGGTGCGTCACGCGCGTGACGACGGGCTTCGGCAGCGAGAAGCCCGGATTCGCGAGCGAGCCCTCGGCGTCGCGCATCTGCGGCGCGCTCCGATACGTGAACTCGACGACGCCGCCGAGCGGATCGGTGGCGCGGAGCAGGAGCCCCGGCCACACGGCGCTCGGCAGATCCGAATCGACTGCCGCATTCGGGTCGAGCGCGCCTGCGTTCAGCAATACGCCGCCCGGATAGCGGAGTCGATCCAGCACGCCGTCGCCATTCATGTCGCGCAGAGACGCAGAATTCGCGCTCTGCCCATCCGCTTCGATGCACTGCGAATTCAGTCCACCGCCATCGGCCGGGAACCACTTGCCCTGCGCGGCAAAGCCGTGTCCGGTTCCGAAGTGCACCCACCAGCTCGGGCTCCCGGAGTTCGTCGTCTGCGCGTTGACGTGGTCGAGGAAGCCGTCGCCGTTCAGATCGAAGGTGCCCGCCAGCGTGCACGTGGTGCTCACCGCGATCGAGCCGGTCGGACTCGCGACGCTTTCCTGCGCGAGGAAGCCCGCGCCGTAGCCGTACTCGACGGTGCCCGGCGAGACGCGATCTGCGAGACCGTCGCCGTTCTGGTCCGCCAGCACGACCGTCGAGGAGAACCCCAAGGTGTCGTGCTGGATCGGGGCGTTCGGCGGTGCGACCCAGCGCGTCGGCTCGAGACCGAACTCCAGGTAGGTCTCGACGCCGTCTGACACGAGCCCCTGATTCACGAACACGGCCCAGCCCGTCCACGCGCCGCCGCCCTGAAAATCGAACGGTCCATTGACGGGTGTGACCACCACGTCCGCAAGGCCGTCGGCCGTGACGTCGGTGAGCGCCGCGATCACGTCTACGTGCGCGGCCCCATCCGTTCTGGCGATCCGGATGTACGGGCGATCGAAGACGGTGGTGCCCGCGACGAACGCGTTTGACGCGTTGCGCTCGAAAGACGTGCGGAGTGGCGGCTCGAGAAAGCCGAGCTCGCTGCCGAGACGAAGCCCCGGCGTGACTCGGTCGTTCGGGAAGCCGCTCACCCAGAGATGATCGAGATACCCGTCGCCATCGAGGTCCGCAGTCGCGCTGCCGCCGCTCGCCTCCGAAAACAGCAGCTTGCTCGGCGACCAGAGCGTTCCAAGAACGGGCCCCGACCACGAGCTGCAGGACTCACCGGGTCCGGCGTCGAGCTCCGTTCCCGTTCCGAGCGCGACGAAGACGCCGCCGGCCAGCGTGCTCTGCGTGTTCTTCACCTGGAACAGATCGCCGAGTCCGTCGCGATTCAGGTCGGCGATCGTCGCGACCACGCCACCGGGCGGCGTGCTCGAAATGTGACCGCCCCCCGGGTAACAGCTCGGCGGCGTCGAGAAGCTCGTCTCGAACGAGCCGAGCAGACCGCGCGTCGGCGCGCGGAACGAGTAGTCGAATCGGTGTGGCGGCAGAGACGTGAAGCCGTCGCTGCCGATGCGCTGCACGGACGCGAGCTGGCTCCGTACCGAGTCCGAGTCCTGGCTGTACGTCAGCTCGTAGCGCGTCACGAGCGCATCCGAGGCGGCGCGGACCTCGATGGCCGCGACGCGCCGGTCGATCTGCTGCCGGAAGCCCGAGAGGGCCGAAACCGGCCGATCCGGACGCGGCGCGGAGCCGGTGTGATTCAGGACGAACTCGACGCTGCGGTTCGCGGTCGTGCCCTGCCCGTACTCGATCCGCTTCAGGTACGCGACGTTCGGGCTCGAGCCGGTGTCGTAGCGGTAGCGGATCGTGTTCCCGCTCACGTCGGTCGAGCTCTCGAGCTGCCAGCTGAAGACCTGCCCGATGATGCTCGCAGGGTTTGCGAGCCGGCTCGATCCATCCGTCGCGGCGCCGTAGACGAGCGCGCGTCCGTCGCGGTCGCGGATCAACCAGCCCGAGCTGTCGCCGCGGAACTCGATCCGTCGACCGTCATCGGCCTGCGTGCGGTAGCGACACGGCGCGCTCGAGCTGCAGACCGAGCACGCGCCGGAGGAGCAGATCAGATCCTGTCCGTCGAGGGTGTAGCTCGCCCGGTAGCACGGGTGAAGCGCGCTCGCGCCGCAGGTGGCGTTGCCGTAGTCGTACGGACTGCCGGTGCGTGACTCGCGCTCGATGCGGCTCTCGCCCTCGAGCGCCCAGCCGAAGCCCAGCCAGCCCGCGGCGCCTCGGCCTTCGCCACTGCCGTACACGAGCACGAGCTCGGGCTGATGTCCGGCGGGCCCGGGCGGCACGACGATCGGGATCCGGTAGCTCGCCTCGCCGCGCGCCTCGACGACCGAGCCGCCCTGCGCGTGCACGAAACCCGAAGCCGCACATGCCACGAACGTCAGAACCCAACGCCAACCTCGCAACGTCATGTCCACACCCCATTGAGCTCGAGAGCGAGCTACTGGGGTAGTGCGTAAGAAATACGAAGCGTGTCACTCGAAGAACGAGTAACTCGTATCACTAGAGCGAAGTGAACGCGATGCGTGAACGCGCGTTTACGCGCTAGTACGTCCCGCCGAGCTTCGCGTGATCCCACGACACGACGCGGTCGGGGCGCACCCGAATGACGTAGCGCTTCTCCGCGTTCTTGCGCATCGCCTCCATGATCGGCTTGGCGGCGGTCGGGTCCTTCGGCAATCCCTCGCCGCGTCCGCCAGCGCGCATCAGCGTGTCGCAGGCGAGCTCGAAGTCGTCGACCAGCTCGGCCACGCCGTAGATCACCACGCCGCGCAGCTCCTGGTACTCGACGCCCGTCTCGCACAGGAGCGACACGCGCGGGTCGCGCTGGATGTTCTTGATCTTCTGGCTGGTGCGGTACGTGGCCATGCGGATCGAGTCGTCGGCATCGCGCGCGAACCACATCGGCATCGGGTGCGGAAATCCGCCCGGACCGTTCGAGACGATCGTGATCGTCTTCTTCGAGTCGATGAAGGCCCGCACCTCGTCCTTGGTCATCTGGATCTGATCGCGTCGTGACATGCGCCCGAGCTTACCTGTTATCCTGACCTCGATGTTGTCGATCGATCTCAGAGGCAAGCGCGCGTTCGTCGCCGGCGTGGCCGACGACTGGGGTTTCGGTTTCGCGATCGCGAAGCAGCTCGCGGAAGCCGGCGCCTCGGTGTGCGTCGGCACCTGGCCACCCGCGTACGGGATCTTCACCAAGATGCTCGAGCGCGGGAAGATGGCGGAGTCGCTGGTCATGAGCGGCGGCGGCACGCTCGTCTTCGAGCGCATCTACGCGCTCGACGCCGAGTACGACACCTTGGCCGACGCGCCGATCGAGCTGCGCGAGAACCGCCGCTACAAGGAGCACGACGACTTCACGATCCAGGGCGTGGCCGACCGGCTGGTCGCGGAGTTCGGCGCGCGGCCGCTCGACGTGGTCGTGCACTCGATCGCGAACGGCTCGGAAGTGAAGAACCCGCTGCTCGAGACCAGCCGCAAGGGCTATCTCTCGGCGCTCTCCGCGAGCGCCTACTCGTTCGTGGCGCTGGTGCAGCGCTTCGGTCCGCTGCTCCGGCCGGGCGGATCGTTCGTCTCGCTCAGCTACATGGCGGGCGAGCGCGTGGTGCCCGGCTACGGCGGCGGCATGTCGTCGGCCAAGGCGGCGCTCGAGAGCGACACGCGCACGCTCGCGTACGAAGCCGGCCGGCGCTGGGGTGTGCGCGTGAACACGATCTCGGCCGGGCCGTGGGCGTCGCGCGCTGCGTCCGCGATCGGCTTCATCGAGAAGATGATCGAGTACGCCCGGAAGAACTCGCCGCTGCCGGAGGCGATCGACGCGCGCGAGGTCGGCACGACCGCCGCATTTCTGTGTTCGCCGCTCGCGAGCGGAATCACCGGCACGACCGTTTACGTCGACAAGGGCTATCACTCGATGGGCGTGGGCGTGGACGACTCGGGCGAGGGGCCGATCGCCGAGAAATGAGCCCGTCGGCACCGCGCACCGCCTTCGTGCTCGCCGGTGGCGGGAGTCTGGGCGCGGTCGAGGTCGGCATGCTCGAGGCGCTGGTCGAAGCCGACGTGCGCGCGGATCTGGTGGTCGGCTCCTCGGCCGGCGCGTTGAACGGCGCGTTCTTCGCGGGCCGACCCGATGCCGCCGGCGTGCGCGCGCTCGGCGAGATCTGGCGGAGTCTGCGCGCGCGCGACGTGTTTCCGTTCTCGCCGCTCGGCAGCCTGCTGGGCGTGCTCGCGGTGCGCGACCACATCGTCGACCCGGGCCCGCTGCGGCGCCTGCTCGAGAAGCACCTGCGTTTTCGCGCGCTCGAAGACGCGGTCGTGCCGCTGCACGTGGTCGCGACCGACGTGCTCAAGGGGACCCAGGTGGTTCTCTCGCGCGGCCCGGTGGTTCCGGCGGTGCTCGCGAGCGCGGCCATCCCGGGCGTGTTCCCACCGGTGCGCATCGGCCACGAGCACCTGTTCGACGGCGGCATCGCCAGCAACACGCCGATCGCGGCCGCGCTCGAGCTCGGCGCCGAGCGCATCATCGTGCTGCCCACGGGCTTCTCGTGCGAGATGATTCGCCCGCCGCCGAGCGCGCTGGCGATGGCGCTGCACGGCGTGAACCTGATCATCGCGCGCCAGCTGGTGGTCGACATCGAGCGTTTCAGCGATCGCACACAGATCCGTGTCATCCCGCCGCTCTGCCCGCTCGCGACCCAGCCCTTCGACTTCTCCTACGCCTCCACCCTGATCGAGCGCGCCGCCGCGACCACCCGTGACTGGCTCGCGCGGGGCGGACTCGATCGCAGCGGCACCCCCTACGAGCTGCCTCCCCACGCGCACGACCTGATCTAGACGCTAAGCTGTCCGGCGGAGGGTTGGCGATGCCGTGGTGGGGCTGGATCGTCGTGGGCGCCGCGCTGCTCGGCGCCGAGACGATCGTCGACACGCAGTTCTATCTGGTTTTCTTCGGGGTGGCGGCGCTCGTGACCGGCGGACTCGCCTTGCTCGGGCTGACCGGGCCCGCCTGGCTGCAGTGGGCGATCTTCGGCGCGCTGTGCGTCGCGGGCGCGCTCGGCTTCCGCCGGCGCCTGTACGGAATGCTGCGCCGCGGCGACGCCTTCGTGAGTCAGGGCACCGTCGGCGAGCTGGCGGTCGCGCGCGGAGCGATCGCGCCGGGCGACCTCGGCCAGGCCGAGCTGCGCGGCACCGTCTGGGAAGCGCGCAACACGGGCGCGGCGCCAATCGCGGCGGGCGAGCGCGCGCGCGTCGAGCGGGTCGACGGCCTGGTACTCGATCTGCATCGCGAAGGTTAGGGAGGAGGATTCGAGTGGATACGTTCGTAGTGATCGCCGTGCTGGCGGTCGTCGCGCTGATCGTCTTCGTGATCGCCAAGACGGCCGTGGTAGTGCCGCAGCAGAGCGCGTACGTGATCGAGACGCTGGGCCGCTACAGCAAGACGATATCGGCCGGGTTCCACGTGCTGGTGCCGTTCATCGACCGCGTCGCCTACCGGCACACGCTGATGGAGCAGCCGATCGACGTGCCCGAGCAGGTCTGCATCACGCGCGACAACGTGCAGGTCGCCATCGACGGCATCCTGTACATGCAGGTGCTCGACCCGCGCCAGGCGTCGTACGGCGTCAGCAACTACATGTTCGCGATCTCTCAGCTCGCGCAGACGGCGCTGCGCAGCGAGATCGGTAAGATCGATCTCGACCGCACCTTCGAGGAGCGCACGTCGATCAACGGCTTGCTCGTGGCCGAGCTCGACAAGGCCTCGGCCGCGTGGGGCGTGAAGGTGCTGCGCTACGAGATCAAGAAGATCATGCCGTCGCACGAGACGCTCGAGGCGATGGAGAAGCAGATGCGCGCCGAGCGCGAGAAGCGCGCGGTGATCCTGACCAGCGAAGGCCAGCGCGACGCGCAGATCAACGAGGCCGAGGGTCAGAAGCAGCGCGTGATCAAGGAGTCGGAGGCGACGCGCCAGCTGCAGATCAACGAAGCCGAAGGCCAGGCACAGGCGATCCTGGCGGTCGCGAACGCCACCGCCGAGGGTCTGCGCAACATCGCCGAGGCGCTGCGCCAGCCGGGCGGCGAGGACGCCATGCGCCTGCGCGTGGCCGAGCAGTACGTGACTCAGCTCGGGAACCTCGCGAAGGCCGGCAACACGTTCGTGATTCCCGCGAACCTCTCCGACGTCGCGGGCATGTTGACGCTCGCGACCACGCTGGTGAAGGGCGCGGGAACGGCCGGCGGAGCCGTCCGCTAGCGAATCCGTGCGCGGCGAATCCGTGCGCGGCGAATCACCCGCCGTTCAGTCGGTCGTATTCGCGCAGGAACGCTTCGGCCACGCGTGCGTGACCGGCGGCGTTCCAGTGCGTGTCGCCGGCGATGAAGTTCTCGCGCACGGTCTGCTCGGGATCGCTGCCGTCGATGAAGACGGGGAACAGGTCGATGAACTGGACCCCGTTCTCGCCCGCCCACTCGCGCCACGCGCGTACCTGACGAGAGTCGAGATCGCGAAGCCAGATCTGGTCCGTCCACGGGTACACCACGACGGTGAGCGGAATCCCGCGCTCGTCCAGGATCGCCTTCAGCTCGCTCATGTGTTGCTTGGCTACGCGCAGGCCTTCGGCGCCGAACTCGCGGTACAGGTCCTCGTCCAGCGTCCAGCTCGCGCGCCGATGGCGGGTCGGGCGGATGACCGGAGGAGGACCGCCGCGGAGCGCAGCGCGCGCGTCCGCCGCCAGCGTGCGCAGGCTCGCGAGCAGGACGGTGTGCGTCGAGATCAGCTTCTTGAACTGGAACCGCGCCTTGTCGTCGGCGCTTCGCGCCCGCGTGACGACGTTGCCGTCCGCGTCGAAGGCGTAGACGAGCGCTTCGTCCTCGACGTCGGACAGGTCGACGAACACGACCAGCCGATCGAAGCGCAACCTGACGTCGTCGAGGAGCTGACGAATCCTGCGCAGGTAGAGAATGGGCGAGTACGAGGCCACTCCGGCGTTCAGCACTTCCACGCCGCGGGCTGACAACGTCCGACCGAGCCTTCCGACGAACGTCTGCTCGTATTCGACGCCGACACCCTCGGTGAACGAGTCGCCGATGAACAGCAGCCGGCTCCGATCCGGCTCGAGCGGGACGTCGCGCACGCGCTCGTCCTTGAAGCCGAGCGAGTTGGTGCGCACGCGATAGCGAGCGTCGCCCCACACGGCCACGTCGCAATCGACGTTGGGGAGCAGCGCGTGGTGCAGAACCGGATCCGCGGTCCGGTACTCGAGCTCGCTCTGACGCACACGGACCGACGGCGGCGTGAGGATCCCGAGCGCCTGGAGCAGCGCCGCAGCAGCGAAATCGAGAGCGACGATCACGACGACCACGAAGACGCAGAGAGTCAGGACCCGGTGGCGCTCGAAGGGGCTCTTTCGAGCGGACGCCTGCGCGTCGGGCGGTGCTAGCAGAGCTCGTCCGCGCGCACGCGCGTCTCGACGCCCGAGGCGAGGTCCTTCACGACGACTTCGCCGTTCGCCCACTCGTCGGGACCGACGATCACGACGCGCTTCGCGCCCGCCGCATCGGCCGCCTTCAGCGCCTTGCCGATGCGCGGCACGCCGAAGGGCGCTTCGGCGGCGGCGCCGCTCGCGCGCAAGCGCGCGACCAGCTTGCGCGCGGCGCCCGCGAGCTCCGCAGTCACGGGCAGCACCACCACGTCGACACGCGGAAGTGTCGCAGGGGCGAGCCCCTTCGCGAGCAGCAGCTCGCCGAGCACCGCGTCACCCATGCCGAAGCCGAGCGCGGGCAGATCGGGCCCGCCCATCGCGCCGATCAGGTTGTCGTAGCGGCCGCCGCCGGCGACCGCGCGCAGCTCGCGCGCGGCGTCGAAGATCTCCCAGACCGGCCCCGTGTAGTACGCGAGCCCGCGCACGATCTTGAAGTCGGGCACGAGTGCGGCGCCGATCCCGTACTCGTGACACGCGTCGAGCACCGCTTCGAGCTCCGGCGCGCGCTCGAGCGGGAACTCGTCGCAGAACGCGAGCAGCGCCTTGGCACGCGCGGCGCCGAGCAGCGTCTCGAGCCGCTCGCGCGCGCCGCGATCTCGCTCCAGCTTGTCGACGATCGCGAGCACGGCCGCGTCCAGCGAAGGCTCGACCTCGAGCTCGCGCAGCGCGCGCGCGAGCAGGCGCCGGTCGTTGATGTGCACGCGCACGTCGCGCTCGCCGATGCCGAGCCTGCGCAGCGCGTCGAGCGCGACCGCGATCGGCTCGGCGTCGGCGGCCGGCTCGGTCGAGCCGAGCACGTCCACGTTCCACTGCTGAAACGCGCGCTGCCGGCCGCGCTGCGGCTTTTCGTAGCGGTAGAACTCCGGCACGCAGTACCACTTGATCGGGCGCGGCAGCTGGCTCGCGCGCGCGGCCATCATGCGCGCCAGCGTCGGCGTCATCTCCGGGCGCAGCGCGACCGGGCGGTCGCCCTTGTCCACGAACGTGTACAGCTGTCCCGAAATTTCGTCGCCGGACTTGGCGGTGAAGAGCTCGAGCGCCTCAAGCACGGGGCCGTCGAACTCCTGGAAGCCGGCCGCGCGCGAAGCGCCGTGCCAGGCCGACTCGATCCAGCGTCGGATCGCGAGATCTTCCGGGAAGAAATCCCGAAACCCCGGAAGGACTTGGAAGCGCATCTCGGCGCATCGTAGCCGAGGCCCGGGAAATCAGCCGCCCGGCTTCACGGTTGCAACCGGATCGTCGAAGAGAGAGTGGGAAGGCGACGTCAACGCCTGCGCGTTACCCTACGCGCGATCGGAGGCTTGGGTTGAACGAGGAGCTGGCCGGGCTCTTCTGCGGAGAGAACGGCGCCTACGTCGAGTCGCTCTACGAGGACTACGTGCTCGGCCGCGAGCGCGTTCCCGTTTCCTGGCGGCGTGTGTTCGACGGGCTGCACGGAATCGAGACTCCGCCCGAGCCGCAGACATCGACCGCGCAGATGTCGAACGGCCTCGACTCGTCGGCGCGGCCCGCGGCCGCAGTTCCGGCTGGTCCGGCCGTTGCGGCCGTGCCCGCCGTTCCCGCCGTGGGCATCATCGGGCTGATCGACGCGTATCGCAGCCACGGGCATCTGGTCGCGAAGCTCGATCCGCTGGGCCATTTCCAGAACGCGCACCCGTTGCTCGAGCCCGAAGTCTTCGGACTTCGCGACGAGCACATGCAGCGGCGCGTGACGTTTGGCAACTACCAGGGCGGCGGCGCCGAAGGCACGGTGCCCGAGCTGATCGCGAGCCTGCGCCGCACTTACTCCGGCAGCTTCGCGGCGGAGTTCATGGAGATCCGCGACAAGTCGCGGCGCGACTGGCTGCTCGCGCACATGGAGCCGCGCGAGAATCGACCCGGGCTCGTGCCCGAAGAACGGCTGCGCGTGCTCACGCAGCTGATCGCGTCGGAACGCTTCGAGGAGTTCCTGCACAAGCGCTTCTTGGGCGTGTATCGCTTCTCGCTCGAAGGCGGCGAAGCGCTGATTCCGATGCTCGACGCCGTGATCGAGGGCGCGGCCGAGCTCGGCGCCGCGGAGATCGTGCTCGCGATGGCGCATCGCGGCCGCTTGAACGTCATGGCCCACACCCTGGACATGCCGTACCACGCGATCATGGCCGAGTTCCAGGCCTCGCTCATGCCCGCCAACGCGCAGGGCGCTGGCGACGTGAAGTACCACCGCGGCTACTCGTCCGATCGGCGCACGCGCTCCGGCAAGAATCTGCACTTGTCGCTGTGCGCGAATCCGAGCCATCTCGAGTGGATCAACCCGGTCGCGGAGGGCATCGTCCGCGCCAAGCAGAACTACCGCCAGGACACCGAGCGCAAGGAGGTCATCCCGCTGCAGATCCACGGCGATGCGGCCTTCACCGGACAGGGTGTCGTGTTCGAGACGCTCGCGCTGTCCGAGCTCGAGAGCTACTGGACCGGCGGCACGCTGCACATCATCGTGAACAACCAGATCGGCTTCACGACCGACCCGCGCGACTACCGCTTCACGCAGTACCCGAGCGACGGCGCGAAGCTGATCCAGGCGCCGATCTTCCACGTCAACGCGGACGATCCCGAAGCCTGCGTGCACGCGGCGAAGCTCGCGATCGCCTTCCGGCAGCAGTTCCGCGAGGACGTGATCATCGACCTGGTCTGCTACCGGCGGCACGGCCACAACGAGGCCGACGACCCGACCTACACGCAGCCACTGATGTACAAGAAGATCGCGGCGCACGAGCGCGTGGCGCGCATCTACACCGATCGGCTGTTGGGCGAGAACGCGCTCGACCAGGCCGCGCTCGCGAAGCTCGAAGACGAGCAGAAGCGCCGGCTCGAGCAGGCGCTCGAAGACAGCACGCAGGTCACGCGGCTCGCCGGCGCCGAGGGCTATCACGGTCTGTGGGCGGGGCTCGCGGATCCGGCTGCCGTGATCAGCGGAACCGCGGTCGCACGCGACGAGCTCGAAAAAACCGCGCGCGCGCTGCTCGAGCTGCCGCCCGGTTTCAAGATGCACCCGAAACTGCGGCGCATGTTCGAGCAGCGCGTGCAGGCCGTGGCGCAGGACGGCGATCTCGATTGGGGCACCGCCGAATCGCTCGCGCTCGGCACGCTGCTCGGCGAGGGCGTCACGGTCCGGCTCACCGGCCAGGATTCGGAGCGCGGCACGTTCGGACACCGCCACGCGGTGCTGCACGACGTCGACACCGGCGAGCGCTACACGCCGCTCGCGAAGCTCGCGCCCGAGGGCGCGCGCTTCATCATCGCCAACTCGCTGCTCTCCGAGGCGGCGGTGCTCGGCTTCGAGTACGGCTACAGCACCGTCGATCCGAACCGACTGGCGATCTGGGAAGCGCTGTTCGGCGACTTCAGCAATTCGGCGCAGGTGATCATCGATCAGTTCATCGCGAGCGGCGAGAAGAAATGGAGCCGCGCGTCGGGGCTGGTCATGCTGCTGCCGCACGGCTACGAGGGAAAAGGCCCGGAGCATTCGAGCGCGCGGCTCGAGCGCTTCCTGCAGCTCTGCGCGGAAGACAACTTGCAGGTCTGCAATCTGTCGACGCCCGCGCAGTACTTCCACGCGCTGCGCCGCCAGATCCACCGCAGCTTCCGCAAGCCGCTGATCGTGATGTCGCCCAAGAGCCTGCTGCGCCACCCGAAGTGCGTCTCGAAGCTCGACGATCTGGTCTCGGGCGAGTTCCGCACCGTGATCGACGACCCGGCGTTCGCGAGCGGCGGGCGCGACCCGAACGCCACACGCCGCGTGCTGGTCTGCTGCGGCAAGGTCTACTACGCACTGCACGAGGCGCGCGAGGATTCCGGCTTCGAAGACGTCGCGATCGTGCGGCTCGAACAGCTGCACCCGTTCCCGTTCGACGAGATGCGCCGCACGCTCGCGCGCTACGCCGCGCGCGAGGTGGTCTGGGTGCAGGAAGAGCCCTGGAACATGGGCGCGTGGTCGTACGTCTCCGATCGCATCACGCGCGTGCTGCCCGAAGGCCGGAGCCTGCGTTACGCCGGCCGGCCGGAGTCCGCGAGCCCGGCGACCGGGTCCTATCGCTTGCACGAGGAAGAGCAGGCCGAGTTCGTGCGCGAATCGTTCGCGACGAAGCCTATGCCGCGACACCAGCCCGGCTAGCCGAGCTAGAATGGCCGCCTGAACCTGAACCGGGGGATCGGGCATGCCGTACGCATCGGGCCGCACTTACTACGACGCCGACAGCCACTTGATGGAGCTCGCGGGCTGGCTGACGGACTACGCCGACCCGGGCATTCGCGAGCGCATCCGCCCGCTCCAGCTCGGTGGCGCAGGCAAGCTCGCCGGCCAGGCGATCGTCGACGCAGAGAAGCGTCGTGGCGACCCGGCGGCGGCGCGCGCGCTCGAGACCGAGCTGATGGGCGCCAAGGGCTGGAGCGCGCTCGGCGCCTTCGACCCCGCGGAACGCACGCGCGCGCTCGACCTGCTCGGCTTCGCGAAGCAGCTCGTGTTCAGCACGTTCGCAGCCACGCAGTTCGCCGGCGACGACGCGGAGCTGCTCTACGGCGGCACGCGCGCGCACAACCGAGCGATCGCCGACTTCTGCAAAGCCGATCCGCGCCTGATCGCGGTGGGCATGGTGCCGTGGCTCGATCCCGAAGCGACCGCGCGCGCGGCCGAAGAGGCGATCCGACTCGGCTGCGGCGCGATCCTGGTGCCGTCGGTCCCGCAGGGCGGCATCTCCCCGACGCATCCCGACTACCACCCGTTCTGGGCGCACCTCCAAGAGTCGGGCATTCCATTCATGTCGCACATCGGCGGTGGCGGTCGGCCTCTGCGGCGCGCCTTCCACAACAACGGCAAGCCCGCGACGACCGACTTCCTCGGCGGCGGCGAGAACATCCGTTCCAAAGACTTCATGGTCATGCACAACCCGCCCGAGGCGTTCCTCTCCTGCCTCGTGCTCGACGGCCTGTTCGAGACGTTCCCGCGCTTGCGCGGCGGCGTGATCGAGCAAGGCGCGCTGTGGGTGCCAAGCTGGCTGCGCCGGCTCGACATTGCGCAGGCGACGTTCCAGAAGACGGAGCCCGCGCTGCGTCTGCCCAAGCGCGCGTCCGAGTACGTGCACGGCCACGTCTGGTTCACGCCCTACCCGACCGAGCCCGTCGGCTGGTTGGTCGAGCAGGCGGGCGACGACCTGTTCCTGTTCTCGTCGGACTACCCGCACCCCGAAGGCGGGCGCGATCCGCTGCGCCGCTTCGAGGAGTCGATGCCGAACGTCGGGCACGACGCTCGCGAGAAGTTCTACTCCGAGAACTTCGCGCAGATGATGGCGCTCTGAGCCGCCGTTCGATTTAACCGCCCGCTAGCTTGACCGTGTAGCCGCGCTGTTCGAGCTGCGCGACGACCAGCGTGCGGTGATCACCCTGGATCTCGATCACGTAGTCGCGCACGGTGCCGCCCGTGCCGCAGGCGCGCTTCAGCTCGGAAGCGAGTGCCGCCAGCGCGTCGCTCGCCAGCGGAACGCCCGAAATCGTGGTCACCGTCTTGCCGCCGCGGCCCGACGTTTCGCGCCGCACGCGGACGATGCCGTCGCCCGCCGGCGCGCGCGGCTTCATCGCTCGGGAACCAGGCCTCCGTGGCGCAGAGCGTCGTCGATCAAGAAGCGAACCTGAGGCTCGCGCCCGAAGGACAGGTGACTGCCGGGGTACCAGGCCATGCGTGGCTCGCCCCAGTGCTTCCACAGATCGCGCACCTGATCGGCGGGAACCAGATGGTCGGCGGTGCCGCCGAAGATCGAGAGCCGCTCACGAGGAATGCGCGGCGCGAGGTGCAGCGGCGAGACCACGGAGAGCAGCTCGCGCAGCACGCTCCAGTCGAGTCCCAGTCGCTCGACCTCGCGCAGCGTTGCGTGCGGCGCGAGCCGCGCAACCAGGCGCGAGAAGTCCGTGGCGGGAATTCCCGCGATCGCGCACGCCAGACCCGGATCGAGCCCGACCAGGAGCGCCGTGGTGTAGCCGCCGAGTGAGAGCCCGTAGACACCGATCTGCGTCGCGCCGTTGCCGCGCAGCCAGGAAAGCAGGCGGCGCACGTCCCACATCGCCTGCGCTTCCGCGTGCACGGTGTCGAGGAAGTCGCCGTTCAGGAATCCGTCGCCGCTGCGCAGGCCGATCTTGCGCGGGCCGTGCAGCGGCAGCACCGGGCACAGCACGTTCAGACCGAGCTCGTGATGCAGCCGGCGCGCTTCGAACGCCGACAAGTCGACGGCCGGAATGCCCATGCCGTAGCCGTGCACGCAAACCAGCCACGGCCGGCTCGCGTCGGCGTGCCGCAACACCCACGCGTGCGCTTCGCGGTTCAGCGCGTACGAGAGCCAGCGCTCACGCCCCGGCTCGCCGAGGTGCGGTTCGTAGCCGCTCTCGAACGACAGATGCTCGAACGAGAAACCCAGGCTGCGGCGCCAGCGCAGCGCCGGCGTCTCGAGCGGCGGTGGCTCGCGGTGATACGACTCGGGCTTCTCGAGCCAACCCGAACGGTCGAAGAATGCGTGCGCTTCGCGCGCTTCGAGGGCGAGGCGCGGGACGTCGCGGATGAAGCGGCCCGGCCGCGTGGCGATCATGCTGGCGAGCGCGAGCTGGTCGAAGCCGACCTTGATCGCGAGCTCGAGATCGAGCGTCGGTTCCGGCACGCGCTCGATCGGGGGCTCGCGCCGCTGCGCGGTCCAGCCGCACGCGACGAAGCTCGCGAGCGCGAGCGCGACCAGCCCGAGCGTCTCGAAGAAGCCGACCGCGAAGACCATGGGAATCGCGGCGATCAGCGCAAAGAAGCTGCCGAGCGCGATCAGCTGCGGCGTGCGCACGTCGCCGGGCAGCAACAAGCTCGCCGTGCCGCCCGCGACCATGAGCGAGCCCGGAACCGCACCGAACAGAAAGCCGAACACACCCTCGCCGGCCGCGATCCACGCCAGACCCGCCGCGATCGCGACCAGGTTCTCGTACGGAAGTCCGGGATCCGCGTCGCTTCTCGTCATGCTTCCGCTCCGAAGTTGCGCACGCGTGATTGATCGGCGCGTTTCCGAACGGGATGAACGGATGCGCTCGCGATCCGGCGCAGCTCGTCGAACGCGGCGGCGACGGCATCGGCCAGCAGCGGCAGGTCGGTCACGAGCGTCGCGTCGCCACTGAAGCCGAGCATGACACGTCCGTCGAAGCTCGTCGCCGAGAGTCCCAGCGTGTGACCTTCGAGAAGCGGCGCGAGCGCGATGCACGCGCGCAGCCTCGAGCCGAGCAGGAAGCGCTGCGCCGTCGGCCCGGACAGGCTCGACACGGACAGGCTCGCCGGACGCCCGGCTGCGGCCGCGACGTGCAGGCGCGAGAGATCGCGAAGCACCGAGAAGTCGCCGCCCTCGCCCGGCGCCGGTTCGGGCAGGTCGGCGAGCGATGCGAGCCGGAGCTTCGGGTCGGCCTCGGCCACTGGCAAAGCGATCAGCGGCGCCGCGGAAGCGTCGACGCCGACGCCGATCGGTGTCAGCGCGCGCAGGTCGAGCCCGGCCGCGTCGACTCCGCGCCGGGACAGGAACGCGCGCAGTGCGCCGGCCAGCGTGGCGAGCAGGACGGTCTGCGTGGATGCGCCGAGTCGCTCGCCAACCAGAAGCAGATCGGCGCGATCGAGGGCGAGCCACTCCACGCGCCTGTGCTTGCCCGCGGGACCGGTGAGCGGCAGCTCGCCGCGCGAAGTGACCGCGCGCTCGAGCGCGTTCAGCGCACCGCGCAGGCCGTGCCCGAGCGTCGCGCCCACGCCTTCGATTCGCGCCAGCTCGCGCGCGCGACGCGCGAGCTCCGCGCGCAGGAGTGCGACGCGTCCCGGTGTCGGCTGCAGCTCGCCGCGCGGCGCGGCCTCGATCGCCTCGTCCGGCGTCGGGGCGAGCAGCGCCGCCAGCGGGTCGAACCCGTCCGCGCCTTCGAGCAGAGCGACGTCGGCCCGCGCGATCAGCGCGAAGCGGTGGTCGTCGAGACCTTCCACGAGCACGAGCTCCCAGGGTGGCTTGTCGCGCTCGAGCGCCTGCGAGAACACGCGCGAGGCCAGCCGCTTCAACTGCCGCTCATCGCCCGGACGCGGCAACGCCACGTGCCTCACGTGGTAGGCGAGATCGAAGAACGGGTCGTCGACCCAGGCGGGCAAACGGCCAAGCGCCAGCTCGACCAACCGCTGCCGTCCGCGCTTCGCGCGCGAGAGACTCGCAGCGGTGTAGGCTCGCACGCGCTCGATGTCGATCCCACCGTGGCGCAGTCCGAGTGGCCCGGCTTCGAAGACGAGCACGGCGCCGACATGCATGGCGCTTGGGTAGCTCCGAGCAGCGCGCGTCGCAAGGCCGCGCGCGAGCAGTCAGTCCGCGGTTCGGTAGCGGCGCAGCGCCGGCATGCGCCAGGCGACCAGCGCGACGACCACGAGACACCCGACTCCGCCGCTCACGACGGCGAACGTCGCGCTGGTGAGTGCCGCCAGGAAGCCGGACTCGGCCGCGCCGAGCTGGTTCGAGGCGCCGATGAAGATGAAGTTCACCGAGCTCACGCGGCCGCGCAGCGCGTCGGGCGTGGAAAGCTGGATGGCGGTGCCGCGCAGCACCACGCTGACCGCATCCGCCATGCCCGCGACCATGTACGCGAGCACCGAGAGCGGGAACCAGCGAGACAGTCCGAACACGATCGTCGCGACGCCGTACACCGCCACCGCGACGAGCAACGCGCCTCCGGCCCGCCGGAAGCCGGGCAGGAAGATCAGCGCAGCGGACATGCCGAGCGCGCCGAGCTCGAGCGACGCGGAGAGCAGCCCGTAGCCGACCTCGCCGACCGCGAGGATGTCGCGCGCGTAGATCGGCAAGAGCGCCGTCGCGCCGCCGAGGATCACCGCGAACATGTCGAGCGTCATGCAGCCGAGCACCACGGGAGTTCTCCACACGAACTCGAGCCCTTCGCGGATCGACGCCCAGCTGATGCGCGCGTTGGTCGCCGCGCCGAGCTGCGGCAGCTTCAGGAGCGAGGCGAGCGAGCCGCCGACCAGCAGCGCGTGCAGAGCGTACGCCGACGCGATTCCGCCCTGCGCCGCCGTGAAGCCCATCAGCATCGGACCGGTCGCGAAGGCGAGCCAGAGCGCGGTCGCGCTCACCGTGACCGCGCGCGGGAACAGCTCGCGCGGCACGAGCTGCGGCAGGATCGACGCGCGCGCCGGCGATTCGAACACCGACGCCACACCCGCGAGCCCGACCGCCGCGTACAGGATCGGCAGACTCACCTGGCCCGAAAGCGTGACGGCGCAGAGCGTGAGCGAGCACAGGAACGGCACGAGCTGAGCCAGCCACACGAGTCGCCGGCGGTCGACCACGTCCGCGACCGCGCCAGCCACGAGCGAGAGCGGCAGCACCGGCAGGAACTGGATCAGCCCGATCATGCCGAGCTGGAACGCCGAGTGCGAGAGCTCGTAGACGTGCCAGGACACGGCGGTGCGCAGCAGCATCATCGCGGTGCCGGAGAAGAAGCGGCTGGCCAGATACCAGCGGAAGTTCGGCTCGCGGAACACCGCGAGACGCGCGTCGCCCGTCCCCGCGTCCGCCGGCTCCACTCCCATCGACGCAATGCTAGCCGAGAGTCCGGCTATCCTGCGCGCGTGGTCACGGACGAAGCGCTGTGTGCGGGCGTGCGACTGCGTCGCGGCGACTCGCGGCTTGCCGTGCGCGTCGAATCGCGCACACCGCTGTCGAGGGGTCTGGGCGGTTCCGGCGCGCGCTTCGAGCGCGTGCGGCTCGCGGTCGATGGCCGCGCGCTGGTCGGCGTGCTGAAGCGAATCGAGCCCGATCCGATCTGCGTCACGCGCGAGCGGCGCTTCTACGAGGAGCTCGCGGCCGATCTACCGGCGCGCATCCCGCGACTGTTCGCGTCGGGCGAGCTCGAGGGACGCGTCGACGGCTGGGTCCTGCTGGAAGAGTTTCCGCCCGGCCAGCGCTGGCGGCCTGCCCGCGCGCACGACGCGGCGCGCGAGATCGCGCGCGTGCACCGGGCGACACTCGGCCGTGTACCCGACTGGCTGCCGCGGCCGTTCTCGCGCGACCTCGGCGCGGCGCTCGCGCACGTGCCGGAAGGCCTCGCGCGACTCGAAGCCCTGCAACGGCGCGAGCCGCTGCTGCGCGATCTGGTCACGCCACGCGCGCTCGAGCTCGCGCGAGCGCTCTGCGCGGAGCTCGCGCCGCTGGCTCGCGAGCTCGCGCGCTCGCCGGAGTGTCTCGTGCACCGCGACCTGCACTCCGGCAACGTGTGGCTGCCCGCGGACGGCGCGCCGATCCTGTTCGACTGGGAGGCCGTCTCCGCCGGGCCGCCGATCTTCGACCTGACGCTGCTCCATCAGTATCTGTCGATCCGCCAGATCCGCGTTCCCGGCCGAACGCTCGAGATCGGCTTCTACCGCGCGCGCACGCTCGCGTGGAGCGCGCTCGAGCGAACTTATCTCGACGCGCTCGGCGACGCGCCGCGCGAAGCCATCGCGTCGGCGGCGAACGGCGCGTTCCTGTGGGAGGCGCTGTACCGGCTGGGCTGGGTCGCGTCGCAGCTCGAGGGGAACGTGCCGCGAACGAGCTTGCGGCTGGCGCGGATTCCGGGGCTGCGCGCGCTCGGCCGGGTCGGCGATCGCGCCGCGATCTGCGCGGCGTGGCGGGCGATGTTCGCCGACTTCGAGCGCCGCGCGGCAGCGCTGCTCGGCTAGCTCGCGGCCAACACTCGACGGTGTCGCGCCAGCAGTTCGCGCCCCGCCGGAGTCAGGTGCACGAGCAACGCGCCGCCGGGCTGGCTGCGGAGCTCGAGCAGCTCGCGTTCGGACGCCTCCTCCCAGACCGGGAGTCGCGGACACGACGTCCGCCACGCGTCGATCACCTCGCGGTACGGCTTCGGCCGGGTCGCGATCGACTCGAGCAGGTCGAGGATCAGCGCGTCGATCGCTTCAGCCATGAGCTGCGTCAGCCTGTCGATGCGCGCGCGGCGTCGATGCGCGCCTTCAGCTCGGGGGGTAGCGGAATGCGCACGAACGGACTGACATTCGCTCCACCGGTGTTGCCCTCGGGCACCAGGCCGAAGACGGTCTTCGTCGCGGCGCCGGCGATGCGAAACGTTTGACCGAGACACTCACGCGCGTCCCGCCGCTTCAGTCCCAAGCGAAGCATGCGCCAGTGCACGCGCACGTGCAGGAGCGTCGACGCCTGACCGAGCACGTGCGCACGCTCGAGGTGCGCGAACGCGGTACTTGCATCGGCGCGAATCTCCGCCGCACGCGCCTCGCCGAGCTCCGCGGCGACGTGGGGGCGAATGGCGCGCGCATAGCGGCTCATGCCGGATCTCCCGTTGGATCGACACCAAGCTACCACGCTCCGGCGCGCGCTCGAAACCCCGCCCGTGGCGAGTCGGCCTAGACGCCGATGCCGAACACCGCGAGCTCGCGGGGGCCGTGCGCGCCGAGCACCAGCTCGCCCTCGATGTCCGCGGTCTTCGACGGCCCGGCGACGAAGGTGAAGTGGTGGTGCGCGAGCGCGCCGTCGGCCAGCCGTGCGAGCGCCGCGTGCATGTCGGGCACGAGCGTGCGGGTGTCGAGCAGCAGGATCAGGCGCTCGCACAGCACGGGCAGCGCGCGCGGCCGCGCCTCGCGCCCGTCGAGGCCGACCGCGCCGTTCTCGGCCACACCGAACGCGCCGCACAGGATCGCGACCGAGACGTCGGCGAGCGAGTGCGGATCGGCCTCGGCGGAAACCGGTTGCCAGGGGCCGGCGCCGAGCAGCGCGAGCGCGGCGTCGGTCGCGAGCACGCGCGCGCCGCCGCTCCAGGTGCGACACCGATCGGCGACGTGCGACACGAGCGAGCCCGCGTCGAACGGGCCGTGCGCCTCGCCACCGGCCGCCACGACGAGTTCCGCGAACGTCGCGAAGTCCGAGCGGCGTGAGCCCGGCACGAAGGTCCCCGGCGCAGGAGCCACCTGGCGAGTGGCCGCGCGCACGCGCGCGAGGATGCGCTCGCGCGCGCTCAAGGCCTCCCTCCGTGCGCATTCGCGCGCCAACGCGCTTCCGCGCGCGTCCGCGCGCGCCAACGAGTCCTGAAGCTCGCGCCCGGATGCGGCGGCAGCGCGCGCGCTTCGAGCCACGGCGAGGCCGGGTTCCCCGGCCAACGCCGCGACAACGCGGGCCACAGCCAACGCGCGAAGCGACCGGCGGCCCGATACAACGCCGGACGCGCCATGACCGCGGCCGCGATCCACGCGAGCATGCGCTCGCGCCGACCGCGGGGAACCGCGGTCGCGCGCCAGCTGATCAGCTGCTCGTGCAGGTCGATCTTGATCGGACACACCGCCGTGCAGCTGCCGCACAGCGTGGAGGCGAGCGGCAGGCTGCGCTGTGCGTCGGTTCCGCCGAGCGCAGGCGCGAGCACCGCGCCGATCGGACCCGGAATCGCCCAGCCGTACGCGTGCCCGCCCGCGCGTCGGTAGACCGGGCAGGTGTTCAGGCAGGCGCCGCAGCGGATGCAGCCGAGCGCGCGCCGGTGCGCGTCGTCGGCGAGCAGGCGCGTGCGCCCGTTGTCGACCAGCACGATGTGGAGCTCGGCGCCCGGCCTCGGGCCGGTGACCAGGCTCGTGTACACCGAAATCGGTTGACCGGTCGCGCTGCGCGCGAGCAGGCGCAGGAACACCGCCAGGTCGGCGAGCCCGGGGATCACTTTCTCGATGCCCAGACACGCGATGTGCAGCTTCGGCAGGCTCATGCCCAGATCCGCGTTGCCCTCGTTCGTGACGACCACGATCGTGCCGCTCTCGGCGACCGCGAAGTTCGCGCCGGTGATCGCCGCGTCGGCGCCGAGGAAGTGGGCGCGCAGGTGGCGCCGCGCGGCCTCGGTCAGCCGCGCGGGGTCGGTCTCGCCGGCGGGCACGTCGAGCTCGCGCGCGAACAGCGCGCCGATGTCCTCCCGCGTGCGGTGGATCGCGGGCATGATGATGTGCGACGGCGGCTCGTGACCGAGCTGCACGATGCGCTCGCCGAGGTCGGTGTCGACGACCTCGATGCCGCGGGTCTCGAGGTACGGGTTGAGCCCGCACTCCTCGCTGAGCATCGACTTGCTCTTCACCACCCGCCGCGCGCCGCGCGCGTCGAGCAGCGCGTGCACGATCCGGTTCAGCGCGAGCGCGTCCTCGGCCCAGTGCACGACCGCGCCCGCTTCCGTCGCGCGCGCTTCGAAGCGCTCGAGGTTCGCATCGAGGTGATCGAGCGCGTGAACCTTCGCCGCCTGCGCGTGGTCGCGCAGCCGCTCGAAGTCGGGCTCGGCGCGGCCCGCAACGTCGCGCTTCTCGCGCAGCGCGAAGACCGCCGCGTCGTGGCCACGAAGTCGAGGCCCCGTGGGCAGCAGCTCGAGCGCGAGCTGATCGAGCGCCGAGCTCACGCGGTGCCCCGACTCGCGAGGATCTCGGCGAGATGGATCGCGCGCGGACCGAACCCCTCGCGGGCGCGCAGCGCCTCGAGGTGCAGAAGACAGCTCGCGTCGGTGCCGGTCACGAACGAAGCGCCGCTCTCGGCGAGCGCGCGCAGCTTGTCGCGGCCGATGCGCGCGGAGAGCTCCGGAAAGCCGACCGAGAACGCGCCGCCGAAGCCGCAGCACTCGTCGCGCCGCGCGATTGGCCGAAGCTCGAGCCCGTGGACGCCGCGCAGCAGGCGCTCCGTGATCCCGACCCCATCGCCGGCAGCGCCGAGCTGTTCACTCGGACGGCCGAGACCGAGCTCGCGCAGACCGTGACAGCTCTCGAGCAACGCCACGCGGTGTGGGAACTCCGCGCCGACGTCGGTCGTGCCCAGCTCGAGCACGATGAACTCGCCGAGCTCGAAAGTGCGCGAGGCGAGCGGCTCCGCGAGCGTCGCGCCGACGAGCTCCGCGTAGCGTCGACGCACCGTCGCGACGCAGCTCGCGGACGGACACACGACCGCCTGCGCGCCCGCGAACACCTCGACCTGCGCGCGCGCCAGCCGCACGGCTTCGGCGTGCGCTCCGGTGGTTACGAACGGCTGGCCGCAGCAGGTCTGGCGCGGGTCGAACGTCACTTTGCAGCCGAGCCGCTCCAGCACCTTCGCGCTCGCGAGACCGACCTCGGGCGCGAGCTGGTCCACGTAGCAGGGAACGAAGAGCGCGACCTCGGGCGGGCGCTTCGCGCGCTCAAGCATCGGGAAGCAGCGCCCCGACCTCATCCGGCTCGAGCACGTACTCGGTCGCGCAGAACTCGCAGCGGACTTCGAGGCGCTCGCGCTGCTCGGCGATCGCGCGCGTCTCCGCGCGCCCGAGCAGCGTGACCGCGCGGCGGATCTTTTCGACGTCGCACGCGCAGTGGAACGCCGGGTTCGAGCGCTGACGCGCGCGCGAACCGAGGCCCTCGAGCAGCCGATCGGCGATTCCGTCCGCGGAAAGCCCCGCGCGCACGAGCTCCGTTGGCGAGGGCAGCTCGCGCACCGTGCGCTCGAGGTGGGCGAGCACCGAGTCGTCGACGCCGGGCAACGCCTGTACCAGATAGCCACCCGCCGCCTCGACCGTCCGGTCGCTCGCGACGTACACGCCGACCGCGAGCGCCGAGGCCGTCTGTTCGCTCTCGGCCAGGTAGTGCGACAGATCCTCCGCCACTTCGCCGGAGACGATCGGCACGATTCCGGTGTAGGGCTCGCGCCAGCTCGGGCGATAGCGCACGACCGCGAGAATGCCCTTCCCCACCGCGGCGCCCACGTCGAGCTTGCCCGAGCGCGACGGCGGGTGCGCGGAAGGATCGGCGACGTAGCCGCGCACGCGCCCGAGATGGTCGGCGATCACCGTCATCTGACCGAGCGGTCCGTCGCCGCGAAATTGCAGCTGCACGGTCTCGTCTTCCTTCGCGCCGGCTGCGATCAGCACTCCGCCCATCAGCGCTCGGCCGAGCGCGGCGCTCGCGGTCGGCGCGGTGGCGTGTCGGCTCGCGGCCTCGGCGACCAGCCCCGTCGCGACCATCGCGCGCACGGACAGACCGCCGTCGGCGGAGACCGTCCGCACCAACTCACACGTCGCCGCCGGAATCCTCGCTTCATCCATCGCGTCTCCGAGGATACCGGGCCGACGTCGGCGTGCTACAGAACGAGCTCGGCGAGCGTCCGCAGCGCCTCGACCTGGCCGCTGCCGATGCACAGCGTGCCGACCGGCGACGCCTTCCAAGCCTCGAGCCGATCCTTGATCCGCTCCTTCGGGCCGAGCAGCGCGACCTCGTCGACCAGCGCGTCGGGCACCGCCGCGATCGCCTCCATCTTCTTCCCGTCGAGGAACAGATCCTGGATCTTCGCGGCGGCTTCTTCGTAGCCGAGCCGCTGGGCGTAGTCGTTGTAGAAGTTCTTGTTCCGCGCGCCCATGCCGCCGATGTACAGCGCCAGCATCGGCTTCACCGCGTTGCGGCACTTCGCGATGTCATCGCCCATCACGCAGGTCACGAACGGCGCGACGTCGAAGTTCGCGATGCTCTTGCCGCCGCCGGCCTTCTTGAAGCCCTCTTCGACGTGCGGAGCGAACACGCTCCACTTGTCGGGGGACATCCACACCGGGAAGAAGCCGTCCGCGAGCTCGGCCGCGACCTTCACGCCCGCCGGGCTGATCGCCGCGGTGTAGATCGGCATGTCCGCGCGGCCGTGCAGGATGCTCTTCAGCGGCTTGCCGAGACCCGTCGCACCCGGTCCGGTGTAGGGTAGGTCGTACTCCTCGCCGTGGAACTCCGCGCCCTCTTCGCGGCGCAGGATCTTGCGGATGATCTGGATGTACTCGCGCGTGCGCGTCAGCGGCTTGCCGTACTTGACGCCGTGCCAGCCTTCCACGACCTGCGGGCCCGATGGGCCGAGGCCGAGGATGAAGCGGCCGCCCGAAAGTGCGTCGAGCGTCATCGCGGTCATTGCGGCCATCGCCGGAGTACGCGCGGGTATCTGCATGATCGCGGTGCCGAGCCGGATGCGGGTCGTCTGCGCGCCGATCCACGCCAGCGGCGTGATCGCGTCGGAGCCGTAGGCCTCCGCCGTCCACACCGAGTCGAAGCCCAGGCTCTCGGCTTCCTTGATCAAGTCCATGGGCAGGCCCATGCCGCGTCCCGAGTATCCGACGATCAGTCCAAGCCGCACTTTGCTTCTCCTTCAAGAGCTGAGAACGGATCCTACACCCGACGCTGTGTCGCGGGCAAAGCGACCCGAGGCGCCGAAACCGACACGCAGAATGCCGAAAACTCCGGTGTTCTCCCTCGACACTCCGGCGTTCGGCTCCTAACCTACGTTCTGAGTCTCCGAGGACTCGTGATTTCTTGGAAGGGGATCAAGTATGACTTGGCAAAAGTCCGTTCGGGCGGCCGTGAAGGCGCTCAAGAAAGAAGAACAAGTTCTCGTGAAGCAGCTAGACCGGCTGCGCGCGCGGATGGCTGATCTGACTGGGTTGTCCACCGGCCGCAAGGGCGCGAGTGCAGGTCGAAAGCCGGGGCGCGGAAATCGACTCAGCGACGAAGGTCGTCGCGCGATTTCTCTCGCCGCGAAACGCCGCTGGGCGAAATACCGCGGAAAGAAGCGCAAGTAGCTCTCACGTAGCCTGAACGCTTCATGATGCCGGGGTGACCTCCCGCAAAGGAGGTCACCCCGCGTTCACTTGTGGCGGGTTCGATTTCCGCTTCTCACAGGAGATCTCGAGCATGATCGACCGCCGTGCGACGTGGCTTTCCGCACTTCTCCTGCTCTCCGGATGCATCCTCTATGCGCCGGTCGACTTCGGATCACTCGGTCGCGCGGGCGACCTCCAGGAGACCGTCGTTCTCGGCAGCACCGGTCCGAAGATCGCGCTGATCGAGATCACAGGCGTGATTTCCGACGAGGAGGGCCGCCAGCGACTCGCGTTCGCGGAGCGGCCGAGCATCGTCGTCGAGACCAAGAACGCGCTGGATCGCGCCGCGCAGGATGCCGAGGTCGCGGGAATCCTGCTGCGCATCAACACGCCGGGCGGATCGGTCTCGGCGAGCGACACGCTCCACCACGAGATCGAGCGCTGGAAGACGGAGCAGAAGCGGCCGGTCGTCGCTTACCTGAACGGCCTCGCGACCTCGGGCGGGTACTACGTCGCGATGGCGAGCGAGCGCGTGGTCTCGCACCCGACCGCCGTCACCGGCTCGATCGGAGTCGTGATGCCCGGGATCAGCCTCGAGGGGTTGATGGCGAAGTACGGCGTCGTCGATCAGACGCTCACGAGCGGACCGTACAAGGACGCAGGCTCGATGCTGCGCGACATGACTCCGCAGGAGCGCGCGCAGCTTTCGAGTGTGATTGGTGACCTTTTCGCCCGCTTCGAAGAGGTGGTCGCGAAGGGTCGACCCGCCCTCTCGCGCGAGAAGGTCAAGTCGCTCGCCGACGGCCGCGTTTACTCGGCGAAGCAGGCGCTCGACGCCGGGCTCGTGGATCAGCTCGGCTATCTGGAAGATGCGGTCGCGGAAGTCGAAAAGGCGGCGAACATCAGCGAGTCACGCGTCGTCATCTACCACCGCGCGAATCAGACGCGCGAAAACATCTACAGCCGGACGCCGAACATCGCCGTCCAGGTTACCGACGTGAACCTGCTGCCGATCCAGCGCAGCGAGCTCGCGCCCGGCTTCTACTATCTGTGGCCGGGTGCGCTCTCGCCTTGAGCGACGCCTCCGCCGCGGGTGAGAAGCGGCGCTTCGCAGTGACGGTGTACGCCGGCTCGCGCCGGCGGGCCCGCACGGAGCACCTCTCGCTCGCCGCCGAGCTCGGCCGCGCGGTCGCGTCGCGCGGCTGGGTGCTCGTCTACGGCGGTGCGAACGTCGGCCTGATGGGCGCGTGCGCCGATGCGGCGCTCGAAGCGGGCGGACGCGTCGAGGGCGTGATCCTCGACACGTTCGCGCGCGTCGCGCATCAGGGCCTGCACACGCTCGACGTGGTCGACGACATGCGCGCACGCAAGGCGGGGCTGGCGCGGCGAGGCGACGCGTTCGTCGCGCTGCCCGGTGGATTCGGCACGCTCGAGGAGGTCTCCGAGATCCTCGTCGAGCGACAGCTCGGCTTCCACCGAAAGCCGCTCGTGCTCGTGAACGCCGGCGGCTTCTGGGATCCGCTGCTGGCGCTGTTCGCGCGCATGCACGACGCGGGGCTGTTGGCCGCCGAACACCGCGCGCTGCCGAGCGTGGTCGAGGACGTGGCGGGAGCGTTGGCGGCCATCGACACGCACGCCTCGGACGAGCCCGCGACGGCGCCCGTCGAGAAGTGGTGAACGTCCCGCCCGTCGCAGCCTGACGCGGATTTCCCGATCTGGCCCGCGGCCAGGCGCCGCAAACCCATTCCCCGGCTCAAGACGAGCGACCGGAAACACGAACCGGGTTGTGGGGAGGCTTCGCGCATGTCATTCCGTCTCGTAGCCCGCGGCTTCTCTGCGCTCTGCGCGGGCTCGGCGGTGCTCGGAATGGCGCTCGCCTCCGTCGCGCAGACCGTCGACGTGGAGCTCGCCTCCAAGATCATCGTGAAGATCATGATGCTCGATCAGGATCTGCAGAAGAAGACCGGCGGCAAGCTCGAGATCGGCGTGATCGGCTCACCCGAGGCGGTCGCCGCCTTCACCAAGCTCAAGGGCTCCGCGATCGACAAGGACGCGAGCGTTTCGATCACGGACGTGACCGCCTACGAGGCGATGCCGCCGAGCAGCAAGCCCACACTGATCTTCGTGGGCGAAGGCGCGGATCCCGCGGTCGTCACCAAGTACACGCGTGGCAACCAGATCTTGTCGGTCACCAACGTGGCCAGCTTCGTCGAGCGCGGCGTGACGCTCGGCATCGAGATGGAAGGCAACAAGCCCAAGGTCCTGCTCAATCTGACCAGCTCCGAGAGCGAGGGCCTGAACTGGGACCCGAAGATCCTCAAGATCTCCCGGACCGTGCGATAGGCGACACGAAGATGTTTCGACTCACGATCAAGCTCCGGATCGCCTCCTACATGGCCCTGATCGCCGTGTTCTTCACCGCCTTCATGGTGCTGTTCTTCCCGCCGCAGGCTTCGAAGATGGGCAACCGCCTGATGACCGACTCCGCGGTCACGATCGCGAGCCTGTTCGCCGCCAACATCGAGCCCGCCTACGACGCGCTCGGCTTCGGCGGCGAGGAGATCATCGGAACGGCGCTCCGCAACCTGGCCGGCGAGGCGAGCTCGCACGGCGAGACGGGCGCAGCGGCCGAGTCGGCCGACGCTCCCGCGCACGCGCCGATCGAAATCCAGCGCATCACCGTCTACAGCGAGACCGGCACGCGGCTCGACGGCTACAACGACCAGCAGCACAGTCACGAAGTCGTCTCGCCCCAGCGCACGCTGCAGATCGAGCAGCGCGACGAGGACGATCTGCTGCGGGTGACCGCGCCCGTCACCAGCGACGGCGAGTTCAAGGGCTACTTCCGCATCGACTTCTCGAAGCACACCCTCCACGCGCTCGTGCGCAGCAACCTGGTGACGTCGGTGGCCGCCTCTGCAGTGGCGTTCGCATTGATGGTGGTGCTCGGCTACTTCGTGGGCCGCTCGATCTCGGCGCCGATGGAGCGCGTGGCGGCGGCGATGCAGGATCTCGAGGACGGCGAGGGCGACCTTACCTTCCGCCTCAAGGTGGAGTCGCAGGACGAGATCGGCCGGCTGGCAACGCACTTCAACGCGTTCGTCGCGAAGCTGCAGAGCATCATCCGCGACGTGGCCGAGAACGCGCAGACGCTCGGGGCCGCGTCCACGGAGCTCACCAGCATCTCCGATCGACTGGTCGAGAACAGCGAGTCCGTGCGCGAGGGCGCGAGCGCCGTCTCGGCGCGTACTCACGAGGTCTCGTCGAGCGTCGAAGCCGTCGCCAGCGCGGCGCAGGAAGCGCACCGCAACGTCGCGAGCGTGTCGAGCTCGACCGAGCAGATGAGCGACAACATGGCGCAGGTCTCGCTCGCAGCGGAGGCGGTCGCGTCGAACGCCGTCGAGGTCGAGGGCTCGGTGCGCGACATCTCCGACGCGATGGGAACGATTCGCGACAACACCGAGCGCGCGGCGACCGTGAGCCGTCAGGGCGCGGAGAAGGCCACGCCGGTGCAGCAGCTGCTGCGCGAGCTGACCCAGAGCGCCGAAGCGACCGGCAAGATCGTCGCGCTGATCCAGAAGGTCGCCGACCAGACGAACCTGCTCTCGCTGAACGCCTCGATCGAGGCCGCCTCGGCAGGCGATGCGGGCAAGGGCTTCGCGGTGGTCGCGAACGAGGTCAAGGACCTGGCGCGCGAGACGACCTCGGCGACCAAGAAAATCGAGCTGCAGATCAGCGACATGCAGAGCTTCACTCGCCAGTCGGTGGCGGCGATCGGGCAGATCATCGAGCTGATGGAAGGCGCGCACTCGATCAACGCCGCGATCGCGAAGGCCGTCGAAGACCAGACCCACACGTCGGCGAAGGTGTTCGAGGCGACCTCGGACTCGACCAAGATGATCTCTGACGTCACGAGCAACATCGGCGCCGCGTCGAACATGGCCGCCGAGGTCGCGGGCAAGGCGTCGGAGCTGACGCGCGGCATCGCGCAGATCTCCGAGAACGCCGACAAGGCGGCGCGCGGCGCGCTCGAGGTGGCCGCGCACATCGAGTCGGTGCGCATGTCGTCGGTCGACTCGTCGAACGAGGCCGCGAACATGCGCAAGCGCTCGCAGGACCTGTCGCAGCTCTCGACCAAGCTGAAATCGCTCGTCGATCAGTTCCAGGTCTGATCGGCGCTAGATCGGATCGGCGACCGCGAGCTCGGTCCGGCCGTCGCGATCCTCGACGGCGATCGGCAGTCCGTCGCGGAACACGACCCAGCGCGTGTGTCCCGCGGGAACGCGCGGCCCAGGGGTCAGTATGCCGACCAGGTTCAGCGGGTCCGATGCCGACACGCGCACGATCGCGCCGTCGTCGGGCTTGGAGCGCACGCGGCGCAAGCTCGGAATCGCCTCGGGCAGGGCGAACTGCTCGCCGGTGAAGCCGGTGACGAAGCGTCCGCCGCGCACCAGTCCGCGCGCCTCGAGCCGCCGCATCGCGGAGTGCACCGGTCGCCAACCCGCGGGTAGCCACTCGCGCGCGAGCAGATCGCGGAACACCACGCCGTAGCGGTGCAAGAGCCGCCAGGCCGTGGCCTCCGCGAGCTCGTCGGGATCGACGGGCTGGCCGTGACTCGTGAGCAGTCCCCAGCGACCCTCGGGCGACGCGAGTCCGCCCGAGGTGACGCGATTGCGACCCGGGCGCCGGCGCTGCAGGTGCGCGCGCGCCGGGCCGCCGAGCAGACGCCGCAGCGGCGCGAAGCCGTCGCAGCTCACCAGCCCGTGCGCGATCAGCTCGCGCAGTCCTTCCTCGACCTGCACCGGTAGCAGCCGGCTCGCGGCCTCGAGCTCGCCCGCGAAAAGCGCGCCGCGCGCGCGCAGGATTTCGAGCACGCGCTCGGCCGAGCCGCGCAGCTTCGGCGCCTCGACGCGCGCGGGACTCGCGGTCTGCAACAGCGTCTCGAGCTCGGCGCGCGGGAAGACACCGATCGGCGTGAGCCGGGAGGGCTGCGTGCCGGGCTCGGCCGGCGCGGGCGAGACGCGCCCCCAGGCCGCCGCGCCCGCCAGGCACAGCGAGTCGAGCAGCGCGGGCTTGTAGCCGTCGACGCGTGTGGGCAGGAGGGCGTCCTCCCAGGCCGCGGCGGCGGCTTCGAATCCCGACAGCCGCTCGAGCGCGGACAAGAGCCCCCCCTCGCCCGCCAGCCGCGTGCCCGCGGCCAGGTGCTGCCAGCCGAGCAGGAAGCGCGTGAAGACCCGCGCGCTGACCGGCTCGATCTCGCGCCGCAGCCGCGCCAACGTGTAGCGGTGGATGCGCGCGAGCAGGCTGCGGTCGCAGAACTGTTCGGCGCGCACGGCGGCCTCGAAATGTCCGCGCACGGCGACGCCGCGGCTCTCGAGCCGGACGAGCGCGGCCTCGACCGCGGACGGCTCGACACCGATGCGTGTCGCGAGCTCGGCCGGCGTCACCGGACCGAGCAGAGCCAGGTGCCCGCGCACCGCGGCGTCGAGCGCGGCCTCGGCTTCGCAGACGCGCTCGGCGAGCGCGGGCGGCAGCGCGGGCAACGGCTCGAGCTCGGCGTGCGGGAAGAGCGCGCGCAGCTCGCCGAGCTTCTCGCACGCGAACACGCGCGCAACGCCCGGCGTGCGCACACGCGCGCTGCGTCCGGCGGCGAGCAGCGCCTCGATCGTCCCGGCGTCGCACGGCAGATCGACCTCGCGCACGACCACCCAATCGCAGAGCAGCTCGTGCAGCTCGTCCGCGTCGCGCACGCTGGGCGCGGCTTCCTCGCGCACGCGCGCGATCGCTTCCGCGTCGAGCTTGGCCAGGTCGCGCGCATCGGCGGGCAGCGAGTGACGCAGCGACACCGCGCGCGTGCGCCGCTCCTCGAGCGGCGCGTCGTCCAGGAAGGCATAGGGCCGCGCGTTCAGGATCTCGTGGCTGAACGGCGACGGCTCCACCGTGTCGAGGCAGTGCATGCGCACGTCGCCCGCTTCGAGCCGGACCAGCAGCGCCTCGAGCCCGCGAACGTCCGCCGCCTCGGTCAGACAATCGCGCATGGTCTGCGTGACCAGCGGGTGATCGGGAATCTCGACCGGATAGGTCACGTTCTCCTGGCAAGCCACCTGCTCGGGAAACGCCGCGGCGAGCAGATCGTCGGCCTGCATGCGCTGGATCGGGAACGGCACGCGCCCCTTGCCGCGCGCGCGCAGCACGGCGAGCGAGCGCGTCGAGTTCCAGCGCCAGCGTGCGGTGAAGAGCGGTGAGCCGAGCAGCGCCTGCTCGAGCACCTCCGCGCAGGTCTTCGACGACAGGAAGCGCGGCAGCAGCGAAAGGTCGAAGGTCTGCGGGCTGCCGAGCGAGAGCACGATCGCGTCATCGGTGGCGGCGGCCTGCAGCTCGATGTTGAACGAGGCGCAGAAGCGCTTGCGCAGCGCGAGTCCGAAGGCGCGGTTGACGCGCGCGCCGAGCGGCGCGTGCACCACCAGTTGCATGCCGCCCGCCTCGTCGAAGAAGCGCTCGGCGAGCAGATCGCGCTGCGTGGGCACGAAGCCGACCGCGACCCGCTGGGCGTCGACGTAGCGCGCGATCTGCGTCGCGCCGGACTCGTCGAGACCGCACTCGCGCGCCAGCCAGGCGACCGCCGCGTCGAGTCCGACTTCGAGCTCGCGCGAGAGCTCGGCGCGCAGCTCCGAGACTTCGGCCGATAGCTCCTCCGTGCGCGACGGCGCTTCACCGAGCCAGAACGGAATCGTGGGCGGCGCGCCCTGCGCGTCGGTCACGCGCACCACGCCTGACTCGACGCGGCGGATGCGCCAGCTGTGCGTGCCGAGCAGGAACACGTCCCCGGCCATGCTCTCGATCGCCCAGTCCTCGTTCACGCTGCCGATCGTGGTGTCGTCGGGATCGAGTACGACCTTGTAGTCGCCGAGCTCGGGGATCGCGCCGCCCGACATGACCGCGGCGATGCGCGCGCCGCGGCGGCCGCGCAAGCGCCCGTTGATCTGATCGCGGTGCAGATACGCGCCGCGCTTGCCGCGCGGCGTCTCGAAGCCGTGCGTGAGCATCTCGAGCACGGCCTCGAACTCGAGCCGCGGCAGCGCGCGGTACGGCCAGGTGCCGCGCACCAATGCGAACAGCACCTCTTCGTCCCAGTCGCCGGCCGCGCAGCAGGCTACGATCTGCTGCGCCAATATGTCCAGCGGCGCGTCGGGAATCTGGATCCGGTCGAGCCGACCCGCGCGCACCGCGCGCACCAGCGCCGCGGACTCGACCAGCTCGTCGCGCGAGGTCGGCAGGATCCGCCCCTTCGGGCGCAGACCGAGCGCGTGACCGGAACGGCCGATGCGCTGCAGCAGCGTGGCAATGCTGCGCGGCGAACCGATCTGACACACCAGCTCGATCTCGCCGATGTCGATGCCGAGCTCGAGCGAGGCCGTGGCCACGAGCGCGCGCAGCTCGCCCGACTTGAGCCGCGCCTCGACGCGCAGGCGCCGCTCGCGCGACAGGCTGCCGTGGTGCGCGGCGACGTGCTCGGCGCCAATCCGCTCGCCGAGCCGGTGCGCGAGCCGCTCGGCCAGCCGGCGTGTGTTCGCGAACACCAGCGTCGTGCGGTGCTTCTCGGTGTAGACCGCGAGCGTCTCGACCAGCTCGTCCCACTGCTCCTTCGACGCGACCGCAGCCAGGTCCTCGCTCGGCGGCACGTCGATCGCCAGATCGAGATCGCGCTGGTGACCGAGATCGACGATAGAGCACGGCCGGTCTTCCGAGCCGACCAGGAAGCGCGCGATGCGCTCGATCGGCCGCTGCGTGGCGGAGAGCCCGATCCGCATCGGCCGCTCGTGGGCGAGCGCGTCGAGCCGCGCCAGTGAGAGCGCCAGGTGCGAGCCGCGCTTGTCGCGCGCGAGCGCGTGGATCTCGTCGACGATCACCGTGCGCGCGGTGGCCAGGATCGCGCGGCTCTTCTCCGCGGTGAGCATCACGTAGAGCGACTCGGGCGTGGTCACCAGGATGTGCGGCGCGCGCTTCAGCATGCCGCGCCGCTCGGCCGCCGTGGTGTCGCCCGTGCGCACGGCCGCGCGAATCTGCGGCAGCTCGAGCCCCATGGAGCGCGCCTGCTCGCGAATCTCGGCCAGCGGCTGCTCGAGGTTGCGCTGGATGTCGTGCGAGAGCGCGCGCAGCGGCGAGACATACACCGCTTCGAGTCGGTCCTCGAGCGTGCCGTCGAGCGCGCGGCGCACCAGCCGGTCGATCACGAGCAGGAACGCGGCCAGCGTCTTGCCCGAGCCGGTCGGAGCCGCGATCAGCACGTCGCCGCCGCGCGCGATCTCCGGCCAGCCTTGCGCCTGCGACGGCGTCGGCGTGCGAAAGCGCCGCTCGAACCAGGCGCGGACCGGCGGCGAGAGATCGAGCGCCGCGGTCATCGCCTACGCGGGCAGGCCCCGCGCCTCCGGCAGACCCAGCATCAGGTTCAGATTCTGGATCGCGACGCCCGCCGCGCCCTTGCCCAGGTTGTCGAGCACCGCCATCAGCAGGACGTGCCCGGACGGGTGCGGCAGCACGCGCAGCTCGATGCGGTTGGTGTCGTTGCAAGCGCGCGGATCGAACGAGCGCTCGTCGGAGCCGAGCGGCTCGACGATCGGCAGCACGCGCACGAACGCCTCGCCGCGGTAGCGCGCATCGAGCGCCTCCCAGATCGTCTTGCCGGAAACTCCGCGCGCGAGCAGGCCCGCGTGCAGCGGCAGCTCGAGCCGCATCCCGCAGCGGAACGGTCCGACCGACGGCACGAAGACCGGCTCGTGACTGAGCCCGGACCAGCGCGTGATCTCGGGAATGTGTTTGTGCACGCGATCGAGCGCGTAGGGCGCTTCGTACACGTGCGTGAGCAAACCGCCCGCGGGGTCCTCCCACTTCGCGATCAGCTCCTTGCCGCCGCCCGAGTAGCCGGAGAGCCCGTGCAGCGCGATCGCGGAATCGCGAGGCACCAGGCCCGCGTCGACGAGCGGCCGCAGCAAGAGGATCGTCGCGGTCGCCCAGCAGCCGGTGTTCGAGACGCGCTGCGCGCCCGCGATCAAGCTCCGCTGCTCGGGCGCGAGCTCCGGCAGGCCGAACACCCAGCCCGGCGTCACGCGGTGCGCCGAGCTCGCGTCGAGGATGCGCGCGCGCGTGCCTTCCGCGAGCGCGACCGCCGCGCGCGCGGCGTCGTCGGGCAGGCAGAGCACGGCGAGATCGGCGCTCGCGAGCGCGTCGCGGCGCGCGGCGTCGTCCTTGCGCAGCGCCTCGGGCAGCTCGAACAGCGCGAGGTCGTCGCGGCCCGCGAGCCAGTCGCGGATGCGCAGGCCCGTGGTTCCCATGTGGCCGTCGATGAAGACGCGCGGCGGCATGGGCCGAGTATACCGGCGATCGCGCGCGGGGCGACGCTCTCAGGGCAACGCTGAGGGCGCGGCCGGAACCGCCTCGGGCGCGACTTCGAGATCCCCTCCGCGGTTGCGCTCGATCTGCTCGCGCGCAGCCTGGTCGAGGCCCTGGGCGCGCACTTCGAGCGCCAGGTTCCGCTCGCGCAGGTCCGCCAGCCAGCGCTCGAGCTGCGCGGGCGCCGAGTAGACGCGGAAGCGGAACAGCGCCGCCGTGCCGCGCTCGCTCTGCACTTCGAGCTCGATCTCGTTCGCGCCTGGCACGAGCGCGAGCGCGCCGTGGATTCGCGCGCTCTCGGTCTGCAAGAGGTCCGAGCGCTCGGCGCCGGTAGTCGTGTTGCGCGCGACTACGCCGCGAATGCGACTCGACACCAGCGCGGGCAGCGCGAGCTCGATCGCCTCTGGCCCGGGCACGCGCACCAGTCGCCCGCCGCTGCGCGTGGCCACCTGCTGCCAGGCGCGCGCGGTGCGATCGGTCTCGAACAGCAGCGGATGGACGCTGAGCTCGCCGTGGGTGCGGCGCGCGAAGCTCGCCATCTGCACTATGTCGGAGCTGCCGTCGGCGCGGCTGAATCGGTGCGTGGCGGGGCAAGTCGTCGAATTGCGGCGCGCCTCGCAAGCGGCTTCCGCGTCGTCCGAGAGGGAGCGGCCCTCTCCGTCGCAGTCGAGGAAGCGCCCCGAGAACGGCGCGTCGCCGTCGGTCAGCACCACGATCTCGCGCGCTACACCCTCGGGTGTCGAGTCGAGCCAGTCGCGAGCCAGCCACAGCGCGCAGACCGCGTCGGTGCGGCCCTCGCCGCGCGGGTGCTCGCTGCGGAAGCGCGCGAGTGCCTCGCGCAGAGCCGAGGCCGAGAATCCGGGCTCGGCCACCGGCCAGGTCGTCTCGCCGAATGCGATCACGCCGAGTTCGAGCCAGTCGTCGGCGGACAGCTCGATCAGGTGGTCGAGCGCGCGGCGCTCCGCCTCGAGCACCGACACGCGCTCGCTACCGGAGTGCGCAGCGTGGAAGGCGGTGATCGCGTTCGCGCTCGCCGACGCGTCGACCAACACCACCACGCGCCGGGGGCCCTCGCTGCGCGCGAGCTCGAGCGCGCCCTCGATCGGAAGCTCGAGCCCGTCCACGACCGGCACGATCACCGAGCCACCCGACTCGGCGGTGACCAACGGCCAGCGCAGCGTCACGCCGAGATTCGCGAACACCGCCCCGTAGATCCGATCGACCGGCCACTCCGCGCGAACCGACTGCGCGAGCTCCTCGGCGAGCGGCTTCGGCCAGGCGGGCGCATCGGGCTCGTGCAAGAGCTCCACGCCCTCGGGCATGCCCACGCGCACCGGCTCGAGCGCGTCCGCGGCATACGGCGCATGACCCGGTGGATCGGGGCGCTCGAAGCGCTCGCGCGCAGCGACCGAGCCGGCGCCCATGGCCAGCACCGCAAGCAGCCCGAGCCTCCGCCTCCACCGCTGCACGGCTTCGCTGCGGCGCCCCGACGCTGAAACCTGAGGGCGCGTGCCGCAGTCCGAAAGCCGGGAAATTGCTTCGGTTTTTGACCCGGGTCCGCGGCCCCCGTAGACTCGCGCCCGGGGCACAGGAGGAGCGCATGGCAGCCGTGGAGAGCCTCGACGCGAGCGCCGGGCGGATTTCGCCGGCCGTGCTCGAGGAGATCCGGTCGGGGCGCCTCGATGGCCGCTCGCCCGAGGAGCTGCTGCGCTGGGGCTTCGATCGCTTCGCGCCGCGCATCGCCCTCTCGGCGAGTTTCGGCTCCCCCGACGGCCTGGTCCTGCTCGACCTGATGCACCAGATCGACCCGAAGCGGACACGCGTGTTCACGCTCGACACCGGCCGGCTGCCACAGGAAACCTACAACCTGATCGACCGCGTGCGCGACCGCTACGAGATCGAGGTCGAGATCTACTTCCCCGATCCGGCGCGCGTGCAGAAGATGGTTCGCCAGCACGGCATGAACCTGTTCTACGAGAGCGAAGAGAAGCGCAAGCAGTGCTGCGGTGTGCGCAAGGTCGAGCCGCTCGAGCGCGCGCTCTCCGGGCTCGACGCCTGGATCAGCGGCCTGCGGCCGGAGCAGAGCGTGACGCGCGCGAACGTGTCGGCGGTCGAGATCGACGAAGTGCACGGCGGACGCGTGAAGCTGAATCCGCTCGCGACCTGGACCAAGGACGACGTGTGGGCGTACGTGCGCAAGCACGCCGTGCCGGTGAACGCGCTGCACGCGCAGGGCTATCCGTCGGTCGGCTGTGCGCCGTGCTCGCGCGCGATCCGCGAGGGCGAGGACGAGCGCGCGGGCCGCTGGTGGTGGGAGCGCCCGGAGAACCGCGAGTGCGGCATCCACACCGGCTACGAGGAAGAGGGCTCGGGCATCTGATCGCCACGAAGCGATGGGCGGGGGTCGATACTTCCCGCGTCCCGTACTGGATCTACAGCGACCCGGAGCTCTACCGACGTGAGCAGGAGCGCGTGTTCGCGGGCGCGGGCTGGGCGTTCGTCGGCCTCGAAGCCGAGTGTCCGGAGCATGGCGACTGGAAGCGCACGCAGATCGGCGAGCGCCCCGTGTTCGTGCTGCGCGGCGACGACGGCCGGCTGCGCGTGTTCGAGAACCGCTGCGCGCACCGCGGCGTGCAGCTCTGCCGCGAGTCGTTCGGGCGCGCGCAGGAGCTGGTCTGCCCGTACCACCAGTGGACCTACGATCTGCGCGGACGGTTGATCGGCGTTCCCTTCCGCCGCGGCCTGCGCGGCCAGGGCGGCATGCCAGCGGATTTCGCGCTCGAAGCGAACGGGCTCACGGAGCTTCGCTCGCACGTCCGACACGGCGTGGTGTTCGCGAGCTTCGCGGCGTCGCCGCCCGCGTTCGAGGCTTGGCTCGGCGCCGCGATGCTGCACTACTTCGACCGCGTCTTCGACGGCCGCGCGCTGCGCGTGCTCGGCTACGCGCGCCAGCTCGTGCCGAGCAACTGGAAGCTGATGTTCGAGAACATCAAGGACCCGTACCACGCCAGCTTGCTGCACGTGTTTCTGGTCAGCTTCGGACTGTTCCGCGCCGACAACCCGTCCGAAACCAAGATGGACGAGACGGGCCGGCACAGCTGCCTGATCTCGATGCGCGGCGAGCCCGCGAACGCGGCGGACACTTCCGAGATGCGCTCGTTCAAGCGCGACTTCACGCTGCGCGATCCGACGCTGCTCGACCCGGTACGCGAGTTCCCCGGCGAGGCCACGGTGGTGATGCAGACGCTGTGGCCGAACCTGATCGTGCAGCAGCAGTCGAACACGCTCGCCACGCGCCAGCTCGTGCCGCGCGGGCCCGAGGCGTTCGAGCTGGTCTGGACCTTCTTCGGCTACGCGAGCGACGACGAAGCGATGACGCGGCGCCGCTTGTTGCAGGCCAACCTGATGGGCCCGGCCGGCTACGTGTCGCTCGACGACAGCGAGGTGATGCAGCTCTCGCAAGCCGGCATCTCGCCCTACCCCGACGCGCAGGGCCGGCTCGAGATGGGCGGCCGCGGCACCGGCGACGAGGACCACATCGTGACCGAGGCGGCGATCCGCGCGTTCTACGCCTACTACCGACGGGTGATGGAGCTGTGACAACGCGACCGGTGACGCCATCCCCAGTGACACCGGAGGTGCGGCTCGAGATCCAGGACCTGTACGACGCCTACGCCGAGGCGCTCGACGACTTCGAGCTCGAGCGCTGGCCGGAGCTCTTCACCGAGAAGTGTCGCTACGAAGTGTTGCCGCGCGAGAACTTCGAGCGCGGCCTGCCGCTCGCGCTGATCCTGTGCGAGAGCCGCGGCATGCTCGAGGACCGCGTCGCGGCGCTGCGCAAGACGTCCATGTACGCCCCACGCTCCGTGCGCCATCTGATCAGCCACATCCGCGCGACGTCCGAAGACGACGGCTTCCGCGTGCGCGCGAACTACGCCGTGCTCCAAACACGCGTCGACGCGCTGACCGAGATCCTCTCCGCCGGCCGCTACGTAGACCTCGTGGTGCGGGACGGCGGGCGCCTGCGCTTCCGCGAGAAGCGCGTGATCTTCGATTCGGTGCTGGTGCCGAATTCGCTCGTGTACCCGCTCTAGGCGGGCTCGCGCTCCTCGGCCAGGCGCTGCGCGATCATGCGCCGGAACATCGCGGGCGCCTGGTCCTGCGGGATGAACGCCTTCTGTCGCTCCGCCGGCGTCCGTGACCAGACTCGCTGCTGCGCCTCGATGATCCGGCGATCCTCGGCGAACGAGGCCTGGACGACCTCGAAGACCGCCTCGACGAAGCGAGGCGTCGCGATCGTCGCCTCGACTCCGAACGCGAACAGGTATCGCGTCCGGCATTCACTGATCGGCGTCACCGACTGTTGCTCGACGCGGTGGTAGAGCGGCTTCGCCTCGGGCGGACCCAGGCCGCTGCGCTCCGCGGTCCCGACCGGAAAAGCCTCCGTGGTCATCAGGAAGATTCCGGGCAGCAAGTACCGGTACGAGTTCCAGGTGTCGACGTGCTCCGGTCGACCGGGCATGAGCGGGTGGTCGCGAAACCAGCGCTCGAAGCGCAGCCCGTGTTCCTCCGGGATGATGCGCGGCAGCTCGGTCGACCACTTCGCGCCGGTCGACCGGCCGAGCGTCGTCTCGTGTACGAAGTCGAGATGCGAGAGGTCGCAGAGGTTGTCGTTCACGAGCTCGTAGCCGGCCTCGTACTCGAGCGCGCCCGAGCGGGTGACCCAGCGGGGATCGTCGAGACCGAATGACTCGGGCACGAGCGACGGATCGGCCTTCGCTGGGTCGCCCGGCCAGACCCAGATCCAGCTCGAGCGCTCCACGACCGGGAACGCGCGCGCGCACAGGCGCGGAGGAATCCGGCTCGTTGCGGGCACCTCCACGCACACGCCGTCGCTGCGGAAGCGCAGCCCGTGGTACATGCAGCGCAAGTCGTCGCCCTCGACGCGACCGAGCGAGAGCGGTGCGTGTCGATGGGGACAACGGTCCTCGAGCGCGACCGCCTGCCCGTCCCCGCGCCGGTACAGCACGATCGGCTCGTCGATCACGCTCACGCCGAGCGGCGTATCGCGAGACAGCTCGTGACTCCAAGCCGCGACGTACCAGAGGTTCCTCACGAACGGCGCGGCGGTCATCGCCCCTCTCCACGTCTCGAGTCGGAGCCGAGCGCGACGCGCCGAACCGAGTCGGTGTCGGTGGGCTGGTGCCCCACGGCGTGCCGAGCGGCGGGGATCTCGACGACGGTGTTCGAGAGCCGCCCGATGCCACTGACCTCGACCTCGACCACGTCGCCCGGCTGCATCGGCCGCGAGTTCGCGGGCGTGCCGGTGAGCACGACGTCGCCGGGAAGAAGCGTGATGTGCCGGCACAGGTCGGCGAGCTGATAGTCGATGCCGAAGGTCATCTCGGAGACCTTCCCCTCCTGCACGACCTTCCCGTTCAGGTACGTGCGCAGCACGCTCTGGCGCACGTCGACGCCGCGCACCAGCCCGGGCCCGATCGGGCAGAAGCCGTCCTGCCCCTTCACGCGCAGCATCGAGCCCGCGTCCGTGTCGCGGAAGTCCTGCGCGCCCACGTCGTTCGCGGGCGCGAAGCCGGCGAGGTGATCCCAGACGTCGGCAGGCGCGACGTTGCGCATCGGTCGGCCGACGATCGCGGCGACTTCTCCCTCGTAGTTCAAGTACTGGCAGTCGGCGGGCCGGCACAGCGCGCCGCGATGCGCGTTCAGCGCGGTCGTCGGCTTCTGGAAGTAGGTCGGAGTCACGAGCTCCGGCGCGCGAAACTCGACGCGCCTGGATTCGTAGTTCAGGTGGATGCACAGGATCTTGGTCGGGTCGCACGGCGCGAGGTAGGTCGCGTCGAACTCGCGCACGCGGCGCCCGTCGCCGAGCACCAGCTCGTCACCCTCCAGTGTCACCCAGCTCGGCACGCCCTGATGGAGGATGCGTCGGATCTCCATTCGCGGACCGTCGAAAACGCTCATGGGTTGTGCCCTCCGCGGCAGAGAAGCCGCCTTGCTCCGTGTGGTGATCGAATGAAATCCGCGTCCCGACTCGGGCTCATACCAGGTGTGCCCGCTCGAGCACGCCCTCCAGCCGTTTCTCGAGCTCGGGCGTCGCGGCCACCATCGGCAGCCGGTGCTCGTTGCGTTCGAGCAGGCCCATGCGCTTCATCATGTACTTGAGCGGGATCGGATTCGTGTCGAAGAAGATCGCGCGATTGAGCTCGAGCAGCTCGAAGTGGAGCGCGCGTCCCTGCTCGAGGTTCCCGGAGGCGACCGCCTCGTAGAGCCGCGCGACGTGCCCCGGCGCCAGATTGCCGACCGCGTTCATCATGCCCGACGCGCCCATGCACAGCATCGGGAACGAGAGCGCTTCGAGCCCGACGTGGATGCGGAACCCGGCCCCGAGGCTCTCCAGCGCATCCGACACGAGATCGAGATCGTTCGCCGCGTGCTTCATGCCGACCAGGTTCGGCACCCGCGCGGCGATGTGCACGAGTGTGTCGAGCTCGAGCGTGACCGCCGCGCGCACGGGGATGTGGTAGATCAAGATCGGTTTGCGGGTGCGCGCGCCGAGATCGGCGTAGTACTCGACCAGGCCGCGTTGCGGCGGTCGAATGTAATACGGGGTAACCACCAGCAGCGCGTCGGCGCCCGACCGATCGGCGTGCGCGCACAGCTCGACCGTTTCCGCGTGAGACTGGCTGCCGGTCGCGGCAACGACGGGAATCCGGCGGCGCACCGTCTCGAGCGCCACGTCGAGCAAACGCGCGCGCTCGTCGACCGTGAGCGTCGACGGCTCGGCCGTGGTGCCGGCGACCACGATGCCGTGGCTGCCGCCCGCGACCTGCAGCTCGACCAGCCGCGCGTAGGCGTCGTAGTCGACCGCGCCGTCGCGAAACGGTGTCACCAACGGGGGATACGAGCCGCACAGGAAGCCCGGCTCGAGCGCGATCATCGCGAGCCCGCGTCCTTCGCTCGATTGGTGGCGAAGCCGCTCTCGGTGCCGAGCAGCGCGGGCGGGTGCTTCAGGTCCTCCTGCCAGAGCAGCGATTCGGTGGCGATGCCGAACGGCTGATCCTGCACCGTCAGCTCGTAGACGCGCTCGTCGTGTGACGCGTGGTTGTGTACGGCCCAGCCGGGCGCGGACAGCATCAGATCGCCCGCCTTCCACTCCAGGATCCTTCCCTCGACGGTGCTGCGGCCGCGGCCCTGGAAGTAGTAGTTGATCGCCGCGGAGCTGTGTCGGTGCGGGCGGTCGACCACGCCCGCGGGGCGGATCGTCATGGTCGCGAAGAACGACGGCGTGGTGCCGTTGGTGCGCCCGGTGATCGGGTTGTGCAGCAGGTACAGGCGCCGCCCGACGTAGTCGCGGCCGAGCGACTCGAGCTCGAGCAAGTGCTTCTCGACGTCGGCCCAAGGCCAGTGCAGCGGCAGCGACGCGACCGCGGGCGGATTGATCAGCGTCTCGTACGGCATCAGCTGCGCGCCATCGCTCCCGAGCGCGAGAGTTCCGAACGGGCTCTTGCGGCGCGGGTCGGGCGCGGAGGTGTCCGCTTCGCGCGCTGCAGCGGCCGGCGGCCGCGCCTCGACCAGGTGGATCTCGAGCTGCTCGAGCAGCGCGGCGTTCGAATAGCTGAGCCGCACCTGCAGATCGCGCGTGTCGTTCCGGTACGCATAGGTCGCCCAGGCCGGATGGTTCCAGACGTCGTAGCGCGCGAACTCGAGCTCGCGGTCCGCGATCGCGACGCTGCCGCCGCCTCGAATGCAGAAACCGATCTGTGTCGAGTTGTGGCGGATCGGCTCGGTCGACTCGCCGGGCAGGAGCACCTCGAGCGCGACGCGAATGCCCGGCGCGAGTCCGAGTCCGGGCCGCGTGGCGCGCGGATGCACGACCAGCGAGCGGCGCACTCCGTCGGCTGGCTTCGCGATCGACGCGAGGCGCTCGATCTCGGCGTCGATCTCCTCGCGCGTCACGATCAGCGCGGGCCAGCGCTCCACGCCTTCGCGCTGCGCCTCGGACTCGAAGCGGATCCGCTCTGCCATCGCCTACTCCTTCCCGCGCAGACGCACGCACGCGCGGACTGGCGGCTCGATCGGCCGACCCACGCCCGCGCGTCGGGCGCGCGCGACGACTTCGAGCCCGAGCGCGAGGTCCGCCACGCCGCTGCCCATCGCCTTGAACAGAGTCAGGTCCGCGCCCTCCGGCCTGCGCTCGTCGCGCGCGACCAGCCGCGCGAGCTCGCGCACCTCCGACCAAGCCCGCTCGTCGTGGCCATGATACCCGATCAGCTCCGCCGAGAGCTCTCGCGCCGCCGCGAGCACGTCGACGACGATTCGCGTGCAGCGCGGGAACACGTCGGGTGAAAGCTCCGCGCGCTCGGCCGTGATCGCACCGATCGCGTTCACGTGCGCTCCCGGCGCGAGCGCGGCCGCATTCACGAACGGCTCGCGGGCGCGCGTGGCCAGGGTCACGATCGAGGCGCCTTCGAGCGCGCGCTCGAGCGAGTCACAGTCGACGACCTCGAGGCCGTGCGCGTCGGCGCCGAGCTGCGCGACGAACGCCTCGCGATGCGCGCGCGTCGGGCTGTACACACGAACGCGTCGCAGGCGTCGCACCGCCGCGACGGCCGCCACCTGCGTGCGCGCCTGCTTGCCGGTGCCGATCTGCGCCAGCTCGTCGGCGTCGGCGCTTGCGAGCCAGCGCGTGGCCAGGCCCGTCATGGCGCCGGTTCGCAGCTGTCCGAGCGCGAAGGCCTCGATGACCGCTTCGAGCGCACCCGTCGCGCTCGACCAGATCGCGAGCAGCGGCGTGGCGCCCTGCGCGGTGTGTGCCCAGGTCTTCGTGCCCGCGAAGCCGGCGAGCGCGAAGCTCGCGCCGAGCGCGTGCAGTCCGCCGCCGCCCGGCAGCGCGACGTGCGTCTTCGCCATGCCCAAGGCGTGGCCCTGCCCCTCGACCCGCAGACCACCCTCGAGCACGTCGATCGCCTGGTCGAGCGCGAGCAGCTGCACCACTTCGGCCTCGCGAAGCCAGAGCGGACCGGCCTCGCTCACGGCTCGAAGCCGTCCTCGAAGATCGACGGCACCGGCGGCCGGATCTCGAGCGCGTTCACGAACGCCGCGTGCGCGAGGTAGCGGCCGACCACGAGCAGCACTCCGACGGCGACTTCCGCCCCGACGCACTCGACGACGGCGTCGAGCTCGCGCGCGACGCCGCGCCCGCCGCGCCGCACGATCGCCAGCGCGAGCGCCTGCGCCGCGCGGTCCGTGGCGTCGAGCCCGATCGCGTGCTCGGGATCGCGTGCGTTCACGGCCGCGATCCAGACGCGCTCGAGCCCGAGCCGAAGCGCGAGCCGCTCGTGCTGGTTGCGCTCGTAGTCGTTGCCGAGCTCGCCCGCGACGCTGAGCGCGAGGAGCTGCGTGAGCCGCGCGGGTAGCGCTTCCTTCAGCGCTTCGGTGAAATCGACGAAGCCCGCGAGCGCCGCGGGTTGGTGGCCCGCGCAGGCGAAGAACTCGCCCAGGTAGCCGAGCCGCGCGACGCGCGCGCGCAGCTTCTCGCGTAGATCCGGTGCGAGCTCAGCGAGCGCGAGCCGCGGAATGCGCGCGCTCACGCCCCCTCCGCGCCGCCGCCGTCGCCTACGGAGACGAACACCGCGTCGCCCTCGACGCGAACCGCGAAGCGCCGCAGGTCCTCGGTCACGATCCCGCCCAGCGCCGCGCCGGTCTTCACGTCGAAGCGGCCACCGTGCAGCGGACACTCGAGCACGTCGCCCTCGAAGTAGCCGTCGGTCAGACACGCGTAGGCGTGCGTGCAGATGTTGTCGATCGCGTGGAATTCGCCGGCCAGATTGCAGAGCGCGATGTCGATGCCCGCGACGAACACGCGCTTGGTCTCGCCGGCTTTCAGCTCGCCGACTCTCGCCACCTGCTTCCAGTTCATCGCGGCTTCGCGAGCCCCGCGTACTGCGGGCAGCTGGTGAGGTGGTCGTTGACCATGCCGATCGCCTGCATGTACGCGTAGCAGATGGTGGAGCCGACGAACTTGAAGCCGCGCTTCGCGAGGTCCTTCGAGAGCGCGTCGGAGACCGGCGTCTTCGCGGGCACCTCGGCGAGCGTGCGGAAGCGGTTCACGATCTGCTTCCCGTCGACGAACTCCCACAGGTACTTGTCGAAGCTGCCGCGCTCGGCGACCACTGCCAGGAACGCACGCGCGTTGCCGACCGAGGCGGCGACCTTCAGCCGGTTGCGCACGATGCCGGGATCGACGAGCAGCAAGGCTAGTCGCTTCTCGGTGTAGCGGGCGACGCGGACCGGATCGAAGCCGTCGTAGGCGCGCCGATACGACTCGCGCTTGCGCAGGATCGTGATCCAGGCCAAGCCCGCCTGCGCGCCTTCGAGGATCAGCATCTCGAAGAGCCGCCGGTCGTCGTGCAACGGCACGCCCCACTCGAGATCGTGGTACGGAATGTAGAGCGGATCCTTGCCCGCCCACGGGCAGCGATCGCTCAAAGCGCGAACTCCTCGAACACCGCCGCGCAATCGACGCGTGCACCGATGTGCGCGAGCAGCAGATAGGTGCCGGCGAGCTTGCGGTGCAGGAAAATCAGCTCCGTCGAAGGCGCGTGCAGGCCGCGGCGCGTGTAGGCGTCGATGCCGAGCTCGCGCACCTCGCGCGCCAGGCTAGAAGTCGCGAAGTCGTACGGCATAGCTGCGCGCAGCGGCTCGGCCACGCGCTCGGAGAGACGCGCGAAGGCGCCGCGCGCTTCGGGCGTCTCGTCGCCGCGCAGGAGTCCGAGCGCGTTCGCGAGCGACTCGACCGCCTCGGTGTCCTTCGCGATCGTGGCGCCGATCAGCTCGGCGTAGCGGCTCGCGAAGTGCTTCGAGAAGCTGCGCACCGCGCCGAAGTCGAGCAGCGCAATGCGCTCGTGCTTGGGCTCGAACAGGTAGTTCGCGAAGTTCGGGTCCGTC
>JANNLG010000185.1:0-25119 GCA_031396695.1 Deltaproteobacteria bacterium
TCCTTCGGCTTCTCGAGCCCGAAGTGGTCGCCGTCGAGGATCGCCTCCGCCTCTTTGACGTCGGACTTCTCGTCCTTGTACTTCTCCCAGGGCAGCGAGAGGATCCAGTCGATGTAGTTGCGCACGACGGTCGCTTCGGCCGACATCGGCGACATCATCTTCAGCTTGCGGATCTCTTTCTTGCAGCGCTCCTCGGCGTGATCCGGGAGCGTGTGCTCGGCGAGCTTCTCCTCCAGCTCCTGGATCTCGTTCTTGAACTCGTCGCGTTCGCCGAGCTCCTTCTGGATCGCGCGCATCTGCTCGTTCAGGTAGTACTCCTTCTGCGAGCGCTCCATCTGCTTCTTCACGCGCGAGCGGATCCGGCCCTCGACCTGCAGCACGTCGATCTCGCCCTGGATCAGGGCGTAGATCTCCTCGAGCCGAGCGCGGGCGCTCGTGATCTCGAGGATGCGCTGCTTCTCTTCGAACGAGAGGTTCAAGTGCGCCACGACGATGTCGGCCAGGCGCGCGGGCTCGGTCACGCTCGAGACGGTGGTGACCATCTCCGGCGGAACTTTCTTGTTCAGCTTCACGTAGCTCTCGAAGGCGGTGTTCACCGAGCGCATCAGCGCCTCGGTCTCGATCGATGCCTCCTCGCTCTCCTCGACGACCTCGATCTTCACGGCCAGGAAGTCGTCGCCCTCGCCCCACTCACGCACGCGCGCGCGCTTCTTGCCCTCGACCAGCACCTTGACGGTGCCGTCGGGCAGGCGCACGAGCTGCACGATCGAGCCGAGCGTGCCGAGCTCGTGGATCTCGTCGCGGCCGGGATCGTCGGACTTCGCGTCCTTCTGCGCGGCGAGCAGGAGCGTGCGGTCGCCGGCCATCGCGCGCTCCAGCGCGCGCACCGACTTCTCGCGTCCGACGAAGAGCGGCACGACCATGTGCGGGAAGACGACGATCTCGCGCAGCGGCAACAGCGGCACCAGACCCGGCTTCGCGGACATGTTGCCTCCAGCGTCTTTGTCGTCGTCGCCCTTGAAGAAGGCCATCGGAATTCCTTACTTGCCTGCGAGCGCGTGCCTGCGAGCGCTACGCGCTCTCCGCTCGCGGAGCGTACACCATCATGGGCTCGGCGCCGTGGCGCACGACCTCTTCGTTGATGACGACTTCGGCGATGTCGTCGCGCGACGGGATGTCGTACATGATCTCGAGCATCATGCCCTCGAGGATCGAGCGCAGACCGCGCGCGCCGGATTTTCGCTGGATGGCTTCTTGCGCGACGGCGCGCAGCGCACCCTCGGAAAAGCGCAGGCTCACGCCCTCGAGCTCGAGCAGCTTCTGGTACTGCTTCACCAGCGCGTTCTTAGGCTCCGTGAGGATTTTGTAAAGCGCCTCTTCGGAAAGCTCCTCGAGCGTCGCCACCACCGGCAGGCGGCCCACGAACTCGGGGATCATTCCGAACTTCAAGAGGTCCTGGGTCTGGATGTGGCGAAACAGCTCGCCGAGCTTGCGCTGCTTCTTCTTCAGCTCCGCGCCGAAGCCGAGGCCCTGCACGCCGATGCGCCGCTCGATCACGTCCTCGATGCCGTGGAAGGCGCCGCCGCAGATGAACAGGATGTTGGTCGTGTCGACCTGCACGAATTCCTGCTGCGGGTGCTTGCGGCCGCCCTTCGGCGGCACGTTCGCGACCGTGCCCTCGATGATCTTGAGCAGCGCCTGCTGCACGCCCTCGCCCGACACGTCGCGCGTGATCGACGGGTTCTCGCTCTTGCGCGCGATCTTGTCGATCTCGTCGATGTACACGATGCCGCGCTGCGCGCGCTCGACGTCGTAGTTCGCGGACTGCAGGAGGTTCAGGATGATGTTCTCGACGTCCTCACCCACGTAACCCGCTTCGGTCAGCGTGGTCGCGTCGGCGATCGTGAACGGCACGTCGATGATCTTGGCCAGCGTCTGCGCGAGCAGCGTCTTGCCGCAGCCGGTCGGGCCGAGCAGGAGGATGTTCGACTTCTGCAGCTCGACGTCGCCCACCACCGACTGGTTCTCGATGCGCCGGTAGTGGTTGTGCACCGCCACCGACAGGATCTTCTTCGCGGATTCCTGGCCGACCACGTACTGGTCGAGGAAGCCCTTGATCTCCTTGGGCTTGGGAACGGACGAGCTGCCGCGCTCGCTGTCGCGGCTCGCTTCCTCCGCGATGATGTCGTTGCACAGCTCGATGCACTCGTCGCAGATGTAGACGGTCGGTCCCGCGATGAGCTTCTTCACTTCTTTCTGCGACTTCCCGCAGAAAGAGCAAGCCAGGTTGGTTCCCTCTTCCTTCTTTTTCATCCGGCGCGTTTCCCCTCTTGGCCCCCGCTGGTGGGGCGCTCGTGCCTCGAGATGATGCGATCCACGAGCCCGTAGTCGAGCGCCGCTTGCGCCGACATGAAGCGGTCGCGCTCCGTGTCCTCGTGGAGCTGCGCCGGATCCTTTCCGCAGTGCTCGGCGAGGATGTCGTCGATCGCCGCGCGCAGGGTCAGGAACTCCTGCGCGTGGATCTGGATGTCGCTGGTCTTGCCCTGCACTCCTCCCCAGGGCTGATGGATCATCACGCGCGCGTGCGGCAGGCAGGAGCGCTTGCCCTTGGAGCCGGCCGCGAGCAGGACCGCGCCCATGCTCGCCGCCTGCCCCATGCAGATGGTCTGCACGTCCGGATTCACGTACTGCATGACGTCGTAGATGCCGAGACCGGCGTTGACGTCACCGCCGGGCGAATTGATGTAGATGAAGATGTCCTTCTCGGGGTCGTCGGCCTCGAGAAACAGGAGCTGCGCGATCACCAGGTTGGCGACGTCGTCGTTGATGGCGCTGCCGAGCACGATGATGCGGTCGCGCAGCAGTCGCGAGTAGATGTCGTAGGCGCGCTCGCCACGATGCGACTGCTCGATCACCATCGGAATCAGCAAAGACATGCCCCTAGTCTAGCGGATCGGCCGGAAACGCCCTGCTCCACGGCAATTCGAAAGCAAGTCAGTTTCTGTTTGAATTCCGCGCTCTTACCCTTCGGACACGTTAGCTGCGGCGAGCGCGAATTCAACCACCTTCTCTTCGACCAGACCGGCGCGCAGCGCGTCGATCAAGCCGCGCTCGCGGTACTCGCGCTTGACCTCGGAGAGCTTGCGCTGACTTGCCTCGGCGATGCGCGAGAGCTGCGCGTCGATCTCTTCGTCGCTCACGGCGATCTTCTCGCGCTTGGCGATCTCGGGCGCGAGCAAAGCGAGCTTCACCTCGCGCTCGACTTGCGGCCGGAGCTCCTCCTGCCAGCGCTCGACCAGCGGCCCGAGCACGTCGCGATCGAGCTTGGCGCCACCGAACTGTGTGAGCATGCGCTGGATGCGCTGACGAAGCTGCGCTTCGACAAGCGCAGGCGGAATCGGGAACGGATTCGCCTCGACCAGCGCCTCGATCAGGCCCTCGCGCTCCAGCCGCTTCTGCTCGGCCGCGCGACCCTCGCCGACGCGCCGCTCGAGGTCCGCGCGCAGCTCGCTGAGCGTCTCGAAGTTGGATACGTCCTTCGCGAACTCGTCATCGAGCGCGGGCAGCTCGCGGTTCTTCAGCGTGATCAGCTTGATCTCGAAGCGCACGCTCTTGCCGCGCAGCTTCTCGTCCGCGTGGTCCTCGGGCATGGCCAGGTCGAAGGCGTGCTCGTCGCCGACCCGCAGGCCGAGCAGGTTCGTCTCGAAGCCGGCGAACGTGCGACCGGCGCCGAGCTCGATCTGCGACTCGCTCGCGCTCGAACCCTCGAAGGGCTCGCCGTCGATCTTCCCGACGTAGTTGATCACGGCGATCTGCCCCTCGGCCGCGGCGACGCCGCTGTCGGCTTCGACGAGCTGCGCCTGGCGCTGTCGCATGTCCTCGAGGTGCGCCTCGATCGGATCTTTCTCGGGCGTGGGCAGGACCGCGCGCTTGAGCGCGAGCCCCGTAACGGCCGCGACCTCGATCGCCGGCCGCACGTCCACGTTGGCCTTGTAGGCGTACGGCGCGCCCGGCTTGGGCAGCTCACCGGCATCGAGCCGCGGCTCGCCGAGCACGTCGAGGTGCGCGTCCTCGATCGCCCGGAACAGCGTGCCCTCGACCAGTCGCTGCAGCACCTCGCCGGACGCGCGCTCGCCGAACTGTTGCTCGAGCACCTCGCGCGGAGCCTTGCCGGGTCGGAAGCCGCGGATGTGCGCGTTGCGGCGCACCTCGCGGAAGAAGGAGTCGAACGCGGCGTCGACTTCGGTGGTCGGGATCTCGATCTGGAGGAGCCGCTCGACCGGGCCCGTTTCCTCGACGTTGACGTTCATTTCGCCTCGTTCTCCCGCGCGCGCAACTGTCCTAGGGGGCGCGGGCACCATGATAGGGTACGCGTCGAGGCGCACAAAGCCTCGGGGGAATGCCGCCATGCCGACACTCCAGGAGCTCTCGGACCAGCTCTTCAGCGGCCGCGCGAGCACACACGATCCGGCCCACCACCCGTTCGCGCCGCTGGACCAGGTCGAGGAGGTCGCGTCCGGCATCGCGTTCTACAAGGCGTTCGTGAACGTGACGGCCGTCCGCACGAGCGACGGCTTGGTCTTGATCGACACCGGCTCCTACCACCCGGCCCAGAACGCGCGCAGCTTCGCGGGCGTGCGGCGCTTCGCGAAGGAGCGCGTCCACACCGCCATCTACACCCACGGGCACATCGATCACGCCTATGGCTTGCCTCCCTTTCTGAAGGAGGCGGAGGCGAACGGCTGGTCGCGGCCCGAGATCATCGGCCACGTCGACGTCGGCCCGCGCATGCGCCGCTACATCGAGACCGCCGGCTACAACTCGATCATCAATTCGCGTCAGTTCAGCGTGCCGGTGCAATTCCCGACCAGCCCGGACTTCCCCACCTGCACGTACCGCGACGAGCTGCGGCTGCGCGTCGGCGGGCGCGAGCTCGAGCTCCATCACGCGCGCGGCGAGACCGACGACCACACCTGGGTCTACCTGCCGGACTCGCGCGTGCTGTGCACGGGCGACCTGTTCATCTGGGCGTCGCCCAACGCCGGCAATCCGCAAAAAGTACAGCGCTACGCCCTGGACTGGGCGCGCGCGCTGCGCTCGATGGCCGCGAAGGAGGCGCAGGTGCTGCTGCCCGGCCACGGCGTGCCGATCTTCGGCGCAGAGAGGGTGCGTGCGGCGCTGCTCGACACCGCGGACTACCTGGACTCGCTGTACCACCGGACACTCGAGTGCCTGAACGCGGGCATGGGTGTGTACGAGATCATCGAAACCGTGAAGCCGCCCGCGACGCTCGTCGACAAGCCCTACCTGCAGCCGACCTACGACGAGCCCGAGTTCATCGTGCGCAACGTCGTGCGCTGCCTGGGCGGCTGGTGGACCGGCGTCGCGAGCGAGCTGAAGCCCGCGCCGCGCGCGCAGCAGGCGCGCGAGATCGCGGAGGTGGCGGGTGGAGTCGCGCGTTTGCTCGAGCGCGCCGCCAAGTCGCTCGCTGCGGGCGACCTGCGCATGGCGTCGCACTGGGTCGACTGGGCCGCGGACGCAGAGCCGGCCAGCGTGGAAGTCCACCAGCTACGCGCGGAAGTGTACAAGCGCCGCGTCGACGCGGAGACCTCGACCATGTCGAAGGGAATCTTCCGCGCCGCTGCGAACGACTCGAGCCGGAAGCTTCAGCCGAGCTGAAGCTCGGGATCGCGGCGCGCGAGCACGCCCTCGACGCGAGCACGGATGCGCTGGTCCATGTCGACGCTCTCGGGCAGCAGGAAGAACCGACCGCTGCGGATGCCGTCGAAGGCGTAGTCTGCGACCTCCTCGGGCGTCGTCACTTTGAACTCACGGCCGGACTTCTCAGCCCAGCCGCGCAGATCGTCGAGCGTGGGCGGCTTGCCGAGCGGACGCTCGGGCGGGAGATCCGCGGGTCGATTGCGCGCGGCGGTGAAGATGTTGGTCGCCACCACGTGCGGACCGGGGTAGAGCACCGACGCCTCGAGCTTCGCGCGCACGAGCTTGAACTGCAGGTGCAGCGCTTCCGTGAGAGTAGAGACGGCCGACTTCGTGGTCGCGTAGATGGGCGTGGTCGGGATCAGCACCAGGCCACCGTTTCCAGAGGACGTATTCACCACCCGGCCGGGCTCGCCGCGCTTCAGCATCTCCGGCACGAAGGCGCGGATTCCGTTCAGCACGCCCCACACGTTCACGGCGAATGCCCACTTCCAATCGTTCTCGGTGGAGTCCCAGAGCATGGTGCGCGACTCGTCCGTGCCGATGCCCGCGTTGTTGCAGAGCAGGTGTACGGCGCCGTGCGTCTCGAAACTGTGTCGGGCGAGCGCGGAGACGGACGCGAAATCGGAGACGTCGGTCACGAAGCCGGAGACGTCGCCGCCCTGCCCGCGCAGCTCGGCGACGGTCGCGTCGAGCGCCGCCTTCTCGACGTCGGCGAGCAGCACGCGCATGCCCTCGCGCGCGAAACGCGCGCCGAGCGCGCGGCCGACGCCGCTCGCGCCGCCCGTCACCACCGCGACCTTGCCCCGGAAATCGCTCATCGCACGGCGCTCAAACGGCGATCTCGACGCCCGGCGCGCCGGGATCGTCGTAGCGTTGGTGCAGGAACGGCAGCAGCCATTCGCCCGGCACGCTGCGCAGCACGCGGCCGTTGCTCTGGCTGGTGCCCTCTTCGTACTCGAGCCGCACGAGCCGGCGCACCGGCAGGTCGATCACCGGATCGAACGGCGATTCGCGCAGGATCACCTCGCCGTCGACGCGATTCACCACACGGTGCGCGTGCTTCCACTCCAGCCGCACCAGCAGCGGATCGCCGTCGAAGCCGCCGGCCTTCTCGCACGACGGCAGCGCCTTGAAGCAGTAGCCGTATTCGCTCCACTCGCGCGCGGGCAGCGACTCGCGCACGTTGCCTCGAACTTCGAGGTAGGGAATGCCCATGCGCAGCGCGCGTGCGGAGACCGCGTCGCCGTCCCGCGCGAACTCGATCTTCGCGATCTTCTTCGGCTCGCCGAAAGTGTCGCGCCCGCCGAGCACCGCCTGTTCGGCCGTCATCGGCATGGTCAACAGGTACGTGCCCTCGACGCCGTCGTAACTCGCGCGCACGCCGAAAACGGCAGAGCCGATCTCGATCGTGAGCTTCGGATTGATGTGCATCGCGACGTGCGAGAACGTGACGCAGACCTCGCCGCGCGGGCTCGCGACCAACGGCTGCGGCGTGACCGCCGCCGCGATCGCCGGGTCCGTCACGTACACCGCACGCAGCGAGCGCACGGTGCTCGACAGGAATTCGGGATTCGCCGCGGCCGCCTTCGCGAGCTGCTCGGGCGACTTCCGGTAGCGGACACGCGCCATCTCACTCTCCTCGAGCGCGAAACGCGCTCTTCTCAGGACCGATCCGGCCAACCAGCGGCGCCAGCTTCTCCGCGTCGAAGCCGTACACGCGCGCCGCGTTCAAGCCCAGCATCGCCGCGAGCTCGGCTTCCGGCACGCCGTGGAACGACTCGAGCTGCTGCTCGCGCGTGACCGGCCAGCTGCCCTCGGGGTGCGGGTAGTCGGTGCCCCACATGATGTTGTCGACCCCGATCGCGTGGCGCAGCTCGACCTCGCGGCGCGGCATGCACGACGCGCCCAGGAACACGTTGCGCCGGAAGTAGTCGGACGGCTTCAGTCTCAAGTGACTGCGGTAGTCGCCGAGCTTGGCGCTGAAGTGAGTCTCGCCGTAGCGCTGGTCCATGAGCGCGAGCGCCTCGGGCACCCAGACCGTGGTCGACTCCGTGATCGCATAGCGCAGCCGCGGATGCCGCTCGAACACGCCCGCCCAGATCAGGAACCAGAGCGGCCGCACCGTCCACCAGATCACTTCCGTGACGAAGATGCCCATCATGCCCACGTGGTCGGCGTAGTCCTCCATGGGCGCAGCGCCGGAGTGCACGTGAATCACCAGCTCGAGCTCTTCGCAAAGCGCCCAGACCGGCTCGTACTTCGGGTGGTGGTAGGCGTCCTGCTTCCCCCAGCGCGACGGGATCAGGATTCCTCGCAGGCCGTTCGCCTTGGCCCAGCGGATCTCCGCGAGCGCCGTTTCGACGTCCCACAGCACGGGCACGATCGCGATGCCCGCGCGCCGCTCCGGCGCCATCTGGCAGAACTCCGCGAGCCAGCGGTTGTGGGCGCGCGCGCCCGCCCACTGCAGCTCCGGCACGATTCCGTCGGTGGGCAGGCCGAGACCGGCGCCGAACGGCGGCATGTTCATCTCGGTGATGCCGTCCGGAAAGATCACCTCGGCCGCGACGCCGTCCTCGTCCAGCACGCGCACGCGCTGTTCGTGATCCCACGCGCCCGCGAGGCCGCTCTCGCGCCCTTTACGCCATTCGGTGTTGATCTCGTCGACCAGGAACTTCTTGGCCGCTTCGCGCGTCATCCGGATCTGGATCGGCAGCGCGACGTCGAACGCGTCGCGGTACTTCGGATCGAGATACGCGCGGTACTCCTCCGGCCGCAGCCCCGCGTGGCAGTCCGAGGAGATCACGAGATAGCGGTCGCTCGTCATGGCTCGGCACGCGCCTCCGGCTTCGAGTAGAACTGCGCGGCCCAGCGCCGGAACTCGGCGATCGGCCCGTCGCCGTCGCACAGCACCGGGTTCGCGACGTAGCGCTTGTGCTCCCAGATGGGAATGTCGGCCTCGACGCCGCTGCCCTCGGTGATGCCTCGGATCACCTCGTCGCGCGCGGCCTCGGGAAGGTTGGCGGTGACGGTGAGCAGCCAGCGCATGTGCACGTTCTCGGTGTCCACCGGCGTCACCGCGGACAGCATGATGAAGCCCATGCCGGGAATTCCGCGATACGAGACGGTCGCGAGCCCGAGCGCGTAGCTCGTGCGCACGAGCTCCGCGTTCAGCGCCGCGCCGCCCGCGAGCTCGCGCGAGATCGGCGAGACACAGGTCTTGGTGAGCCCGTCGTAGCTCACCGTGGTGGGCAGGTACTTGCCCTGGTGCACGGCCGGGAAGTGCGCGCTGTCGTGATCGTTCTCGGCCATCTCCTGGATCGCGGTGCGCAGGCGCCACTCGCGTCGCACCGGCGGAATCCACTCGGGGCTCTCGAGCTCCGGGATCTCCGGCAACGCGTACGAAGGCGGCTCGCCCTCGAGGTGATGCCAGACGAACACCAGGCCGTAGCGCTCCGCCACGGGCCAGGAACGCGCGGCCGCGCGCGGAGGAATGCGCGCGGCGTAGGGCACCTGCACGCAAGCGCCCTCGCCGTCGAAGCGCCAGCCGTGGAACGGACACTGGAGCGTGTCGCCTACGACCTTGCCGCCCACCGCGAGGTGCGCGCCGATGTGCGGGCAATACGCGTCGAACACGCGCGCGGCACCCGACTGTCCGCGGAACAGCACCAGCTCGCGCCCGAAGTAAACGGCGCGCTGCACGTCGCCGGGCCGCAGCACGTGGCTCTCCGCGACCGCGAACCAGCCGTTCGGCAGCGGAAACGGGAAGCGCCGCGCCGCTCCGTCCATCGGATCTCCCTTCGAAGCCGAAGCCTACGCCATGGCGGCGCGCGACGCGATCTCGTACGCGAGCGCGCCGGACCCGCGTGCGAAGTCCTCGCTCGGCGCGAGCAGCGATACCACCGCGTGGCAGCCCGGCAGGTCGTAGAGCGAGCCGGGGTGCACGAGCGTGCCCGTGCGTTCGAGCAGCGCGAGCGCCCAGCCCTCGTCGTCGAGCTCGCCGAGCCGCGGCAGCCGCACGATCGCGGACCAGCCGGCTTCGACCTCGAGCACACTCGCGGTGCCGGACGCGAGCGCCGCGCGCAGCACCTCCAGATTCGCGCTCGTGCGATCGCGGATCCGATCCCGCATCGCCCCCGAGGCCGCCAGGATCGCCGGCAACGCGTGCTGCACCGGCGTGGCCACGGACAGCGACGTGTCGGCGATGACGGCCAGCCGCTCCCGCGCGGACGCCCGCAGCGGCTCGGGCCCGCCCATCACCCCCCAGGCGAGCTTCAGCTGAGGCAGTGCGGCGAGCTTCGAGAGACCCGACAGCACGAAGCTCGCGCAGGCGCGCGAACCGACCGCGCAGCGCGCTCGACCCGGCGTTTCGCGCAGCGGAAACTCGGCGAACACCTCATCGATCAGCAGCGCGAGCCCGTGTTCGGCGCACAGCGACTCGATCGCAGCCAGCTCACCCTCGCCCAGATAGGCGCCGGTCGGGTTCCCGGGCGAGGTACAGACGATCGCCCGCGCGCGCGGCTCCGCCCGCACCGCCTCGCGCAACGCGTCGAGATCGTCGAACCAGCCGTCCTCGTAGCGCAGCGGGTATGGAACCAACCGCACGTCGGCGAGCCCGGCCAGGTACTCGAGCAGCGGATAGCCGGGCTGCGGCACCAGCACCGCGTCACCGGGGTCGCAGAGCAGCGCGAAGAGCTGTGCGAAGGCCTCGCTCGTGCTCGCGGTCAGCCAGACGTCGGCCCCGGCGCATGCACAACCGCGCGCGCGGTAGTAACTTGCAAGCGCCTCGCGCGCGGCTGCGAGGCCGAACGGCTCCGGCTCGTAGGCCGCGATCGAAGCGGCGTGCGAGCCCGCCGAAAGCGACGCGTAGAACGAGCCTGGATAGCGAAGACCCACCGCGGTCGGATTGGTGATGGTGAGATCGACGACGGCCCCCCCTGCGGCGCGGCGATCCGCGAGAGCACGCGTGAGTGCATTGGGTGCCAGCTCCCACTGCGTTCGTCGCGAGAAAATGCGCCGCGCGCTCACGGCCGCGCAGGATACCCGCAGCGCGCTGGCAGCGCGCGCGCAGCTGCGCGTGACGTCGCGATGAAGCGCCGCACGAGCGCGCCACGCGTCGGTGTCGGGCGCCACTCCCATGCGGCGGGAGAGTCTCGCCCCGAAACTGGAACCGAGTCGATGCTGCCGTCGCTGCCGCTGCCCGGATCGAACCGCGACTCTGCGCTGCCGCAGATCGAGCGTGCGGGCACGCGCCGGCCGCGCGGCTTCCGCGTGCGCTGGCGCTGGCTGTTCGCGCTGCTCTTGCTGGCTGCTGTGGTGTACGGCGTGAAGCTCTTGCTGGACGAGCTGCGCACGTCCGAGTTCCAGGCGCGCGAGCTCGCGCGGGTCGCCGACGAGGCCAGGTTCGAAGTCGAGGCCGGCCCGAGCCCGAGCATCCGGTTTCCCAGCACCGGCCCGTACGACGAACGGCTCGGCTACACGAGCCTGCCGGACTTCGTGGCCCGCCTGGCCGCCTCGGGCTTCGAGATCGAATCGCAGGCGCGCCACTCGCCGCGCCTGCAGGCGCTCGAAGACTGGGGTCTCTCGCCGGTGTACCGCGAGAAGGACCGCGCGGGCCTGCGCATCGTGGGCAGCGACGGCACGCCGCTGTTCTCGACCCGCTACCCGGGCAACGTCTACGACCGCTTCGAGGACGTGCCCAAAGCCGTAGTCGACGCGCTGCTCTTCATCGAGAACCGCGAGGTGCTCGACACCCGCTACCCCAACCGCAACCCGGCGGTCGAATGGGATCGGCTCGGCCGCGCCGCGCTCTCGCAGGTGCTGCAAGTCGCGGGCGCCGACACCGAGCGCGCGGGCGGCAGTACGCTCGCGACCCAACTCGAGAAGTTCCGCCACTCGCCGCAGGGCCTGACCAGCTCGCCGCTCGAGAAGCTGCGCCAGATGGCCTCGGCGAGTCTGCGCGCGTACCAGGACGGCGAGAACACCACGGCGGCGCGCAAGCGGATCGTGCTCGACTACGTGAACTCGATCCCGCTCGCGGCGGCGCCGCCGTACGGGGAGGTGATCGGGCTCGGCGACGCGCTCTCGATCTGGTACGGCGCGGACTTCGCGAACACCAACGCGATCCTGCGCCAGGTGGACGACCCGCGCTCCACGTACGACCTCGAGACGCGCGCGCGCGCGTACAAGCGGATGCTGTCGCTGGTGCTGTCCGCCGGTCGGCCGTCGTACTACCTGATCCAGGACCCGAAGGCGCTGCGCACGCGCACCGACACGTTCCTGCGTGTGCTCGCGACGGATGGCGTGCTCACGCCGGAGCTGCGCGACGCCGCGCTCGCGACCGAGCTCGACTTGCGCCGCCGTAGCGCGGATTCGGTGCCGCCTCCGCCCGAAGACCGCAAGTCCGCGAGCGCGGTACGCGCGCGACTGGTCGCGCTGCTCGGGCTCTCCGACTACTACGCGCTCGACCGCCTCGATCTGGACGTCGAGACCACCGTCCTGCCGTCGGTGCAGGAGGGCATCACGCGCGAGCTGCGGGGCCTGCGCGACCCCGAGCGAGCGCGCGCGGCGGGCTTCATGGCCAAGAACCTGCTCGAGTACGGCGATCCGTCGAAGCTCGTCTACAGCTTCACGCTCTACGAGCGCGGCGACGCCGACAACCACCTGCTCGTGCAAGCCGACAACCTCGACCAGCCGCTCGACATGAACGAGGGCTCGAAGCTCGACCTCGGCTCGACCGCCAAGCTGCGCACGCTGGCCACCTATCTCGAGATCGTCGCCGAGCTGCACACGCGCTTCGCCGGCGAGCACCGCGAGACGCTGTCCGCGATCGAGGTCGAGCCGCCCGACCGCATCACGCGCTTCGTGATCGACCAGCTGATCGCGCAGCCGGGCATGCCGCTCGCCCAGCTTCTGGATGCAGCGATGCTGCGCCGCTACTCCGCCAACCCCTGGGAGACCTTCTACACCGGCGGCGGCGAGCACCACTTCGGCAACTTCAACAAGGACGACGACGACAAAGAGATGTCGGTGCGCTCGGCGTTCACGCTGTCGGTGAATCTGGTGTTCATCCGCCTGATGCGCGACGTCGTCAACTACTACATCCACCAGGCGCCCGGCTCGAGCGCCGCGCTCCTGAAGGACCCGAAGGATCCGCGCCGCGAGCAGTACCTGAAGCGTTTCGCCGACCAGGAAGGCCGGATCTACCTGGACAGCTTCTGGCGCAAGTACCACGGCAAGCCGCCCGAAGAGCTCCGGGAAACGCTGCTGCGCGGCGTGCGCATGACACCGAAGCGCGTCGCCATGGCGCTGCGCGCGGCGCTGCCCGACGCGACGTTCGAAGAGTTCCAGATCGCACTGCTGGCGCAGCTTCCCGACGCGAAGCTCGCGCCAACGATGCAGCGCAAGCTCTACGACACCTACTCGCCCGCGCGCTTCACACTCGCCGACCAGGGCTACATCGCGGGCGTGCACCCGCTCGAACTGTGGCTGGTCGGCTACTTGGGCGAGCACCCGGACGCGACGCTGCGGCAGATCTTCGAGGCCAGCGCCGACGAACGCATCGCGGTGTACCACTGGCTGTTCAGCCGCCACCGCAAGCGCCAGCAGGACCGCCGCATCCGCAGCCTGCTCGAGATCGAGGCCTTTCTGGAAGTGCACCGCAACTGGCAGGCACACGGCTACCCGTTCGACTCGCTCGTGCCGTCGCTCGCGACCGCGATCGGCAGCGCCGCGGATCGCCCGTCGGCGCTGGCGGAGCTCGCGGGCATCATCGCGAACGACGGCGTGCGCAAGCCGTCGGTGCGCATCGCGCGGCTGCGCTTCGCCGCCGACACGCCGTACGAGACCAGCTTCACGCCGACGCCGACCGAGGGCACGCGCGTCATGCCCGAAGCGGTCGCGCATGCGATGCGCGAGGCGATGGTCAGCGTGGTCGAGAACGGCACCGCCGTGCGTGCGCGCGGCGCGCTGGTCGCTCCCGACGGCCGCGTCGCCGTCGTCGGCGGCAAGACCGGCACGGGGGACCACCGCTACAAGGTGTTCGGACCGGGCGGCAAGCTGCGCGAGTCGCGTGTGGTGAATCGCACCGCGACCTTCGTGTTCGTGATCGACGACCGCTACTACGGCGTGATCACCGCCTTCGTGCAAGGCCCCGACGCGGCGGGCTTCGGCTTCACGAGCTCGCTGCCAGCGCAAATCTTCAAGACGCTCGCGCCGGCTCTATCTCCGCTCTTGGGGAGCGAGCCGCTAGCGAGCGCGCGGGTGGCTGGCGTTGTGCTTTCGGATGGCGGCCAGGATCGCCTGTGAGCCGCCTTCCATGAGCTCCGCCTTGTTGGCGGAGACGGCGTCCGCCGAGCGTTGCAGCGGCGCGGTCATGCCGTTCACGCGCGGGATCACGTAGCGCGCGAACAGGTCGTAGCTGCGCCGGGTCGCCTCGTGACTGGCCCAATCGTGCGAGAACGCGAGCAGCGTGCCGAAGCCGCCGGAGACCTGCTGCAGGTGCGCGATCGCGGCGACGGCATCGTCGGGCGTGCCGAAGATCGCGCCGCCGCGCCGACCCATGGCGCGCGCGAAGCCGGCGGCGTCGGCGACCGGCTCCGCGCCGGGTCGGCCGAGAATCTCGACGTTGTACTGGTTGTGCCAGTGCGCGACGCCATCGGCCACCTCGCGCAGCGCCTGCTCCTTGGACTCGGCGATGTGCCAGGGCATCACCACGCGCCAGTTCGCGCGCTCGACGCGCCGCGCGTTCTCGCGCGCGTAGGTCTCGGCGAAGCCCCACTGCGTGGGCAGCGCCTGCAGGCCCTCTTCGCTGTAGCTCGCGACCGACAGCACGCCGACTCCGTACTTGCCCGCGCACGACATGCCTGCGGGGCTGATCGACGACGCGACCGCGACGGGCAGCTCGGCCTGCACGGGCTTGATCTGCAGCGTCGCCTCGTGCAGCTCGAACCAGTCGCTCTTGTGTGTCACCGGCGCGTCTTCGCGCAGCAGCCGCAAGATCACGCCGAGTCCCTCGTCCATGCGATCTCGAAGCAGCGCAGGCGGAATGCCGTGCGTGCGCGCGTCGGAGGGCAGCGCACCGGGACCGACGCCGAGCATCGCGCGGCCGCGCGTCAGGTGGTCGAGCTGCACGATCCGTCCGGCCACGTTGTACGGATGGTGATAGGGAAGCGAGACGACCCCGGTGCCGAGGCGGATGCGCGTGGTGCGCTCGCCCGCCGCGGCCAGGAACAGCTCCGGGTGACCGATCGTCTCCCAGCCACCGGAGTGGTGCTCGCCCACCCAGAACTCGTCATAGCCGAGCTCGTCGAGCTGCTCGGCCAGCTCGAGATCGCGCCGGAGCTGCAGGGTCGGGTGTTCGCCGATCGGGTGATGCGGCGCGAGAAAGGCGCCAAACTGCATGCGGGTCGACATCGGCGGACTCTACCACGCGACGCGATAGACTCGCGCACGTGCAGCGCTTATTCGCGATCGTCGCCGCGTTCGTGCTCGCCTGTGTGCGAGCCGACGGCCCCGCCCCCGCGCAACTCGTGCTGCGTCACGGCACGGTGTACGTCGGCGACGCCGCCGGAACGCGCGCCGAGTCGCTCGCGATCCGCGCAGGCGCGCTCGTCTACGTCGGCGCGGATGCGGGCGTCGCGGCGTACGTCGGACCCGACACGCGCGTGGTCGAGCTCGACGGTCGGCTCGTGCTGCCGGGCTTTCACGACGCGCACGTGCACCCGATCGCGGCCGGACTCGAGTCGATGCGCTGCCAGCTCGGCGCGATCGAATCCGTGCCGGCGCTCGAAGCGCGCATCCGGGAGTGCGCCGTTGCGCAGGCCGGACGAGCCTGGGTCGAGGGCGGCGGCTGGCAGCTCCCGCTGTTTCCGGACGCGAACCCGGACAGGGCGCTGCTCGATGCGCTGGTGCCGGATCGACCCGCGCTGCTGCGCGCGGCGGACGGGCACTCGGCGTGGGCGAACTCGCGCGCGCTCGCGGCCGCGGGCATCACGCGCGCGACGGCGGATCCCGCGAACGGACGCATCGAGCGCAACGCGCGCACCGGCGAGCCGAGCGGGACGCTGCGCGAATCCGCGATCGCGCTGGTCGCCGCAAAGGCGCCGCCCGCGAGCGCGGCCGAGCTGGGCGAAGCGCTTCGGATCGGCCTCGCAGAGCTCGCACGCCTCGGCGTGGTCTGCGCGCACGAAGCGAACGCCACGCCGGAGTATCTCGACGCCTATCTCGATCGGGCCGCGAGCGACGCGAGCGGTCCGCGCGTGCGCGCCGCGCTCGCCCTGCCCGCGGACTGGGAAGCGCGCGATCCCCTGCCCGCGTTCGACACAGCGCGTGCGCGCGCGCCGGGCCCGAGCCTGCGCGCAGACACGGTCAAGCTGTTCCTCGACGGCGTGATCGAAGCGCACACCGCCGCGCTGCTCGAGCCCTACGAAGGCAGCGACGAGCGCGGCCCCGCGAACTTCGAGTCGGACGCTCTGAACGCGCTGGTCGCGCGCCTCGACGCGGCCGGCTTCTCGCTGCACATGCACGCGATCGGCGACCGCGCCGTGCGCATGGGACTCGACGCGCTCGAGCACGCTCGCTCCGAGAACGGCGCGCACGACGCACGAGGCGGGCGCGAAGCGCGCGCCACGATCGCGCACCTCGAGCTCGTGTCGCCCGCCGACCTGCCGCGCTTCGCGAGCCTCGGCGTCGCGCCGAACGTGCAGGCGCTGTGGGCGCAGGCCGATCCGTACATCACCGAGCTCACGATCCCCGTGCTCGGCGACGAGCGCAGCCTCGACCTGTATCCGATCGGCTCCCTGTTCGCGATCGCGCCCGTCGTGGCCGCGGGCAGCGACTGGCCAGTGAGCTCCGCCGATCCGCTCGCGGCGATCGAGGTCGGCATCACGCGCCGCGCGGAGAACGCGAGCGCAGGGCCCGGCTGGATCCCGGAGCAGCACGCGGAGCTCGCGCAGATGATCGCCGCCTACACGCGCGGCGGAGCCTGGCTCGACCGCGAGGAGCGAGAGCGCGGCACGCTCGAAGCCGGCAAGCGCGCGGATCTGATCGTGCTCGACCGCGACCTGTTCGCGCTGCCGGCGAACGAGATCTCGGACGCGCGCGTGCTGTGGACGATTGCGGACGGCGAGACGATCTGGCTCGCGACACCGAGCCTCGTCCGATGAGCGCGATGAGCGCCCACACGGCGCGATGAGCGGCGGCGCCGCGCTCGAAGTGGAGGGCCTCGGCAAGACCTACGTCGTGCCCGTGCGCGAAGCGGGGGTTCGCGCCGCGCTCGCCAGCTTGTTCCGGCGCGAGACCAAGTCGGTGGTCGCCGTCGGCGCGATCGACTTCCGCGTCGCGTCCGGCGAGGTGGTCGGGTTCCTCGGCCCGAACGGCGCCGGCAAGACCACCACGCTGAAGATGCTCTCGGGTCTGCTCTATCCCAGCGCGGGCCGCGCGCGTGTGCTCGGCTTCGAGCCGTGGGCGCGCGAGCGGGACTTCTTGCGCCGAATCACGCTGGTGATGGGCCAGCGCAACCAGCTCGTCTGGGACATCCCCGTCGCCGACTCGCTCGAGCGCAACCGCGCGATCTACGGCATCGAAGCCACCCGTTATCGGCGCACACTCGACGAGCTGGTCGCGCTGCTCGACCTGGGCGAGCTCCTGCAGCGGCCCGTGCGCAATCTTTCGCTGGGCGAGCGCATGAAGGCGGAGCTCGCGGTGGCGCTGGTGCACGAGCCGCAGGTGCTGTTCCTGGACGAGCCCACGATCGGCGTCGACGTGACCATGCAGCGGCGCATCCGCGAGTTCCTGGCCGGCTACAACCGACGCACCGGCGCGACCATCCTGCTGACGAGTCACTACATGGCCGACGTCGAGGCGCTGTGCCGGCGCGTGATCGTGATCCACCACGGCGCGCTGCTCTTCGACGGTCAGCTCGCAGCGCTGGTCGCGGGCTTCGCCTCACACAAGACGGTGACGGTCGAGCTGGCCGAGCCGCGCGGCGACCTGTCGAGCTACGGCGAGGTGGTCTCGCGCGACGACCTGCGCACGGTGCTGCGCGTGCCGAAGGCCGACACGCCGCGACTCACCGCGCGCCTGCTCGCCGATCTGCCCGTGCTCGACCTGAAAGTCGAGGACCCGCCGATCGAAGAAGTGATCGAGCGCGTGTTCGCGGGGGCGCCCGCGCCGTGAGCTTCTTGCGCGAGCTGTACCTCGCCTTCTGGCGCGTTGCGATCGCGATCGAGCTGCAGTACCGCGCGTCGAGCGCGATCTGGCTGCTAGGTGTGGTCGTCGAGCCGGTGATCTACCTGGCGGTCTGGTCGGCGGTGGCCGAGGCGCAGGGCGGCGAGATCGGCGGCTTCGGCCCGCACGAGTTCGCGGCCTACTACCTGGTGCTCACGCTCGTGAATCAGGTCACGCAGGGCTGGCACATGTGGGAATTCCAGTTCCGCGTACAGCAGGGACAGTTCTCGTTCCTGCTGCTGCGGCCCGTGCACCCGATCCACGGCGACCTGGCCGAGAACCTGGCGCACAAGGCGGTGATGCAGGTGGTGCTGCTGCCGGTGCTCGGAGCGCTCGCGCTGGTGTTCGCGCCGCGCTTCGACGCGGATCCGTGGTCGCTCGCGCTGTTTCTGCCCGCGCTCGCGCTCGCCTTCGCGCTGCGCTTCGTCGTCGAGTGGACGCTCGCGCTCGCCTGCTTCTGGACCACGCGCATCATGGCGGTGAACCAGACCTATTTCGCGGTGCTGTTCTTCCTGTCGGGGCGCGTCGCGCCGGTCGAGCTATTGCCCGAGTACGTACGCTTCGCGGCCGACGCGCTGCCCTTCCGCTGGATGATCGCGTTCCCGGTCGAGCTCGCGCTCGGCCGGCTCTCGCCCGCGCAGATCGCGACCGGCTTCGCCGCGCAGAGTGTCTGGCTCGCGGTCGCGGCGCTCGGGCTCACGGCGCTGTGGCCGCGCGCGCTGCGCCGCTTCTCGGCCGTGGGAACCTGAGTCCGATGCAGTCGCTGCGGATCTTCTGGGTGTTCGCGAAGCTCGGCTTTCAGAACGAGGCCGCTTACCGCGCAAATTTCTGGGTGCAGATCTTCGAGTCGGTGCTGAACATCGGCTGGGCGCTGGCCGCGGTGGGCATCGTCTTCGCGCGCACCGACACGCTCGCGGGCTGGCGCGCGGGGGAGCTGGTCGCGCTGCTCGGCGTGTACTTCGTGGTGTACGGCGCGATCCAGATCGTAATCGCGCCGAGCCTCACCAAGTTCATGGAGGACGTGCGCACGGGCGCGCTCGACTTCACGCTCGTGAAGCCCGCCGACTCGCAACTGCTGGTGTCCCTCTCCGAAGTACGAGTCTGGAAGCTCGTCGATCTCGTGCTCGGGCTCGCGATCCTGGCCAGCGGCCTCGGTCGCATCGCCGCCGAGATCGGCGCGCTCGAGGCGCTCGGCTTTCTGGTCGCGCTCGGCGCGGGCGCGCTCACGGTCTACGGCTTCTGGATGTTGCTCGCGACCTGCGCGTTCTGGTTCGTGCGGCTCGAGAACGTGCTGATGATCTTCTGGAACATGTACCAAGCGGGACGCTGGCCGCTCGACGTGTACCCGCGCTGGCTGCGCTGGACGCTGACCGGCCTGGTGCCGGTGGCGCTCGCAGTGACGGTTCCGGCAGAAGCGCTCGCGGGCCGGCTCTCGGCCGGAAACCTCGCGCTCGCGTGCGCGGTGGCGCTCGTGATCTCGTGCGTCTCGCGTTGGTTCTGGAAGCTCGGACTGCGGCGCTACTCGGGCGCCTCGGCGTAGCGCGCGCGGCTTCGCGGTTCAGAAGGCTCGCGCCCGCGCCGACGGGAGGAACGAAATGCTGCGCGCCGCTCTGTTCTTGCTGCTGTTCGTCTCGGGGGTGACGATCGCGGTCTCGCTCGTGGGCGAGAGCGAAGACGTCGACGAGCGGCTGAACGCCGAGCCACACCGCCAAGCGATCCACGAAGTCGAGTCGGTGCTGTACCGACAGACAGCCGCGGAGTTCGGCGACGGCGAGCGCGTCTCGGACGCGCTGCAGCGGCTCGCCGGCGAGCTCGCGCCGCCCGACGCGCCGTACCTCGAGCGGCGCCGCGCGCTGCGCTTGTACGAGCTGATCGGAGTGGCGTCGGGAATGAGCGACGCGGGCTACGCGGCGCCGGACCTGGGCTACCTGCGAACCGAGTGGGAGAAGCAGCGCGACGCACTGTTCGTCCCCGCGCCGTGGTTCGGGCGCCCCGACTTGAAGCGCTGACGCGACGCAAAGCACCGCCCGGACGCGAAGCGCTGAGGCGAGCCGCGACTCAGCGTCCCGAGCGGTCCTCGGCTAGCTCGTTCAAGAGATCGATCTGCACCTCCTGCAGCTCGACCATGCGCTCGAACTGGCCGTGCAGCAGGTGGTCGATCTTCTCGTGCAGGCTCGCGATCTCGAGCTCGGCTTTCAAATTGGTCCGGAAGTCGAGATCGGCCTCCATGCGGTCGCGCGCGGACAAGCGGTTCTGCGACATCATGATGATCGGCGCCTGCAGCGCGGCGAGGCACGACAGCACCAGGTTCAACAGGATGAACGGGTGCGGATCGAAGGCGCGCGCGGCGAGCGCGGCGTTCAGTGCGATCCAGAGCGCGAGCACGAACAGGAACCCGATCACGAACGGCCAAGAGCCGCCGACGCGCGCCACCGCGTCCGCGATGCGCTGGCCACGCGTGGCCTGACGCTCGAACTCGCGCTCCAGGTGTTCCGCGATCGCGACGTGCTCGCCCGCGCGTCGCGCGACCTCGGCCTCGACCGCCGACAGCTCGCCGCGCTCCTGCACGAGCCGGTCCAGCACGTGCTGGATGCGGTCGCGCTTGAGGCACGCGTGGCAGATGAAGCCCGTACCCGGCCATCGTCCAGGGTGCTCGCGCGCGATCCGCTCACCCGCTTCGACGCGCACGGACTCGGTGCGGACGAAGTCCCGTCGTCCACCGGTGCGATCGCAAAGCGTGCAGCGTCGTGGCGATCCGCTCGGGTCGTTCGGCAGGGACATCCGGGCCTCGCAGATTCGTGTTGGACGAGACGGTATCGTATGAGGCCCGAAGGCCCGATGCGAGGCGAGTTCGAGCACTTCGAGCTCAGCGACGGCGCCGGCCATCTGAGCGAGATCGGCGCACGCGTCGCGCAGGAGCTCGCACGCTGGGGTACCGTGGCGCGACGAACGCGAGGGAGATGCGCATGACGTCGCCGTGCGAGGGACTGAAGGTGGTCGAGGTCGCCAACTGGGTCGCTGCACCGGCCGCCTGCGCGATCTTCCGCGACATGGGCGCGGAGGTGTTGAAGATCGAGCCGCCCGAGGGCGACGCGCTGCGCGCCTTCAAGATGCGCAACCTGGGCTACGACACCGACCTGAACACCGCCTTCGAGCTCGACAACCGCGGCAAGCGCTCGCTCGTGCTCGACCTCGAGAAGCCGTCGGCGCGCGGCGTGGTCGAGCGGCTGGTGCGCGACGCGGACGTGTTCCTCACCAACCTGACGCAGCCGCGGCGCGAGAAGTACGGACTCACGTTCGAGGCGCTGTCGGCGGTGAATCCGCGGCTCGTCTACACCTCGCTCACCGGCTACGGCACGCACGGCCCCGAGCACTGGCGTCCGGGCTTCGACTACGCGGCGTTCTGGGCGCGCTCGGGAATCATGGCGTCACTGGGCGAGCCGCCCTCGCCGCCGCCGCTCTGTCGCGGCGGTCAGGGCGATCACACCACCGCGCTGAATCTGGTGCTCGCGACGCTGGCCGCGCTGCGCTTGCGGGATCGCACCGGCGCGGCGCAGCTCGCCGACGTGACGCTGTACGGCACGGGCATGTGGACGATCGCGGGCGACCTGTCCGCAGCGCTGATCACGAAAGCGCATCCGCCGCGCCACGATCGCACCGCGCCCGCGAATCCGATCTGGAACTCGTATCCGACGCGCGACGGCCGCTACGTCCTGCTGGTGCACCCCGATCCGCAGACGTTCTGGCCGCGTCTGTGCGCGGCGCTCGGCGAGCCCGGTTGGGTGAACGATCCGCGCTTCGACACGGCGGCGAAGCGCACCGCCGCGACGCGCGAGCTCACGGCCCTGATTGGCGAACGCTTCGCGCGCGAAGACTTCGCGCACTGGTCGCGCGCGCTCGATCAGCACAAACTGATCTGGGCGCCGGTCGCGACGCTCGACGAGGTGATCTTCGATCCGCAGGCGCGCGCGCTCGGCACGTTCGCGCCGATCGATCACCCCAAGGAGGGCCGCTTCGAGACACTCGCCGCGCCGCTCGCGATCGCGAACAGTCGGATCGAGCCGCGCGGACCGGCGCCCGAGCTCGGCGCGCACTCGCGCGAGGCGCTCACGGACCACGGCTTCAGCGCGGAGGAGATCCGAGCGCTGTCGGCGGAGGGCGTACTCGGTTGAGCGAGGCCCACTCCGGAATGCTGGCGAACCGCCTGCGCAAGCGTTCGCGGCATCTCGCGAAGTGGGCGCGCCGCACGGGCACGTCCTGCTACCGAGTCTACGACTGCGACATCCCCGAGATCCCGCTGGTGATCGACTGGTACGAGGGGCGGCTACACGTATCGGCGTACGCGCGCGCGGACGACCCGGTGCGCGACGACGCCTGGCTCGAGGCCATGACCGCGGCTTCGGCGACGGCGCTCGGCGTGCCGCCCGAGGACGCCTTCGCGAAGCGCCGCGCCGGCCAACTCGGCGCCGAGCAGTACCGCAAGCTCGGCGACGCGCGCGCGACCTTCACCGTGACCGAGGCGGGTCTTCGCTTCCGCGTGAACCTGTCGGACTACGTCGACACGGGCCTGTTCCTCGACCACCGCGAGACACGCAGGCGTGTGGCCGCCGAAGCGCACGGCAAGCGCTTCCTCAACCTGTTCTGCTACACGGCGGCGTTCACGGTGCACGCGGCCGCGGGCGGCGCGCGCGCGACCACCAGCGTCGACCTGTCGAAGACCTACCTCGACTGGGCGGACGAGAACCTGCGCCTGAACGCGCTAGCGGACGCGCGGCACGAGCTGGTGCGCGCGGACGCGCTCGAATTTCTGGCGCGCGACACAGGCCCGTACGATCTGGCGGTGCTCGACCCGCCCACGTTCTCGAACAGCAAGAAGATGCGCGGCGCGCTCGATCTGCAGCGCGACCACGTCGCGCTCGTGAACGCCACGCTGCGCAGACTCACAGCGGGCGGCGTGCTCTGGTTCTCGACCAACTTCCGCCGCTTCAAGCTCGACGCCGACGCGCTCGAGGCCGCGTCGATCGAGGACCTGTCGCGCGCGACGCTGCCCGAGGACTTCCCCGACCCGCGCACGCGCTTCTGTTGGCGGCTCGTGAAAGCGAACGCGTAATAAGCTCGCGCGCATGAGCGAGCGCGTTCACGACTTCGAACAGGTGTCGGTGTACGGACTCGACGTGGAGCCGCGCGAAGAGCTCCTGCGCACGCACGCGGAGTGCACCTTCAACGGGTCCACGAAAGACGGCTGGCCGGTCGGCGTGATGTACCCCGACCCGAAGACGGCGGAGGGCTTCGCGATCTTCCTCGACTCGCCGCTGCGCGTCGTGCTCGAGGTGGTGTCCGAGAAGTGGATCACCTACGACGGGGCGAAGATGTTCCTCGACAGCGCGGGCAAGCTGCGGCCCGAGCTGCGCACGGAGCCCAAGACCAGCGACACCGTGCGCTTGCGCCGCGAGCTCGAGAAACGCGACCTGGCCTAGGCGCTCAAGTCCCACCCGCTCGCGGACGAACCGGGCTTCGAGGAGAGCTGTCGTGACTCCACGGGCCATTCGCGCCCAGACGCGCGTTCTCGGGCTCGCGCTGCTGCTCGCGCTCGCGAGCGGCGAAGCGCGCGGCGGCGAGCTGTACCGCTGGGTGACCCAGGACGGCCGAGTCGAAGTCGGCGCCAATCCGCCGCCCGGAGTCTCGGCCCAGCCGTGGTCGCCCGCACAGGAAAGCGCCGCGCAGCCCGCGATGCCGGCCGCGCCGGCGGTGGCCGTCGAAGCGACGCCTGCCGTTCCGCAGCGCCCTCGAGCCCGCCGCACGCACGAGGCGACGCGCCGCGTGGGGAGCCGCCTCGACGACAAGTGCCTGGCGCGCGCACGTACGATCGACAAGGCGACGCAGAAGATCCACCTCCTCGAGAGCCAGATCGCGCGCCTCGAGAAGCGACTGGAAGAGCTCGAAGCGACCGAGGTCGCCTATTCGCAAACGAGCTGCCGGACGTCGGACTTCGAGGGCCCGAGCTCCTCGGATTGCGTCACGAGCTCGTTCCATCGCGACGCCGAGGTCTCGCGCACGCAAGAAGCGCTCGAGGACGCGCAGCAGCGGCTCGGCGATCTCGAGCAGCGCGCGCGCGCGGCGAGCGAGGACCAGAGCTGCGCACCCGCCGCGCCGGCGAAGTAGCGCTGCCGCAATTCAGCAGCGAGCTCGATTTTCGCTAGCGGCCGAGGAAGCGCGGCTTGCGCTTCTCCTGAAACGCCTTCACGCCCTCCGCGTAGTCGTGCGAGCGGCCCGCCAGCACCTGCAGGTCGCGCTCGCGGTCGAGCTGCGCGTCGAGGTCGCTCGCGAGCGACGCGTTCGCCGCGCGCTTGATCAACCCGAGCGCGAGCGTCGGCATGCTGGCGAGCCGCGCGGCGAGCGCCTCGGCCTCGGGCAGGAGCTGCTCCGGCTCGTGCACCGCGAAGATCATTCCGTACGCGAGCGCCTGTTGGGCGGGAAGCTTGTCGCCGAGCATCATCAGCGCCTTCGCACGCGGCAGGCCCACGAGTCGCGGCAGGAAGTACGTGCCGCCGCTGTCGGGAACCAGGCCGATGTTCACGAACGCCTGCACGAACGACGCGGTCGACGCCGCGAGCACGATGTCGCAGGCGAGCGCCAGGTTCGCGCCCGCGCCCGCCGCCACCCCGTTCACAGCGCACACGATCGGCTTCTCGAGCGCGACCAGCTTGCGCACGATCGGGTTGTAGTTGCGCTCGATCACGTCGCGGAGCTCCGGGCCCTTCGAGCCGTCGGGCGGCACGACCTCGGCCAGGTCCTGGCCGGCACAGAACGCGCGGCCCTCGCCGGTCAGCAGCAGCGCGCGCACGTCCGCGGCGCCAGCCGCCTCGTCGAGCACGCCTTGCAGCTCGCGCGCCATGGCGGTGTTCAGGCTGTTCAGCACGGCCGGTCGCGAGAGCGTGATGCGGCCGACGCCATCCTTGGTCTCGTAGCGCAGGTGTTCTCGTGTCATCGCGCGATGATACCCTCCCGAGATGGCTGAGGCGGCGGTTCCTGACGCGAGAGGTGACGACGCGGAGCGCGAGCGGCGTTTCCAGACGCGCATCGACGCGGGCGAGAAGATCGAGCCGAACGACTGGATGCCGGACGCGTACCGGCGCCAGCTGGTGCGCATGATGTCGCAGCACGCGCACTCCG